>NZ_JBFSVK010000030.1:32284-61653 GCF_041467855.1 Vibrio sp. 10N.247.311.51 | reverse complement strand
ATCCACCGTATTACTGGTCACGCCATCTTTGGTGGCCGTGAGGGTCGTATTACCCTCGTTAGTAGCAGTAAATACGCCAGGCTCATCAAAGCGTCCTACATCAGGGTCGCTTGTGTGCCAATCACTCACGGTTAAATCCGTCAATGTGCGAGATGAACCATCATCGTAGTGACCAATCGCTTCGAAGGGTTGCTTGTTACCTACTGCAAGCGTCAATTCACTAACACCTCGTGTTGTTATCGGTGAAGCGGTGATATCTATACGTTCTAATTTTACGGTTGATTCAGAGAAGGCAACTTCTGAATTACAACCGGTTAATAACGTTAGTAGTGGAAAAACCACTGTTAAAATTAAGACTTTAAAATGCTTATTCATAATAATACAACTTATCCTTGAAACTGAAAGTTAGAGATGGTGATTTCAACTCGGCGGTTTTTAGCTCGTCCTTCAGGAGTATTGTTATCTGCAACAGGTTGAGACTCACCCTCACCTCTCCATTCAAGTTGCGTCGGTGTGGCACCCAATTCAATCAGTTTATTGACGACCGCTTGAGCACGATGCTCAGAAAGGTTTTGATTGTAGAGTGCAGAGCCTGTTGAGTCAGTGTGTCCAACAACCACGGCATGACCTTGTGGGTAAGAATTTAATACTGAAGAGACTTCAGTTAATTGGTCAATAAACTCTTGGCTAGGTTCGACTGAATCAAAAATAAATAATCCATCTGAAGTTTTTGATGAAAAGACCTGCATTTGAGGAGGTGCTTTTACAGTGGCAGTCTCTTTAACGGGAGTATCTTCAATAATAGACGTTGGCGCTGTTTCGACTAACGCTGGTTGTGTTGTACTGCCAAACGTATAGGTTAGACTGACCAACAATCCATGGCTATCATACTTACCCGTATTTGACTTACCAATACTGTCAATGTATTGGTAGCCCGTTGATAATCGGACGTTAGGGTTAAAGTGATAGTTAATCCCTACCTCACCGAGAGGAGAAAAACCTGTCGCATCGCTCTTACTTGAAGACAGTTGCGTTTTTTCCATGTCCCAATAAGCAGCACCAAGCCGACCGTATAAACTTAGGTTATCTTGTAGGTACCAATCGTAACGAAGAGCACTTTCAATCAACCAAGTTTTAACATTAACAGATGTGGCGTCCGCCTTTAGTTTATCGTGATATTGATAGCCTAAATCCCAACTCCAAGAGGGCGTAAACTGTAACCCGCCATAGAGACCTAAAATTGTGCCCTCTGGATTTGAATGATTGTAATTGTCGTCTAGGGCCCATTGATACCCACCCTTTACGCCAACAAAAATCTGAGGGGACTCCGTCGCAGCCAGTACTGGAATACTGAATAAACTAGTAAATAATATTATTTTTTTCATAATTTTCAGATAGATAGATAGATAATATCATTTTTAAGCAAATATTACTTGTATATTGGGACTTAAATCAACAGGTCGGCTTTGTTTATACTTTATTGCCTACAAAGAACCACTCTCATCTTATCCAAAAAATGAAAACCAAATAGCCAGTCTCAGAGAGATAAATATCGATAGAAGGTAGCGTAAAAAATCGAAATAGACTCACAAAATAGAGTCCACAGATAATAACTGGTTTTGATGCATTTGCTTTGCTATCAGAACACTAGAATTATTCAAGTTCACTTTCCGAACTCGATCTCGTGCAACATTGAGCCATGCGCTTGTCTACCTTGCATTAATCGGCGCTTAAAGTGATGAGGTTGCAATATTAAGTATTATCAATAACTTAGGTTCTTATGGTGTATCATCGCGACCAGTTAACCTATACACAATGGGGCTTATGGAGCCCCTAGACCCATATCACTGTATAAGCGAACGTCCTACTTGCGAGCTACGCTAGGTGTTTGATTTTATATGAGGGCGTTAAACCGCTTCACAAACCCTTTGAGCGTGAGTTGCATCATTTTTTTGTTCGGCCTGATAATCGATAAGGAGAGACAGACGTTGGAGCAATAAGTCGAACTTCATATCCTACTTTTTCAAGGTCCGAACCCAAAAATAAGCGCTGCTACAACTTCCAATTAAACACGGTGGTTTGTATGCTAAGATTTCCAATAGTTTAGCGCGACTTATTTTGGGTTTACAAAGGACAATATTACCTTTGTGAGCAGCTTCATGGAGTGCAACCCCATTTTTTACCAGGCCTATACCTAATACAGTTACAGCCATGTTGGTCTCTCCGTATGAAATGGTTAAATTACTGCCACAGAACGCTCACTTGCCAACTTTTGAGCTACTCGAATTACTGTACGAGCCGATACATTGGTGAGTTTGGCGGTATCACTAATACTCAGCTTGTTGATAACTCGTAGCTGATAGATCTTTTCGTGTAGATCACAGTCAGCTTGCCGTCCTCTGTATTTACCTTCCTCTTTGGCTTTCTTTATTCCTTCAGCCTGACGACGGCAGCGATCTTGGTAATCTTTTCTTGCGATAGCAGCTAGCATATCCATCATCATGCTATTTATTGCTTTGATCATCGACCCGGTAAATTCATCGGTGATTTGGGGAGAGAATGCAACATGACTGGTTGGTAAATCCAGACTAATCACCTTGAGTTCTTTTTCGTGCAGCATTTCTTTCAATGTGAACCAGCTTTTCTCATCCAGGCGAGAAAGCCTATCTATCTGTTCTATGATGATTGCATCGCCTTTCGCAGCATCATCAAGTAAACGAAGAAGTTCGGGTCTTTGCAGAGAAGCACCGGATTCATTTTCAATATACCATCCAGCGATACGAAATCCTTTTCCCTGTACAAACCTCTGTAAGATGCTCTGTGCTCGTTTTGCATTTTGGTCGCTTGTTGATGCTCTAAGGTAGCCAAAGATGTACATAATCTTTCCTAAGTGACATTTAAGTTATGATCTAAAATTGTGTGCCATATAGGTTATGACAAATATATAAAAACTACCACTTTTAGTCTGTGATCATAGGGTATATCTAAATGTCACGCAAAACATCGATTGTGCAATCTGACTTCTTGTATGATGACCTTTCGCTTGAGCTGATATAAAAAGGAGAACGATGCAAACTGTTAAGCCTAGCCGAATTCAAATCCTGACGGATCAAGAGGTTCATGAGCTGTACTCACGTCCCGTTTTTAACCAAAGTGAACGGGAAGAGTATTTTTCGATAGATCCCCGTATTGAGAGAGTATTATCAACCTTGAATAAGGTTGAAACTCGAATTTACTTACTGCTTTTAATTGGGTACTTCCGAGCCAAACCGGTCGTACCAAAGTTCAGATTGCGAGATGTCAAACAAGATGTCGATTACCTTTACGCGACTTATTTTCCAAACAGGAAGCCCAAATACCCACTCATTGCCAAAAGTACACGAGCAACATTGATATTGAAGATGTATGAGATCCTTGGGTTTACTCGATTTTCTAAAATTGAAGAGAAATCGTTGCTAGAACGCCTAGAAGATGTGGCAACGATTTGCACCTATCCCAAATATATTTTTGATGAATGCTTAGCTTTCTTTGGTCAGAAACGCATTGGTTTAGCCGGCTATTCCACGTTACAAGACATGATCACGTCAGTCTTAGCCAGTGAGAGACAGAGAACGGAGTCTATCCTCTCGAGATCTATGTCTGACACCACTCGTATACAACTTAAAAAAATATTGCACACCAAGGGGCGACTGAACCAACTCTCGGCACAGAAAGGCTCAGCAAAAGACTTTACCCCAACAGAACTTATGCGTGAAATTGAAACGCACAATACAATAAAAAGTGTTTATCAAGAGATAAAAAACCTCATCAATGAATTGGGATTATCGCAAGGGAACTTAACTTATTACGCTTCAATTATTCGGCACCAATCTCTCTATAAAATTCGTCGATTCCCAGAATGGCAGGGGATGCTATACATCGTGTGTTACTTATTTTTCCGCTATCAGAAAACGAATGATAAGTTAGTCACCGCTTTTCAGTATGTGACTAGAAAACAAAGAGAAGCGACATCTGCCGCCGCTAAACAACGGATCGCCGATGAGCTTGAAGTTATCAGAGACAAACTGGTCCATGCGGGTCATCTCCTAAGGCTCTTTGTCGATGATTCAGTCAGCGACCAAACTCAGTTTGGTGATATCCGGCAAAATGCCTTTGAAATGCTCCCCAAAGATGAGATCCAACTGATTAGTCAACACCTGAATAAGGAAAATTTTGATAAGCGACAATATGAATGGCAATACATTGACAGTCAATATAGAAAAATTTCAAACTCGATAAGGCCACTCTTTTTAGCGATAGATATAGATTGCGATCCAAGTCAGACATTACTTTCTACGCAATTGCAGATGGCAAAATCGGAGCTTCAGAAGGATAAACACCTTTGCACTACCGACCAAAGGTTACTTCTTAAACAGGATAAATGCTACATCGTAGATAAGGAGGGGGTTAACCATCGACGTTTTGAATACTACTTGTATCAGAAAGTCTCTCGAATGCTTGATAGCAATCATATATTTGTCAATGAGAGTGCGAAAAACAAACGTCTCGAAGATGACTTGATCCCGATGGCCGAATGGAAACAAGATGAAAACCTTGTTTCAAAAACAGGGTTAGATAAGTTGGGCACTCCTATCGAACAGATTCTGGACACATTAACGACATCTGTGCATCGTAAAATGACTGAAGTCAGCTGTAATATCAATGATGGAGCCAATGATTTTGTTGTCCATCAACCTCGTACCAATCAGCTAACCTGGAAGCTGGCCAATAAGCGTTGGAAAGACGATCTTGATAACCCCATTTATAACCAACTTCAACATATGGGCATTATCGAAATTATGGATTACGTGCATCAAAGAACAGGCTACTTAGATGCCTTTAAGAACGTCGGAACGAAGAAACTGGGGAATAAGGCGAGAGAAGAAGACTTGCTTGCCTGTATCTTTGGTAATGGTTCCAATTACGGATTGCATCATATGTCATCGATATCTGATCGAGCTATTGGTGTTCTAAGGGCCGTGAATGATGGATACATTCGACCAGAGACGACAAGTGATGCCAATGATGTTATCTCGGATGCATTGGCAAAACTTTCTATCTTTAAACATTACACGATCAATGAATCTACACCTTTTGGTAGCATTGATGGTCAAAAACATGCGTGCCGTATTAATACATTCAAAGCGCGATTTTCAGCCAAATACTTCCGTAAAGGCAAAGGTGTATCAGCCCTTACATTGGTATCAAATCATGTCCCTGTAAACACCAAAATTATTTCTGCTAACGAGTATGAGGGCCACCATGCCTTTGACTTACTCTATAACAATAGCAGTGATATTCAACCCAAAGCATTGGCAACCGATACTCATGGGGTTAATAACGTTAACTTTGCTATTCTTGACTTATTTGGTTACCAGTTCGCTCCACGTTACGCCAAATTTAAAAATGTATTTCATGATTTGTTTGAAATTAATCACGGAGAAGCGCTGTTTTAAAGCTGCGCCGACCGTTTAACACCTCGCTTATCAAACAAGAGTGGAAAAATATTCAAAGGATCATTTGCTCATTAAGTCGAAAGACAACCACACAAAGCACTATCATCACCAAGCTCTCGAATGGTAAGCAAAATAGTCGCACATTAGCCGCACTTAGAGAGTATGACCGAATCATTAAGAGCCTTTATGTACTTGACTATGTAGACGATAAACTCCTACGGCAGTTTGTCCAACAAGCTTTGAACCGTGGAGAAGCCTACCACCAATTACGTCGAGCTATTGCTTCAATCAATGGAAATCAATTTCGAGGAGGCAATGACTATCAGATAGATCAATGGAATGATTGTGTGAGAGTTATCGCAAATTGCATCATCTATTATAACTCGGCCTTACTGTCCAATCTGATTGAAAAATTTGAGCAAGAAAAGAACCCGGAAGTAGTGAGTTTGATAGCAGGTTTATCCCCAGTCGCATGGCGTCATATCCAACTTGCCGGTAATTACACCTTTGGTGTTAAGAAAGACAATATTATTTTAGAGAAGCTGCTTGAGAATTTAGCGCCTTGGACAGAGGAAATAATGGTAGAAGGAGTTGCTTAAGAAGGATGTTGGCAAACAAGCCATCCCTGCCAGCCCTTATCAATAAAGGGCTGGCGGCTTTCATTGGACTTTTCGCTGAAATGGGCGCAAAACCCCGTGTCGCGAGGATCAATTCGCTGATGTTGGGGTAACGCACGACTTTTAAGTCATTAAAGAAACGAATGGTAAACTGTTTGTATGAAGGGGCACTGCGTATCGTCCCTTCGTCTTGGTCGACACACACATTGATCCGCTCACTGTGATAATAGCCAGCACGCTGCAAATACTTCATCACTTTCGCAAAGGATTTGGGCGAAATATACTCGCCAAAGCGCAACGCATACTCTTCTTGAAGCTGATCGTAGCTGATGGGCTTCAACCCCGCTTCGGTGGGCAAACCAACACGCCCGCCAATGAGGTCGGTGTTCGGCAACATGCACGCTAATGCTTTCGCAATTAAGGTGCGACTCTGCACATTATTTATCGCTTCACCGCCCCATGCATTAAGTGACGGGAAACGATTGGGGTTGGTAATAAATTCTTCACACCCTTTTAAGATCCGCCCGTATTCTGGCGGTAGGATTTCTACCTTACCACTTCGAAGCAACCGGCGAGACTTGAGTCCTATCTCAAAAGGCGTCTTAGGGTTCCGCGCGTTCTCTTCTGCAACGACACGATGATGCAATTCGATCAACTCCCGTTTCCGATCCTTACGCTTGCGGCGATACTCTGAATCGTAACTCGATTTATCGGAGGGGGTAGGGGAGGAGTCGTGTCCAGGCGTCTTCATAACATTCACCGTCCACGTTTAAAACACACAGCACTTCATCCCGAGGGATAAACAAGCGGTGTGATTGAGAATGTGTTGTTTGGGCTTTAGCCCATGCCATGATTGAGTCATAATTTGATATCTGCTAGATTTTTGGGATTTTTGGATTGGTCACCCAAACGGTGAAATTTCAACCTATCTCAACCGAGAAAAGAAATCAAACGCTGGTTTTTTAGACACAAAAAAGCCGTCTACTAGCAGGAAGACGGCTTTTTTGCGAGTGCTATATAGTCAGAGTACCACCTCTAACACACTCTAAATCCTAGAAAAAACACACGACATTGGGCACTCAGGAGTAAGCAATGTCGTGTGTTTTAACTTATGGACCTCAGGTAAGTATAGCGTTTCGTCGCCTGATATTTCAAACGCTAAGTGTGCCTTGGGATTTTTCCCTTAACATAATGTAAATAACACGCCGCGAAAAATAGGATGCGGTAAAATAATAAGCGTGTCTCTATGAGGGAAAAGATTTGGGTGCACCTTGGCATGAATCACACACTGAATCAGGAAGGGGCGTCAGCCCCTTCCTGTCCAGCCATTACTTCACTTCGTAGGCAAGCGTAGCTAGAAAGTTTACGTTCTTATCTTCATAACGAAATTCACAGAGTGAATCTCGTACAATCCAAAGCGAACACAATATCGTCATACAGACGACCGTTAATCCCATTAGGGCGGTTTTACTTTTTGGCATTTTGCTTGCCTCCGTCGTTGAAGAGGCTATAATCAAGTTGTCGATACATGATTGAGGCCTCGTTGGTTATTATTAACTAACGGGGCTTTTGTCTATCTGCCATAAACAAAAATGTTTCAATGATTGCTCATGACAAACAGCCAAGAGCACCCGCAAGCAGTATATCATGACTCAGTAACGCTTTGTTAATCCTGTAGTAACTACTCATCCGCTTCATTAAACGCCTCTTAATTAGTAACAAATGAGTTAAATTTGACCGCACCCCATTGCTAGGCCTCGCGAAGCGAAAGACGTAGTATGAAGAGTTTGAATTAACGATGATCATTTTTGTATGGTTCCACTAAGCTATGCGTAATGTGAAGTTGTTTCCTGTCGAATGACAAAAGAAAGTTTCAGCGCAGCCAGCCACTTTATAAAATTTATAATATCTGCTTACTTCATGCTGGCTGTGGGGCCCGTCAAAAGCTTTCTTTGTACATTCCTGGTTTGTTGATATTGAATGCTTTTGATGGGAGGTACTTTGAGCTTTTAAGTTAGATCGATCAATTTGACGTGGGTGATAAGCTGACGTCGCTTCGCTTTGTCGGCTTCATACTGACTCTACATGCAAGCATATAGCAGCCAGCATGAACCTTAATCTCTAATATTCATCTATATATTAATTTATATATTTATATAACTACGAAGTACTCATAAGCGCAGTAGTGTTTACACCCGCATTTTTTGCCTATCTTCTATCAGTAACTTATTGCACTACCTTTTACAAAAGAACGAAATTTATCGACTCAACCCACTTTTCCTTGGTTAAGAACAACAGAATAGGACTGTAAAATCGTAGATTGTCATTGATTTTGCTGTTAATTTGATGAATATCTATAGAGCAGGCGTGAGTAAGCCTCCGCCGTTAAGCGGATACATTCAGTTGTTTAATGAGGGGAAAGCTGTACGGCTTTTGGGGTAACAGTAAATAGGCTTGAAACAAAAGAGGCTGTTTTGTTGAGTTTCGTCGCATTAAAGATTTCTTGGATACCAGAAGCAATTGTTCGAAAGTTCAGCCATTCGAAGCGTAAACCTTTTTGCTCCATACGTTTACGAGAAGCAATAATAAGCTCACAAATATTACTGTAGCTCACAACCTTTAAGTCTTTAAAGAAAGTCGCTGAGAATTGTTTATAGGAAGCTGCACTTCGTACTGTTCCCTCTTCAGCATCCACACAGACATTAATACGTTCAGTCGCCAGGTAAGAAGCCCTTTGTAAGTATCGAATCACTTTGGCAAAAGATTTAGGTGAAATAAACTCCCCAAAACGCAAAGCGTAATCTTCTTGTAACTGGTCGTAACTAATGGGCTTCAAGCCAGCCTCAGTCGGTTGACCAACTCGCCCCCCAATAAGGTCCGCATTAGTCAAGATACATGCTAGCCCTTTGGCGATTAATGTTCGGCATTGGATATTATTAATTGCAGCGCCACCCCAAGCAAACAAACCAGGGAAACGTTGAGGGTTATCAATGAACTCTTCACAGCCCTTTAAGATAAAAGCGTATTCATGGGGAAGATCAACCCACTCACCAGAACGTAGTAAACGGCGTTTAGAAAACCCAAAGCAAAAGTTAGAGTTGGTTTCCTGTTCCCGGTTGACAATATCATGATGAAGCGCGATAAGCTCATGCTTACGAGCTTTACGTTTCGCACGATACTCTTTGTCGTATTGAGATTTAGTTAGTGGGGGATTTTGCTCAGATAATTGCATGACACACCCCAACAGAACTCAAGCACAGAGACAGTGGAATCGTCGCACTGAAAAAATGAAGGCTTGAACTGAAAGAGTGCTGGGATAAGTCGTACCTAAGGCACGGAAATTGTAATTGATTCATCTTTAGATTCCGCTCGATTTTAAGGTTGTTTGGTTTCTCACGTCAAACAATGAACCAACAATCTACACAAGATTTGCTGAAAGATCAAACTCATAAATTTTAGATACAAAAAAGCCGTTCACGAGCGGGCGAACGGCTTCTTGCAAATGCTATGTAGTTAGATTGAGAGTCTAACACATTCTGATTCTCGAAAAATACACTACATAGAAAACTATGTAGTAGCGTGCTATGTAATGCACTTTTACTCCGAAAACTAAAGCCATTTTAGCTTTAACAGTGATAAAACGCTAGCTTTTCCATTAAACTATATAAAAATTTATTGGTAAAAAGAAAGTTGTAGGATTACTAACCCAATAATAAAGAACTCTTCATTATCATCTACTAATACGTCTTTATAATTTGAGTTAAAGCTGCGTAACAAAAGACCTTTAGGTGTGTTTTCTATAAACTTAACCCTCAACATACCTTCATGGTTGATAACATATGTTTTACCATCAACTGGCATGGTATTTTGAGTGTCAACACAAATAATTGAACCACTTCTAAACTCAGGTTCCATACTGTCCCCTAAGATTCTCAAACTAACTAAACTGCTACTAACTTTTGTATTAAAAAAGCTTCTAGGCATAATTAATTCAAGGTCCGCATATTCAGATGAAATAAAACAACCATCTCCAGCTGCTGCCTCTATCTTTTCGAAATACGGCACTTTTAATAAATCATCTTGATCCATATGTTTAATGCCAAAACTAACATTTTCAGTTCGACCATAAGTTAACCATTCAATATCAACATTAAAAGTTTTACATAGCTTTAATAAACTATGTGATTTAGGTTGAGCTGTGTCCAACTCCCATTTAGATATTGTCACTGGAGTTACACCGATTTTTTTACCTAACTCTTTTTGAGTGAGCTTAGCTTCTAATCTTAAGGTCTTAATCCTATCCGCAATTGTTTGCATTTTATTCAATTAAATTTTTTAAGTTCCTTCCATTATCCCTCATAGAGCAAAACCTTATGTACGTCAGATAAATAAACAAAAGGGTTAAATTGCACTTGAAATAAACTTTTGTTTATTTATTATAACCAATAATTATGTAACCTGTAGCTTAATAGCTACAAATTAGATGGTTGATTATGAAAGCAGGTACATCCGTCAATATCGTGCTCGACGAAGAACACAACAAAATGCTTGAACGCTCCAAAAAACAGAGTGGAAGAACGAAACGTCAGGAAGCCGCTAAAAGACTTGCTGACCATCTCGAGCGCTTTGGGGAACGATGGGAAAAACCTATCGATGAACCCAAAGCGTAATTTTTCGTGTCTATCGATCTACATTGTGGATCTCAAAAGGAAACATTATGCAAAACAAACTCAATATCTCTCCAAGGTGGAGAGCCAATGTCATCACCGCTATCACTCTCTCATCCATCCTCCTTCTTATCACTCAGCCCGCACTCGCCGTGGATCTGTTTGCCGCCGGAAAAACCACCATCAAAGACACCGCTGGTGATGACTCTGCCGTCGAAAATGCCATCTTAGGCGCCGGAGCGATTGGGGCCGCTGCCGGAGGCTTTATGAGTCGTAACTGGCTTGGTGCGGTTGGAGGCTTTACTGGTGGGATGATTTTCTGGGAAGTCGTGAAACCAATGGTCGGACTCGCTTAAACCAAAGAGAGATGATGCGCATGAACAACGAACCCCTTTTTTACTCTATCCCTAAACACCTCAACCATGGCAAGCGCATGATGGGCCTACCTAGAGATGAAGTGCTACCCGCATTGCTACTTTTTTTGCTGTTCTTCCTGGCAAAACATCAAGCAATAGGATTGGCATTTGCCATTGCGTGGTTCTTAGGATTGCGCTCCATCAAAGTCCAATACGGAGAAAACATCATCGCTCTTGCCAGCTACTGGTGGGGGAGTCGCCATGTGAACCAACAGATTTTTAAACGCACTCCCCCTTCACAAAAACGCTACTGGCTATTTTAAGGAAAGAATATGGAATTGAGTCACGAAAAAAACTTAATTGCCCTCAGCAAATTATTAAATGTGCTTTTACTGGTCGGCTTTATGGTCTTGGCCATCGTCAGCATCGTTTTAGGTTTAGCCCTCAATCGAACCATGAACCATCAAGAACGAACCTTCTTACCACCGACCGTTTCACAAGCTTTCACCCTCTCTTCGGAACAAGTCGACGCACCCTACTTACAAATGATGGGAGAGTACTTTCTTTTCCTTAAACTCAATGTCACCCCTGTGAATGTCTCTCGTCAATACGGGCGCTTGCTCGACTATGTCCCGCCCGAGCAGTGGGCAGGTATTCAACCACTCCTCATCACTGACGCCACTCACATTCAAAAAAGCAACATCAGCAGCCGCTTTGACCCGCTTCCAGGTCAAACGCACGTCTCCCTTGATTCCATGCAAATAAAACAAAAAGGCCAACTCATCAAAACGGTAGGCGACAGAACCTTACCCGCCGAAGAGGTGACCTACATCGTACAGATGGCGTACGACAACGGTTTACTAGAGCTGCATGGCATCATGAAAGAGGAACAACCCAATGATTAAGTTATTCATACTTCTCCTTTCTGCACTTTTCATGGCTCAGCCAGCCTTAGCCAGCAAAGACAATGTACCCAAAGCCACGTTCACCTTTAACGACGGCGATACCATTCCTATCCAACTCTCTTCGATCAACATTAACCGATTGAGAGTGAAGTCCGATAAGATCTCAAACATCGTCTGCCCGCGAGGGTTTTGTACCACGACAGGCAACCAAAAAGACAAAACAGGCTCAGTGTCACTCAAAATCAACATCGCCTTACCGTTTACCGCGCACGTCACCACCACAAAAGGTCGACTGTTTGCGCTATTCATCACCCCAAAGGCAACGCCTGCCATTGTCACCGAGTTTGTCCCCTCTCAACGCTATGCCGATGAGAAGTCTGTATTCCAGCGCAATTTTGATTATCCAACCGCCATCGCTGCATTCAGTAAATCCATGATGCAGTGGCAACATTCCAAGCAACCCATAGCAGGCTTTAGTGTTCACCTCGTCGACCCTAAGACATTACCTAAAGACACCAGCGCATTACCTGTGATCCCCCAAGTCATCTTTGTAGGGAAAGACTACTCCGGCATCATTTACAAAGTCACCAACCCGTCGAGCCAACCTGTCACCCTCACCACCGCACAATTTTACAGCTATGCCGCAAGAAGTGCCGCCCTCGATAAGTTCGACCTTAAGCCTCAAGAATCGACACACCTATACGTCGTGACCGGTGGAGGTGCGAACGATGTTAAGTAAATTAAAAAAAGCACTCTTCCGTGATGCTCAAGGAGGGTTCGAAGAAGGGGGAGAGGTCAACGAACAAACCCAAACCCGCAATAAGAACATCACCATCATCTCAGCGGTTTTGCTTGCACTTGCGGCTTTTGCCATCTATCAAGCAACGAGACCGGACACAAGTAACCAGGCACATCAAGCGGCACCACCTGCGGAATTTGGGACGATTGTCGAACCGGACTTTACCGAAAAAGACAACCAATCCGCCCTCTCTTTACAACAAAACTCGTTATCCAGTTTAGAGAAAAGACTGGAGGACGCGATATCTCAATTAAGCGCATTGTCCAAAGAGACCGAAAGCAAAATTGAAAAAGCCAAGATTGAGACAAAGCGATTGGTCGAGCAACAAGTCCGTAAAGAAAGTCAGCAGACAGAGGCGCGTTTAAAAGACCGCATCAAAGAGCTCGAGTCACAGCCACTGCCAGGCATGTCTCAAGCAGCGCTCAACCCTCAACACCCGACAACGGTCAATACTCCGGTCACCTTTGGGGCGAGAAACTTACCACCAAGGCCAACCCCCTATTCTGACAACAACCCCAATATCGAAGAGATGCAATACAACGGGCCTGAGCAAGCGGTGTTTGCGAAAGACGTCTTTGACAGTCACGATTTTTTTTGGGAAGAGTCGGAAGACGAGCGTGAACGAAAAACCACTGAAAACTACGTACCAACAGGCACGTTTGTGACAGCTGTTGTAACCGGCGGCGCAGACGCTAACGCCGGTGTGCTAGGCCAAGGTGACACAACACCGGTTGTGTTTCAGACCGTGAACTCAGGGGTGTTACCGAACGGCAAACCCTCACACCTCAACGATTGTACGATCACCGCCTCCGTCTACGGTGAAATTTCATCGAGCCGGGGCATTGTACGCACTGATCGCATGAGCTGCATTTTGGACAGCAATGAAATTTTAGATCTGCCCGTCAAAGGCACCGCCTTTAATTTTGGTCGCAATGGCATCCGTGGCACTACCATTTTAAAAAATGGGAAAATTGTCCAAATGGCCGGTATCGCAGGCATTTTAACGGGGCTAGGTGAAACCGGACAAGCTCTGTCTCAAACTACCTCAACATCCGCATTGGGCTCAACACAAAGCCTCAACAGTGAAGATGCTCTGGTTAACTTACTTGGCAATGCCACCTCGAGCGTGGGAAGCAAGCTGGCCGATTACTACATCAAACTCGCTGAAATGTATCACCCTATCGTCGAAATTAACCCAGGGGCCGTCGTCAATATCGTGTTTCTTGATGGTTTTCCATTAGATCCATTAAAAGCTGAAGAGTACGAACAACAGCTCGCCGAACAAGCCATGCCCTCAGCCAACTCAAATCAAATTTTAGACATCATTACCAATACGCCACTCAATCCGCTGGCCAATGACCTGACACAACAGGGCATTGAGACGCCTCCTACTCCATTCGGTTCAAAATAGGAAAAGGCCATGAAAAACACCATCTTAATTACACTGTCACTTTTGTTATCAGGCTGCGCCGCCGGTTTAGGGGAAGACTACAGTTGTACACAAGTCGGCGGGGTCCCAGGGTGCACATCTATGGACGAAGTACGCAATAACCTCCATCGTTATAGTGCCCCACAAAGCTCAGAAACAACAGGCAGCTTCACCGGCGCTTTAACACACCCAAGCAGTTTCCTGGATTTACCAAGAAGGGACCGACACGGCACACCATCACGCACAGATGACGTGGTTAAAAAAGTCACCATCTTCCCGTTTGTCGACACACAAGGGAACTACGTCGATACCACTGACATTTACATCATCCTCGATGACAGCCGTTGGACCGGACGTCCTGCGCCTTCGATTTGGAGGGATTGATATGTTTTCAAGCACAACAGACCGTTGGAAAAAAGGCACGCTAGGCGCTTTTTTTCAAGACGCCAAAAAGCACCAGAATCACTTTCACAGTGAGTTGCCTTATCGCACCTTTGACAGTGAGCAAGGCGTGTTCCAAAACACACGCTCTCATGGTATAGGGTTTAAATTAGCCGTCCTTGGCGGGGCGAACGATGAGCTGATCCATTCATTAAACAAACTCATTTGTGAGTTTCCCCAAGGGGATAAATGGGATTATCAACTCAGCTTGTTTGGCCATAACAAAGTCGCGCATTACATTGAGGCCAATGCTGAAATCTTAGCTCGTCGAGGGGGAATTTGTGAAAGGCTTGCCCTGCAAGAGAGCGAGTATGCACAGTTTGCCGCCACAGAAGGCTTTTTTCACAGGCAACGTCATCACTTTGACTTGCGAGATTATGAGGCTTATTTCTTCATTTCAACCAGCACCAAAGACGATGAAGCCCTGGTTGAAATCAGAGAGTCGATCGAAACGACGCTTCATCAACTCGGCATTCAAACCGTTCGAATGACACCCGAGCTGTTCATTACCTACGTCGGTGACATCACCAATTTCGACCGTCAACAGGACCGCCCTATCGGGCGTGATTACAACCCCTTCGATCCCATCAATCAGCAAGTGTTGTCACCCGACACCGAGCTCATGGTCAATCGCAGTTTCATCCATACCCGATACACCAATCAGATAGGCCGAGATACCCACACACAGATAGTCGGACTGGGGCTTTCCCGCTTACCCGCCGATTATCGACTTTATGCCTTGCCGGAGTGTTTCGCGTCCATTCGTAACATTGCCCGTCATCTAACCTGCCCTCACCTATTAACCTTGAATTTCAGGCAAGAGGTGAATGGCAAGGTTGAACATGACAACAACAAAAAAATCAATGATTTGACTAAAACAGTTGGTTCTAAACTGGCCCTTATCATGCCAACCGCTGCTGATGAACTGGAAGAAAGAAAGCAAATCCAAAAAGGACTCAGTGATAAAGAGTTTACCTTAACCTCTATGGTACTCGGTTTAACTCTTTTTACTGACGAAGACAATCGTCGACGCGACACACAAGCCGCGAAAGAGGCTTTTTCCGCAACCAGTCTCGATTTAATCCCACAACACATGTTGCAAGCCCAAAGCTTCTTATGCGCTCTCCCCTTCATGATGAGTGAAGGTTTTTGGAAAGACTGCCTGGTTGCCGGCCGTGTCCGTACTTTAAAAAGCTCGAACGCCGTCAATTTCTTTCCTATGGTACTCGACTTTAAAACCTTAAGTGGCGGCTTACTGTTACCAACCATGCGTGGTCAAATCTCCTTTTTTGACCCCTTTAATTGCGGCAGTGATAACAAAAACATTGCCCTCACCGGCGGCTCAGGGGCCGGTAAAAGCTTCTTTGTCGAAAACCTGGCGAAAGCTGTGTATGCCAAGGGTGGAAAGGTGTGGATCATCGATAAAGGCGCCAGTTATAAAAAACTCACTCTAATGTTAGGAGGTGCTTATCTCGATCACAAAACCATCTTCCTCAACCCCTTCACTCACTTAGGACAGTTTACACAAGCGCAAGCCTTTGCCGATGAGGAAGGCGAAACCGTCGATCCAATGAAAGAAGCGCTCAGCAACATCACCGCGCTGTTTGCCACCATCGCCTCCCCCTACCAAGAATTGGACAATTATCAATTGGCCATATTGGGTGATGCCATTGTGAAAGCTTGGGATCGCAAAAAAACCGAAACCTTGGTTGATGATGTACAACAAGCGTTGTTTGAGATGGCCCAGGAGTACGATAACGATCGACGCATCAAAGACATCGGCGTTCAACTGAATAAATACTGCACGACCGGCATTTATGGCGATACGTTTAATAAACCTTCCATGCTCGATCCTAAAACGGACATCACCACGCTTGAACTCGATGGCTTCAATGAAGACGTATTACGCCCTGTTATTTTTGCACTCATCGTATCAATTAATCAGCAGATGTATTTATCGGGCTCTCGCTCTACAGAAAAGATGTGCATCATTGAAGAAGCCTGGAGCTTACTCAGCGGAGCAAACGCTCAAGCCAAAATGTTCATTAACACCGGTTATCGAACGGCACGTAAATTTGGAGGCTCGTTCACGACCGTGACGCAAGGCATCATCGACTTTTTTGCCAACGCCGAAGCCAAAGCCAGTTACGACAACTCAGACATTCACATGACGCTAAGACAAGGGGAAGGGTTTGATAAGTTCCTCGCCGATCATCCAGAAGCATTCAGCGCTATCGAACAGAGCGTCATTAAAAGCTTTCCTCGTGCCAGTGAAGCGGGATACAGCTGCATACGCATCAAAGCAGGGGGACACGTCTCTTATCACCGCATTTTTTCCGACCCGTTCTCACGTGCCTGTTTGAGTACAGAGCCTCATGAATATGAGTTTTGTGAAAAGCTCACCAATGAAGGCATGCCGTTAATGGACGCAATAGAACTCACTACCGAACACTTCTACGGTAAGGAAATAAAAACATTCGAAGCGGCCCTTAAAGCAAAAAGAGAAGGAAAACCAGCATGATACGCTTCATTCCATTCATGATACTGACCCTCAGCTTGTCCGTCTTAACGTCGGTAGGCACTTTTTTCATATTGAGCTCAGCGCACACCCAAACACTCGTGAGTTTTGACGTCAAAAGCACGATTGACGCCTACCACCAAAGCCTCATTACCAAGGAGATCAGCCTAGAGGCCCAAACGCAGCGATTGACCCAATTCGTTGACATCATGAACAACGAAGTCAGCCAATATCAAAAGGAGCACAACGTCGTTGTACTCATCAGTGCGGCGGTCGTCGATGGCACCGTCGACATTACCCCTCAAATCCAACAAGCGATCATCCAGCATTATCAAGAACGCGGAGGGAACCAATGAAAATCACACTCATCCTAGTGGGATTAAGCCTCTGCTTCATGGCCCAGGCCAAAGAATTAGGTCGTATCGGCCCCACCTTTCCGATTGGCGAAATAGACATGCTGATCTGGATTGAAAACCGTCTCAAAGGGTTTGAAGCTTCGGGGCAACTCGACGATATGAAACACGAGTTCTCCGAGCGCGTAAAACAAAGTGTTGAAACCCCAACACCTGTCAACCTTCCAACCACACTGGCTCCGAAGGTGTTTCATGTCGACCCTAGCCTGACACTGCCTCAAGACTTGGTCGACCCAACCACAGGGAAAATATTTGCGAAAGCCGGCACAACCATCAACCCATTCGATCCCAAGACGTGGCCAAACGGCGCTCAATACCCACAGTTTGAATACCGAACAGCTCTCGCGTTCTTTGATGCTCAAGATGCTCAGCAACTCGCCTGGGCAAAAAATCTCACCGCATCCAAGCCCATCAAATGGGTGTTAACGGGCGGCAGCCCAAATCAAGTGGCCAAAGCCTTAGACTCCCGCATCTATTTTGATCAACAAGGCAGTTTAACCACAAGGCTTCACCTTAAACATGTCCCAAGTTTGGTCGAGCAGTCAGGCATTCATTGGAAAGTCACTGAGTTTGACGTCAGTCACATTCAACCGGAGAGCCAACCATGAGTCGCCTTTTCTCCTTATTCAGCATGATCTTTTTAAGCCTCACCATCAGCACCCAAGTAAATGCCGCGTCAGCCGCATGCTCGGCCCGATTCATCAACCCCATTAGTGATATTTGTTGGAGCTGTATGTTTCCGATGACCGTTGGCTCAGTGCCCTTAATCCCATCGAGCTACCCGGACACTTCGAACCCTTCGATGCCCATCTCTTATTGCCCGAAACCCCCGCCTATTTTTGTGCAAATCGGGTTAAACATTGGTTATTGGGAGCCCTACGCATTAACGGACGTCACGCGTGTGCCGTATTGCATGGTGAACATGGGACTAGAGCTTGGCGGAGCCAACATGCAGCGCATTGGGGGGCGAACCACTGCGCGTGACAATGACAGCAGTGACGGCGGTTTTTATCATGCGCATTGGTATAAGTACCCGATCATTTATTGGTTGCAACTCATCCAATCCACAGCATGTATGGCCACCGACGTGTTTGACGTGGCGTATTTAACCGAAATTGATCCACTGTGGGACGATGATGAACTCTCCTTCATCTTAAACCCCGAAGCGATTTTGTTTGGTAACCCCATCGCTCAGCTTGCGTGTATTCCCGAGGCTATCGCGACCACCACCAATCACGCCTTACCCTTCGATGCGCTTTTTTGGTGTTTAGGCTCACAAGGCAGCGCTTACCCACTCACCGGGACCACCAATTATCGCGACACTCCGATACAGGCCGGAACACTGATCATGGAGCGATTGAACTACAAGCTGCATCGTCAAGGCATTGTTTGGGAAACAAGCGGGGAAGACGGCGCCATTTGTTATCAATACCCAACACCCATTCTTCCAAAATCTCGTTACCGCTATCAGATGAGTGCTCCTATCCCTGACGCCGGGTGGTGTCACCCCTACACCACAACAACCGCTATCTGGGAAATGGGACATGACAACCCAACGACCGGGGATAATTTTGGCTTTGTGCAATGGCGCAAACGTAACTGCGTATTTTTATAAAAAAGGTTCAACTATGACACGACTACATCAAGCCATCTGTGCCATCGTCGCCATGTTTTTATTCACCTTAACGACGGAGTACGCCACCGTACAACTGACTCCGGCCGCTTGGGGCTATTGGCTTTTCACCTCACTCATTTGTTTTGGGCTCCTTGCTTGGAACTCAACCATGGAGTCGCACGTAACCTTATCATCAAAGCTCATCACGCTTATTGCACTGCTTGCGTTAGGAGAATTAATGAGACGAATTTGGCCCTCAGGCATCACCTTCAATATTGTCATGATGCTATCTCTCTTGGTGTTCATCAGCGGGTTAACCCAAAGTAACCAGGCAACGCACTCCCCCAAAAAAGAGCATGAACAGGAAGAAAAATCATGATCACATTCATTACCGGCCGCTTAAACGGACATGAGCCAGATTTCCTCACCGCCGTAAAAACGAACACTTTATGCCTCATTTCTATGGACGGTCAACTGCTGGCGACAAGAGACGCCCCTCTATCAGGCTGGACTCATGAATCACTGTGTCAAACCAATGAGCTTGCGCAGTCCGAGTGGGCTTTTTGTGGCGTAGACGCTTATTTAGGTGATCAGTGGGTCGGCAGCTCTGAAATATAAAACTTAAGCTCGCTTTTCGTTGCGATAACGGGCGAAGCCCTTGTTGAACGAAAAGGAGCACCACTCGAAGAGTGGAGGATTAATGAGGGTTAACGCCATGAAAAAACCAAAAAACTTACTTTTAAACAATTCTGCAATGCATCGTGACAAAGCCAAAGAAGGAGAAAAAATCATGACAAAAGTTTGGGGACTGCTCCTGCTATTTTTAAGTAACCCTTCTTTAGCTTCAATAGGTTACACACCAGAAGAATTAAAATCCTTATCCAACCTAGAGTTTAATGCAAAAGAGCAAGGGATAGACTCTGCATCTCAACAGGCTATCCAAACTCAACAAGCGAAAAGCATTCAGTTTCAAGAGCAAATACGCGCCGATGCCGCGTACTGGCAAGAAAAACTTGATCCCCGTTTTCTTAAAGGGGCAGTTGATATTCCACAGCCAACAGAGAATCCTAATGCGGCCCCAACAGGTGTGATGGTGTTTGTTTCTCTCACCATGCCGAAGCCAGCATTAAAGGCATTACTGAAACAAAGTGAAGCTTATCAAGTCCCCTTGGTGATCCGTGGTGTGCTACCTCAAGGCTTTGCGGCCACAGCAAAAAAAATCCAATCGCTCATCCAAGAGCCAGGTAAGACGCCGATTCAAAGTGGGTTTGCCATTTCACCGGAATGGTTTAGAACGTTCAATGTGACGGAAGTCCCCACCTTTGTTGTCGTTAAACCAGGTAAATGTCTTCCTAAACAACCTTGCACTGAAACAGATTACGATCGAGTTAAAGGTAACGTGTCTTTGAATGATGCCCTTCGTTTTTTACAAGAAGGCGATGCAAAAGACGTGGTGAAGGCTTTGTTAATGCGAGGGCCACAATGATGTTTTCTTTTCGTCACACCTTTTTGGTGCTCCTAATTTGGGGGCAGAGCGTACAAGCCGCGACTCAAGAGCAACAATATAATAACCACCTTGGTTGGGCTCAAAGTGCGCAGCAAAGTATCCCAAACCAGGCCAGCGGGAAGTTGGCCATTGAAGATTTATGCGCCGACGCTCAGTGTGTAAATCAAGTCAATAATCCCCCTCAAAAGTCCTTAAATGACGCGTCGATTGACAGTCAAAAAACCGGTGAGTTTTATTCAAATGAAAACGCCAATGCGATTCAGGACGGCTTTGACAAAGGCCGACCAAGTATCACCAATGATGCAGCGTTTGAATTTGCCTTACTTGGCCAAGAGCATGCTTATGACATTACCTATGGCATTTCTAACGAATATGTCGATTGTGACAGTGGTACTCAATGCAACATCGAGAATAAGCCAAGAAGTTGTAAGGCTCCTACGAATAACATCGTTGCTTGTTATGAGACTCCTTACGTGTCAGAACAAAACATCAAAACCGGAAGTGTTTCATTTCATTATAATGGCTTCACACCTGTTCATTATTCCCTCCCTACAGGCGTTACAGAGGTGACAGGAGTTAGTTTCCCGGGAGTGTTAACGTGCCAAGGATTGAGCTGTCTCCCCGCCATTAATAATGGTGTTCGATTTCGGCTAAACAATATTGTTATACATACAAAGCCTTACACCAGTGGCTTTAACACAACAACCGCAGAACGAAATAGTTGTTTATCCGGTGGTTTCCGTTATCTCTGTTTAAAAAAATACTCACCTTTTTATCAAGCGACAGGTATTGGAACCTCAAGAAATATCACTATTGATATTCTCAACGACTACGGCTTATTTAATGGCACATTCACTATTCATTACAAAGCTAGAGAAAACGTCATTAAATGGCAGTCTAGTTGCTCAACATTACTGCCTGAATGTCGACAAACCGGCCGCACCTGCGTGGAAGGGGCGGGAACTCGAGTCCTTAATGGTGTTAGCACTTACCTGAGTTGTTGGAAGTATAAAATCGACCATCAATGTGATTTAACCGATTCTTGCGCTTCTTTACCTACAGATTGTACGACGACCTCAAGTGCATGCAGCCTTATGCAAAATGGGGTTTGCGTTGAAAAGGAATTTAATAAGTCTTGTCCTGAGCAAACTTGCAGTACCACTAACCTCATTTGCGGTGAGGTCTCCTTCTGTCTTGATGGGGATTGCTATGGCGAAATGCCAAAACACAATACCGAATTTGACGAGTCCGCCGCCGCACTCGCCGCTCTTAACGCGGCCGCCGACGATTTAGGTGATCCACCGACCATGTTTAAAGGCAACGCCATGAAGTGTACCGATGGACTCTTTGGGTTTGCAGACTGCTGCAAAGACGGAGGGTGGGGAACCGATATTGGGGTAACCCAATGTGATGAAGATGAAAAAGCGCTCGGTCAAGCCAAAGAAAAGAAACTCACGATTGCCCTTGGCTCTTATTGTGCCAATAAAGTGTTCGGCGCCTGTACTCGCCAAAAGAAAACCTACTGCGTGTATGACAGCAAAATGGCCCGCATCATTCAAGAGCAAGGCAATAAGAACCAATTAGGCAGCAGCTTTGGTTCAGCGAAAAATCCGATATGCGATCCTCTTACACCCGAGCAATTACAAAGCATCAATTTTGAGCACATCGATTTCAGTGATTTCTATGAAGACATGCACGCAGATATGGAGTTACCCAATACTGATGAAATCAAAGACCGCCTTGAAAGCGCATTGACACAGGGGTGAAGTCACGATGAAAACGAATGCCTTAGTTCTCACCCTTTTATTGAGCTTGCCATACAGTCAAAGCGCGGCAACCAATGAGCCTCATGCAGGGTGGAAATGGTACAACGAGCCAAAAGCACAACCGGTTAAAAAGCCGCAACGAGTCCCCCTTCAAAACAGCTCAGCCACTATTTCACCAACCAGAACACTCTCTGCCACAGAGCAGATGGAGTGGTTTCATCAAGCCTTTAAAGAGGCGGTGAACGATTCCACGATTAACCCAACCGATGAAGAGAAATATTTGAAGGTCATGAAGTTAAAGCACTTCATCGAGACAAAAACAGCGCAAACCGGCATGACGCATAAAAAGCTGTTACTCGAACACCCTGAATACTCTTACATCAAAGACAGACCCGTAGAACAAGCGGCTCGTAGCACTTATTACGCCCAGGAGCGTCACGCTAAAGGCGAAGCAGTAGAAAAGATGAAAGCACAAGGGTGGGGTTTTTTCTTTGTCTATCAAGGGGAAGATGCTCTCAGCCAAACCTTAGCACCATCAGTACAAGCCTTTGCTGACACGCATAGTATGGAATTGCTCGGTATCAGCGAAGATGACGTATTCATCGATGCCGTCAAAAACAACCGTAACAATGATGGAAAGGTCGTAGTGCCGTTCACGCCCGCCCTTTTATTAGTGAACCCAACCACCGGCGAGTTCAAACCTCTTGCTTACGGTTTTATTTCTCAAAACGAGTTATTAGGCCGCTTTTACAACGTTGCTAATGACTACCAAACACCGGACTTTTAACGAAATGCCTTCAACCCCAGCAAGAGTAAAACAATAAACACAATAGCGATCCCCACAGGATCACGAGAATACAGTTCAACAATAGCTGGACCAATTAAACCATCAAACATAATCAGAATTTCACTTTAAAGCAGGACACAAGAATGAAGCTTTTAAAACATCAATGTCACAATATCATATCAAATATCTCTTTCATTGAATGCCTTGTTGCCTTATCCCTATTTATCGCAGTGTGTGGCATACAACTCACGAACGAATTAGCCGCATTCGACGCCGTCCATTTTGTAGTGGCGGCCCTCTTCTCCACTCTGTTGTATCTATTTCGACGCTGGACGCACAAAAGACAACCTCAACCATCAATCATGTTCACCGTCCTATTATTCACTCTTGCCATCTCTCTTCTTGCTCTGATTGAGGCGCATACACCTTTAAAAATAATCAACACGCTTTGTTTCGCCCTACTCATGTTAGCCGTGGTTACACCACACAATAAACAAGGGGAATAACACCATGATGATTGAAAATACCGTTCACTCTCCCAGCCTTTCCTTTATGGACGTTATTTATCGAACATTTAAGGTCAGAGTGGGCTTACTTTGCCTTCTCGTACTCGTTTCGTTAATGCTAACGTCTTCTCATGTTTTTTGGACGCTGGCCGGGTTCACGTTACGAGGGTTAGAAGTTTTAACGCTTTGTGAATACATCCACCGAATAAGGCAACAGACTCAAAAAGCGGAACCGAATACTCCAAACGCAAAAATCCACCAAGTTTTTATCTTAGGGTGGTTAGGGCTTTTTGTCTTTGCGATTGGACTCGGGCTTTCAGCCTACCTCCCTGACTACTATCCCGTGATGTTCATGCTTTCAGCATTAACGCTGACCTGGGTGACATTCATCATTGTTAAACGCTATCAAATTTCTATACATATCGTGCGCATGAGTGCCGTGATGTGGGCGTCAAGTCTCTTGTTGATGGCTCTGTATTATGGGTGGTTTATTTGAATCTGTTTCGGAAAAAGCCCCATAAAACAACACAGAATAAGGCCCACAAGGCCCATTCCAAAAGAGAGCTCATCAACAGAAAACTCTCTTTAAATACATCATGTTCATTTCCCATAAGACACCTTCACTCTATAAAAAGGATAGTTAATATGAAATACATCTTTACTTTTATCGCTCTGCTGCTTGCCCCTATTCAGGCGGCTCATGCAACCATGAACAACCAATACGCGATGGTGTTCTTCTTTCGCAGTGACTGCGCGTATTGCCACGCGTTTGCACCTACTCTCAAGCAATTTACGCAAGCTAACTCACTGCCAACTTATGCGTTTACCCTCGATGGGAAATCCATGGGTCAATTTCCTGTGCCAATCCCTGCTACGCCAGAAGTCAGCCAACTCTTTTTTGATAACCCAAGAAGCATCACGGTTCCGGCCACATTTTTAATCAACGTAAACACACGTAAGTTTGTCCGTGTATCAGTGGGTAATGTCTCTTACCAGCAGCTCGAGCACAGCGTCAATGGCATTTTATCCGACTCAGAAGTCTTGGAGGCGATGCGATGATACGCCCTAAACCTAATGCACTTTCTCTTTCACTGGCGATAACGCTCTTGGTGACACCAATGACGCACGCCGCCGGCGTTAATGGCTCACTGGATTCCTTTTTTAACAGTCTGGGATACCACACCAACGTATCGAACCCAAGCTCATACAAAGGGCAATCCGCCAACTATTATAATGGCGGCTCTTTGTATGTGCGCTCTTCGGTTAAAAATGCGCAGCTTGCGGCCGTCACCATACCGTCGGTCAATGCGGGGTGCGGTGGGATTGACGCCTTCATGGGCGGTTTTTCTCACATCAACTCCGACCAATTGGTTCAATTTGGTAAAGCTGTGGTTGCCAATGCGGTTCCTTTTGCTGTGGATTTAGCCCTTCAAACTTGGGCCCCTCAAATCAAGCAAATACGCGACAACCTACAATCCATTGCCGATAAATGGCTCAATCAATCCATTAACTCCTGTGAAACCGCGCAAGCGGCCGTCGGGGGCTTAGCCGCCTTCGCTGGCCCTCAAGCCAAAAAACACGTTTGTGCCACCATGGGGACTCAAAATAACGCCTTTTCTGATTGGGTCGCCGCTCAACATGAATGTGGTGTGGGCGGCCAATCTAATGCGCAGTTGGCTAACGCTAGGAATAATGCGTCATTAGGAGACATCACAAAAACTAACCATAATCTCGTTTGGTCTGCCACGTTAAAAAATTCCTTCTTAGCCAGCGATACCGCCTTGGCTGAGTTTTTAATGAGTCTTTCTGGAACTTATATTTACGATAACCAAGGAAAGCCAAATTACCATGCAAGCCTACTGACCGATAACAACAACCTGGTACAAGCCTTATTAGAGGGCGGAGACATTGACTATTACCAATGCGACGACACGGACGCAAAAAAATGCTTATCCCCGACCAAAACCACGCTGACACTGACCGAAGCAAAAGGTTTACAAAGTCGAATTCGCACCTTACTTGAGCAGCTTTATAGCGCCCTGCTTAACGAGCAAGCGTTAACCACCGCTCAACAAGCCTTTTTGGAATACACCGAAACGCCGGTGCTCAGCATCTTTAGAAGTGCGGCGAGGGCGAACCGCTATCCCAATTTTGCGGCTTACTCTCGCATGATCTCGATTGAGCTCTTAAATCGTTATTTGAAAGGCATGCTCAACGTGGTTCAAGAGTCGATGGTTAACACTCAAATCGATCAAAAAGACATATCCCTCATTACTACGGACATCGATCGTGCCAAACGATACACCGACGGCCTCTCCGACAGGGCGATTCAGCTCATCCTTGAGCAAGAGCAACTCATTCAGGCGCATAAAAACAATGACGCCGATTATTTCGATGTACTCAACGACAAAACGCAGCAAAACATCACCTTTGGAGGTGCTTAATGAACTTTGAATATTACACCTACACGCAAGGGGCAACGCTGATGCGCGCTCTCAATGCTGTCGCGGCTTTTTTTGCTACGGACAGCTTTTCATCCTTACTTGCCATCGCACTGATGTTTGGCGCGGTAACGACCTTTACTTACTTCACGCTGACTCGCGATACCAAGCACCTCTATACCTTTGCGGCGATTTTCACTCTGGTTCCTCTCCTATTGATTGGTCAAAAAGGTCGCGTACAAATCATTGACCTTACCGAACCAACCGGAGTCTATTCAGTCGATAACGTCCCTTACATTGTGGCTATCCCTACCTGGTTCTTTTCAATGACCATGATGGGCGTCACCGAAACGGTTGAGACTATTTTTAACACCACCGACAACGAGCGCTACGGCCGAACCGGCATGTTGTTTGGCTCTAGGCTTTATAAACTGTCCAATCAATCGGACATCAAAAGCATCGAGTTAAGGCAACAATGGAACGACTTTTTCAAAAGCTGCATCATCGACGATATCGAAATTAACCGAAAATACACCTGGAATGCACTGTTTGAAGCGCCAGATATTTTTGCATTTTTAGATGGGACGACCATGAGCCCACTTCGTGGTGTCATGTTAAAAGGTCGAGATTTTAAAACTTGCGCGGAGTTTTACCCCACGTTAAAGCTCGCTATGGACCAAGAAGCGGCCCGCGATATGAACCTGCTCGGCACTTACCTTTATGGTAAAAATGCCGTCATTAACAAAGTACACTTAGAGAATGGCATCAGTGAAAGTTACCAGAACTTTGCGAATGTCTCGAACAACGCGGTCAATATCCTCCGACAAAATATGGCAATGAACGCCATACGTAACAGCATCAATACACTCAGTCCCACCAGTCAAGCTCTCAATTACGCGTACACTCAAAACAAAATGCAGCAGACGTCGATGTGGGCTTCACTCGGTATGCAAGCCAGGGAGTTTATCCCAATGATGCACACCATGATGTTCTTCATCTTTACGTGTTTAAGCTTTTTTGTGGCCGCCGCCGCTCTTATCCCCTCACTGACCAAATTGGTATTGAGTAATTACATCAAAACCTTTGCCTACTTAGCCACCTGGCCATCGTTATTCGCCATCTTAAACGCCATTATGTTGTGGACACTGGAAGCGCAATCGATAGAAACGGCCAACTTATATAACGGTCTGTCATTAAGAAACGATGAAGCACTCAGTGAATTGCATGAACGTTTCGCGTGGATGACCGGATTTCTTATGATGAGCATTCCGTTACTGGCCGGTAAAATATTGAGTGGGGGTGCATCCGCTATTCAGAGCTTGAACTACTCCATGGCGAGCATGATTAACAGCACCAATTCGCGGGTTTCTGCGGCGGCGTCGACGGGTAATTTGGACTTTGGTAACTTGCAGATGCAAAACCACAGTTACAACAACACGTCAGCCAACAAGTTTGATGACAACGTCCTCATGAGAAGTGGCATGTCGTCGATACAACAGTCCGATGGTTCAATGACCAATACGTATCATCATGATACCAATCGTCAGACCTACAATGCGCAAGAAACCGAATCGAAGCCGTTATGGTCAGCCAGTGTCGCAAGCACCATCCAAAACAGCGTCAATGACCAATACTCCACAGCACTGTCGGCACAAAAGCAGGCCACCAACAACCTCAATGATGCCTATTCCAACGGGATGCAAATCAATGACCGATGGAATGACGCCTGGTCAAAAAACCAATCTTATGGCGATGGCCACAACCTCTCAACCGAAGGGCAAATCTCGACGTCTCGTTCCACTATGGAATCGGCCATCGACAACATGTCTCAAACCATGGGTTGGACACAAGACCAGTCTCGTGCTTTTGCTAGTGCAGCGACCGCGAGTGGTGGTGTAAGCCTACCGAGCGCGTTAACCGGCGGCGTTCTCCAAGGGGGTGTTGAGGCAAGATGGAGCAATGAAGAACGCAACGCTTACAGCAATATGACCGCTGAGCAAAAACAAGCCATGCAGCAAGCCAGTGAGCAATACAATGAAGGAGCCACCGAAATGCAGCGAGCGGGACGCACGCTCGACACCAAAGAAAACCGCAGTGAGATGGAGCAATACGCCCACGACTTCTCTCTCAATCACCAACGTACTCAAGCCCTTAGCGCCTCAGTGATGGAAGCCAACTCTTCCGTGGATAGCCTCAGTAATATGCGCTCACACATGGAGAGCGATTCATCCAACTTCACCAGCAGCGCCATCAGCGGGTTCCAACACTACCTTGAAAACGATCTTCGCATGAACAAGGGCGAAATCCAACGCATCATGACCGCAAGACTGCCAGAAGACATCAATGATGCAAAAAGCCGATTTGATGAATACACCCAATCGGACAGCTTTAAGAACAGCTTTGGGGTCAACCCGTCTAGCTCAAGCATTGAAGATTTGAAAGACTTATATCAACCCAAAAACCTAGGGAATGCACCCACACTCAATCCTGAGCAGAGTACGTTAGTCGGTCAAGGGGCAGGAGTGGCGCAAAGCAAAATTGAAGAAGTGACGGCTGACATGATAAACCTCAAAGGCAGTGACACGCTCTACGATAACTCAACCTACCGTAACGTCAGAGGCAATGCCTTGCTCGCAGGCGGACACATGCAAAACCAAGCCAATGAGCCGTTAGCGTCACCCCAACCGACCAATGACGTGAAACAAGAAGTCGATAACCAGTTAACACGCCAAGAAAGCGCAGGGAGCACACAACCAGACACCGGTTACCACTACACCACTCAGAACCCAAATAAAAACGGATAGCGGTCAAGTTTTCGCCTCGATTTGAATGAAATTCAACCTTAATACTGTTATAATATTCAGCAGTAAGGTTAATTAAGGAATGCTAATATGAAAATTACATCTTTGATGCTCACGCTACTTATGTCGGTGGTTTCACTCAATGTCTCGGCCAATTCACTCCCACCGTGGAACAAGAGTCCACAACTGGAAGCTTTGATTGTGGAGTTTAAGCAACAATACCATTCCGAACACCTGTCCGATTTTAGACAAAAGCAAATGAGCAAAGTCAACAACCTCTCTTACTTCATTCGCTTCATTGATAAA
>NZ_JBFSVK010000030.1:0-32185 GCF_041467855.1 Vibrio sp. 10N.247.311.51 | reverse complement strand
ACGGAACACCTGAGCAAGCGCAATTAAAAGCGTTTTTGCTGGGTACTCAACAAGCCTATGCCAGCAGTGTCTATAACCAGATCCAGATGAACATCAGACCTTGGTTTTGTCCTAAAGGGGGCCAGCTTGGTATTCGACCGGCGAGCGACGACCCAACACGATTTATTGAAAATGTAATTTGGGAAGCATTGGAGCGCACTTTGAAAATAAATCCTGACACATTCAAACGTTACAACGGCGTTGCCGCTTTCAGAGCAACAAACTCTGTAGTGCAATACGGACTGCAAACCCAATACCCATGCCATCAGGTTATCCCTGAGGCGCATCGCATGAACGGTTGGCCGTATTAAAAGGAGAGAAATAATGACTCATCAATGGTTTAAAAAAGCCAAACACAGTTATAAACACAAAGGGGCTACCTTTGAGTGGGATACGGCGGCAGAGCTTGGGGAAATGGTCGCAAAATCCAGTAGCTCTATGCCAAACCCTTATGATCCGAACTGTACTGATTTTGATGATTTCGCAGAGGCGTTCCGCACCACTCGTGAAAGCATGAGAAAAGCCTCTTAAAGGAAAATGAATATGTCACTACGTTACGTTATTCTGACGCATTTAAATGAAAAGCCCCACACCGGTTACAGTGTCACTAAGGCAATCAATCATTCTCATTATTGGGGCACGGTCATTCAACAAACCTACAAAGAGATAAAGGTCTTACAAAAAGAGGCGTGGATTGAAGAGCAATTAGACAGTGGAACAAGAGGCAATGCCTTCACCATCACCGAACAAGGGAGACAAGCCCTGATCACTTGGTTATCAACACCGGTCACCACCAGTGAGCCTCGGGATACCCTTTGCGTCAAGCTCATCAACCATCAGCTTGCACCAGTAGAATTAAGTAAAGAGCTTGAACGCAGCATCAAAAGCGCACACAAAACCTCTCAGCAATACGAGACTCTCTTAACCTCCCCTCATCTCACGATACCTCAAACCCTCGTGCTCAAAAAGCGCTTAGCAGAAGTGCAATTGAACTTAGATTGGTATACCGAAATCCAGGAGACCTTGTTTTGAACACGCCCACTCGCGATAAAAGCAGCCACTTCACCCGCGGTGGTCAAATCACCTTCCATGCCATCCGCATGTTTTTTCAGGTCAACAACACCCTGGTTAAGTTTTTAGGTTGGGGAATAGTGACCGCCACCTTGTTACTGACCTACGTTCGTGCACCTGCCAATGCCTTTTATGCCGAACAGTATTACTGGCGTAACTTCATATACGCAAAACTAGGTAAAGGTTTAGACTCAACAGTAACCACTATCTGGGAAGGGGAACGTTACACCGACACACTCGGCTCACAGCTTGAAAACCCTATCTTATTAAACCTGCATCATGAGCTTTGGTACTTGGTCCAAATTCATTTCTTGGTGGCCATCGCCATTGGATTACTGCTGTTTTCATTCGCACTGCGCTTTTTCAAACATCAAGGCGAAAAACAGAGTCAAGACTTTCATGTCAGAGGGTTTCAGTACGCAGAGCCTAAGCAACTGACTCAAGATTTAAAACAACGCGCAAAGAAACTCAAACAACAAGGCGTTGGCAATGGCCACATTTCCGATTTCAAAGTGGACGGAAAAGCCCTATTTAAAAATGAGTTTGAAGTGCAGCATTTGCTTGTTGATGGAACAACCGGCGCGGGTAAATCGGTCATGTTACGAAAACTGCTGACTTGGATACGAAAACGCGGAGACAAAGCCATTGTCTACGATAAGGGCTGTACCTTTACCAGTAAGTTTTTTGACCCTAGCCAAGATATTTTACTCAACCCTTTTGATGAACGGTGCGCCAATTGGGATGTTTGGTGTGACGCATCAGAAGCCCCCGACTTTGAAAACATCGCCAATGCCCTCATTCCTCAACACGGGGAAGGTGACCCATTCTGGGTCGATTCGGCACGAACGATTTTTTCCAGTACCGCTTATCGAATGAGCCAAGATGATAAGCCTTGCTCAACCGCTCGCCTCTTACAACTCATCTTAACCTCAGAGCTCGATACGCTAGGCCATTTTTTACAAGGCACGGAGTCCGCATCATTAGTCTCAAAAGACATCAAGAAAACCGCCATTTCAATCAAGTCGGTGTTGGCCACTTACATCAAGAGCCTGCGATTTCTGGATGGACTCGATGAAAAGGACGCAAAAGGCGCGCTTAAACGCCAACCATTCTCCATCACCAATTGGGTGCAAGATGACAATCAAAAAGGATTCTTGTTCCTCTCGAGCAATGCACAACAACACGCTTCTTTACGTCCGTTAATCTCAACCTGGCTCGCCATTGCGTCCAACGCCATTCTTGGGTTAGACCCCGATGAAGATAGACGCATTTGGGTGATCATGGATGAAATGCCAAGCCTGCATAAGCTGCCCGAACTCGATAACATCATCTCCGAAGTACGTAAGTTCGGAGGGTGTTACGTGATTGGTCTCCAGTCATACGCGCAACTCGTTAAAACGTATGGCAAGAACACAGCGGACGTTATATTCGATTTGCTCAACTCTCGCTTCTATTTCAGGGCGCCCTCAAATCAAATGGCTCAAATTTCATCAAAAGATTTGGGCGAACAAGAAGTCGACATTTCAAAAGAAAACATCTCTTATGGCGCTAATGCCCTGCGTGATGGTGTGTCCATTGGCCACCAAACCGTCACCCGCCCGGTCGTATCACCAAGTGAAATTCAAGCGCTTGATGATCTGCAATGTTACTTACGAGTCCCGGGTAGCAGCTTCATTACTCTGCTCGATTTACATTTTGACAAGCTGAAAGACATGGGGCCGGCCTTTGTTAAGCGTGCTTACACCCCTTCTTTAGCAATGACGAACGTCTATCAAAAAGCGGTGTACTACGAATGTGTCGCACCTGGGTTATTTTTAAACGAAGACGAACGCAGAGTGCTCGATGACAGGCAAGCTTCCCAATTTGAAAGTCCCGAAGAGATGAAGCTCGAGACAGACCAGATTAAAGCCGCGACACAAAGTGAGACCGTAAGAGCTTTAGCCAGTGAAGACGTTGCGAAGAATACAGCCAACGACGAGCATCAAGAGAGAGCACAAGCTGAGCTTGAAGAGTCGGCGATATCTCAAGACATTGGCAATGAGGAAATGGTGGAATAATGGACATTAACGAACTGGATTTACCCGAACAAGAAAAAGAAAGGTTTGCCAAGGGGTTTGTGGAATTCTTATCAGCGCTTAAAAGCTTAGCAACCCAACTCGAACTTGATTATAGAAAGGCGGCAGATGAGCCTGATTTTGAGGAAATGCGCATCAGCTTGAGTTTTGGGTTTGAAGATGAGCCCAAAGTCGATGCTTTAATACGTGATATTCGCGGCAATCTAGCCAGTAACTACGTGGGCCATTACCTTGATCATATTTCCGGCAAGTACCCTTTGGCTGTCTGGAAATTACACACAATGACTCCCTATGGTTGGACCGTTGAATTTTACTTTGCGACAGACTGGCAAGTTTTAGAAGACACTCAACCGTCAATAACATAAAAACATCAACCCATTTATTTTTAAGGTGAACACAATGCGCGTATTACGCCACCTCCCCCTACTAGCAATCCCCTTTGTCCTAACAGCCTGTAATGCATCCGAAGAGCACGCAGAGCCAACCTCACCGGCAAACAAAGCCGCCCCGACTCAAACGACGGATACCGTGGCATTAACCCAACGTTTTGAAAAAATTGGGGTGGAAGTCCTTAGCGTCCGTCCTTCTGACATCGCGGGGCTTATTGAAGTTCAAACGAACAACGGAACGCTATTTTCATCGCCAACCGGGGCGTATTTTTTAGCCGGCACGCTTTACTCATTAGATGATGAAGGTCAATACAGTGATGTACTGGCTAAACGCCAAGCCCCGATAAATGCTGAAAAAATCACAGCCATGGCAGACTCAGCTATCGAATATAAAGCAGATAATGAAAAGTACGTAGTCACCGTATTTACAGACATAACGTGCCCGTACTGTGGCCGCCTACATAGCCAAGTAAAAGATTACAATGAGTTGGGTATCACTGTTCGCTACCTGGCTTTCCCTCGCCAAGGCGCAACAGGTCCTGTCGCTGACCAACTGGCCACGATATGGGCTGCAGCAGACCCAAAATCGATGATGGATAAAGGGAAAGAAAGCCGTCGCATCACCGTAAGCAATAACGATATTGCAAAGGAGAGAGAAATCATCGCACAACATCACCAACTTGGCCGTGAACTCGGAATTAATGGCACACCTGCCATCTTTTTACCCGGTGGTGAGCTCGTGAGTGGTTACGTACCGCCAACAGAGCTAATCAAGCAATTAGAGCAATCTACTCTGTAGATCAAACCAATAAAGGAAATAGTGTGAGAACCACTATTAAAACCAACGTAACGACAACATTATTCGTTTCTATATCGACTTTAATTGGCTTAAGCACAGCGTTTGTTTTAACGCTGTTTTTTTGCCTAGCCATCCTTTTTCAAGTCATAGGCCGAGCCCTAACAACAAAATAAATCAAACACCGGAGCTTCGCGGCTAACGGTGTTTGGTGCCATCAGGAGTCTTTTCATGCTCTCTATCAGTCCGTTAAAATCCGCCTCTTCAGCCACCAAATACTATCTCGGTGAAGAAACCCCAAAAGATTTGCCTGACGTCTCCTTAGAAAAGGACACGAATGACAATTACTACCTCAAAGAAAAAGACCAAGACGAAAATACCTTTTGGTTTGGGGAGCTAGCTAAAGAGTCCGGGCTGGAGGGTAAACCCGTCGATGAAAAGACACTAGAGGCGGCACTTTCGGGTCATCTAGGAGAGGAAACCATTAAGGGAAAAAGGGACAACCATAAGGCCGGCTTCGATCTGACCTTTTCTGCGCCAAAGTCGGTCAGTATTCTAGCCCTCGTCGGAGGAGATACCCGCCTCATCGAGACGCACAATAACGCCGTGAAGTTTGCTTTGGGCGAATTAGAAAAAGACGTGGCTCAAGTCACTCAAACAAAAGACAAAGGAGAGCGAGAGTACCACAATACGCAATCCATGCTTTTTGCCGTCGTCCGTCATAAAACCAGTCGAGCAAACGAGCCACAAGTCCATTCTCATGCCCTCGCCGCAAACATGACTCGCAATCAAGAAGGCGAACTTCGCACACTTGCCTCGAGTCTTAAGCAAAAAGGGGGAGTCATTAACGGCAGTGGCGAACGGATTTATAACTTCCAAAAGTATTACACCGCTCTTTATCAAAGTCATTTAGCCAAAGGTGCTCAAGAATTAGGGTATCAAACCCAGGGCGTCGGCCATGGGCAGTTTGATATAAAGGGCGTTCCCTCTACGTTAATGGAAGCGTTCTCAACTCGAAAACAACAAATCGACCAACAAGCTTTAGAATTTGGCCATAACACTCAAGCCACCAGAGACACCGCCGCACTCAATACTCGCCAGGCCAAAACCTATCACAGCAACGCGGCCTTAAACAGTCAATGGCAAGCGGCCACTCAAGAGCAAGGACTTAACCCTGCGAAGCTCGTTGAAAACGCAAAAGAGCAAGCCCAAATCGACTCCCCCGCCCTCGCCCCGGCAGACACCAAACAAGCCCTACTTAGGGCAATCGATCATTTAAGTCAGTACACCACCTCACTCAATTTAGAAAAAATCATCGAGCTTGCGGCCAGTGACTTCACCAAAGGAGCCGAGCAACCGAACGCCATCGATTTAAAAAAAGCCACCGATGGGTTGATTAAGGATGGCACTCTGGTTGGATTAAAAGAGAAAGGGCAATACACATCAAAAGCGTTGCTACAAAACGAAAAAGCCCTCATGGACATCACCAAGGGACGTGCGCACCACATGCGCACGCACGTTGAACCGTCAACCCTTCGCCGTCTCGACATTCCAGTAAACCAACAACAAAAGCTCACCGAACTCTACCATTCCACAAAACAATTCCATGTCGTGAATGTGTTTGGCTCATCGGAGAAAATCGCACAACAATTATTAAATGTAGGCAACCACAGTGGGAAACGCGTTCAATTTGTCTCACAAAGCGCCAAAGCCAGTCTCCAAAGTAAAATCGCCATTCAAAGAGAGAGTCACACCCTCAAAGCTTGGATCTCACAAATATTTCAGCCAGAGCAGCGTCATAGTCTACAAGGCATACTCCACTCAAAGTCGGAGTTAACCAACAAAGATGTGTTACTCATCGATGACGCAAATAAAATGAGTGCAAATGAGTTAATCACTCTGACAGAAAAAGCCAAACAAACCGGCAGCAAAGTGATGCTCCTCAATCGAACCTCGAGTCGCCAAGGGTTTAAAGCGCACAACGCCATTGACCTGTATAGCAAAGGCAATGTCGAAAGCCACAATTGGGTCAACACCACCGCACGCCAGAGCCAAGTAAAGCTCTATGACAGTGACGCTAAACAAGTGGCACGCATGTATGCTGAGCGAGCAAATAAAGCCGAGACTCAAGTCCTTGCCACCTCCGGCGTAGAGCAAAGACGACTCACCAGTCACATTCGAGGCGCCTTAAAAAACACCGGTGAATTAGCACGCAGTGAAACCACCCTGTTTACGCAAGTACCCCATTTCCTGTCAAAATCCCAACAGCCTTTAGCACAGCACTATAAACCCGGCATGACACTCACCCAATGGGAAAAAGGCAAACCTCATACCTTTGTTGTTGCCAGCAGCGACAAAGCGACGAACACCCTTCACACCATCAACAAACAAGATGGGAAAGCCACTACGTTCGATCCAGCATCAAACTCATTTAAGGCGATGAATGTACAAATCAGCAAACCGCAAAGTCTTAATATAGCCAAAGGAGAACGCTTAACCACCTTAGGTAAACACTTCCCATCAGGGTTAGAGGCTCATAAAAGTTACCAGGTCACTGAACTATCTCAACAATCCCTAACCTTAAAAGATACGCAAGGGGAAACCCTCAAGTTACCGTTAGATAAACTCAAAGATGCGCCGCTCCAATACGATTATGTACACACTGCAAATCACATTGATAATAAAACGCACACCCTCTTATCAGCCAAAGCTTTTACGCTATCAAAAGCCTTATTGAACGATCTGAATGAAAAGACAGAGCACCTCGACATTTTCACTGATAATCCTGATAAAGCACGCAGTGCATTAGAAAAAACCGCCATCACACCATCGGCCATTGAACGTGTGATGCACACTCAACACGCAAATGATCGCTACCTTTCAACAGCAACGGAAGAGAAAGTACGACAAGATGTTCATCAAGCCCTATCGATGCTGTCACAAGATAGAACGCGCCCACCTCATGAGCAAGCGGTCAATTTTGCTTTAAACCACCTCTCTGAACGAGAAGCTGGTTTCAGTCAAAAAGAATTAGTCGTGGAAGCCGTCCGGTACGCTTTTGAAGAGTCGGGGGCCCCCATCACTAAAGAGCAAGTCGAAGAGGTACTGGAAAAGCGCAGAGACGCCCTGTCAGCCGAATACAGCGATGGCACACGCTGGACGACAAAAGCCGCACTTGACACCGAGAAACACATTTTGACGAACATTGAACGAGGCAAGGCGCAACATCAACCCTATGCGACCCCAACCCAAATCGAGGCGTACCTCAATGACCAGACGAGGTTGACCCCCGGCCAAAAAGACAGCATTACCCTGATATCAACAACACAAGACAGCATCGTGGCCATACAAGGGCTCGCCGGTACAGGCAAATCAACCATGCTCGAATCCAATATCGACTTGATTGAACACACAAGCCAGGTTGGACAAAACAAGCCAACACAAATCATAGGACTTGCGCCAACTCATGCCGCCGTCAGTGAGCTCCAAAAGAAAGGCGTTGAAGCACAAACCTTAGAAAGCCTCTTGACCGATATAAGAAGAGGAACCAAAGAGCCAAGCGACTATCAAGGTAGTCTCTTCTTTCTTGATGAAAGCTCGATGGTCAGCAACAAACAGGCGAAAGAGTTCACAGACTTAATCATCAACAGTCAATCTAAAGCCGTCCTACTCGGTGATAAAGAGCAACTGTTGTCACTCAGTGCTGGTAAACCTTTTGAGCTCGCCATGAAACAAGGCACCATCGATACCGCCAAAATGACCGACATTGTTCGTCAGCAAAACGACACCTTACTGAATGCTGTCCACAACATTCTCGATAAACAACCCAATAGCGCACTCGATAAATTACAGAAACAAAACCCTGATCCCCAAGGTAAAACCGAGCATGTGATCTCAACATTAGACACCACGAACCCTAACACGCGTCAAGCGCAACAAACGGCAACAGAAAAGCTCCCCTATGCCGTTGCGCAAGATTATCTCTCTCGAACACCAGAAACCCGAGAAAGCACTCTCATTATTGCTTACACCAACGTCGAAAGGGATAACATCACAGAGCATATTCGCGAAGGCTTGATAGGAGTCAGAGAAATAGGCCAAGAAAACATTGCAGCTTCAAGACTTCGCTCAATAGGCGCCACCGGTGAAGAGCTCTCCACTATGATGCCATATCAGAAAGGCTTGATTTTGAGCACGAAACCCGGAGAGTACGCCACCATCACCGGCGTGGATTCTGAGCACGGGATCGTGACCTTAAAAAATGAGGCGACGGGCAAAGAAAAAGCATTCTTACCCCGTAACCGTGATCATACGTTTACCACGCTATTTTCACTCTCTCACCAACCCTTATCCAAAAACGATAAAATCATCACTCGCTTCACAGACAAGACTCGAGATATCAAGGCTAACGTCGAATACCAGATACAAAGTGCGGACGAGCAAAGCATTACTGCACGCTCAGAAGCAGGGAGCACACTGACCATAAAACCCAATGAACTCAGAGACGCACATTGGGATTACGCATACACGCGAACCGCAGACATGGCGCAAGGCACCACCTACCCTCATGTGATCACAGCCATTCAAGGAAAAGGGGGACTCACCAATCTAAGACGGGCCTACATCGATCTCACGCGAGCCAGTGATCATTTAACCCTCTATACCGACAACCCAAAACAGATGGTGAAAACTTGGCAATCCAAAGAATCCAATAAGCACAGTGCCATCGAAACGCTCGACCAGACACCGCAAGCATCGACAACCTACTTCAACCGAAACGCGCTCCCACATGAGGACGTCCGCTATCAAAATAAAAGTGGGGAGTTTGACTACGGCTTATTTAAAGAACACATCAACAACGAATTACCTAAATACACAGAAAGCCTCGCAAAGCAATTATTAGGGCAACCGAACCGGTCAAAATCAGATCGCGACTATTTAACGTTTGGTATCGGAAAATCAGCCATTAAAGTCTCATTAACCGGTGAATACCGCGGTTATTTTAAAGATTACACCACTGGCGAGAAAGGCTCATTGATAAACCTAATCATGAGCCACAAAGATATTAATTACAAAGAGGCAATGAATGCCGCTCATGACATGCTCAACCAACCAGAAAAACACCAAATTCACGCGAATGAAAAACACGATAGATTATTAAACACCACACCGAGACATATCGCTCAATTTGAAGAAAGAGCAAAGGAATACATCGAACAAAGCCTGCCGCTGTCAGGTACATTAGCCGAACGATATTTAAATCGACTTGGGGTAAAGGACATCGACAATACCAACGTTCGGTTCCACCCTTCTGTATATTCATCAGAAGATAAAGCCTTTCACCCTGCAATACTCACCAACATCCATAATACACAAGGTGAGACGAAAGCCATTGAGGTCACCTATTTAAGTGATAAAGGGGAAAAAGACGAAGCACTTGATATTAACCCTAGAACCTTAGGTACGAAAACAAAAAATATGACGAGCTTCAATCATGGTGAACACCGAAGCACAACCATTATCAGCACCGACATTGAGAGCTCTTTTATTATTAATCAGGAAACAAATGGACAATTTGATATCATTAATGTAAATCACAAAAATGACATTCAAAACATATCCACTGATGAGTTAAGACAACACATCATTATTGTACTCGGACAAGGTAATCACGACCTCAACCCAAATAACGTTGAGAAAATAATGACCAACTTTTCCAATCGTGACATTCAATTCATGTCCAGTGAAAATTTAAAAAGCGATATAGACCAATGTTTAAAAAACATCGATAGACAAGACAACCCAACTCACCAAGAAATAAGTGACTCCTCTGAAACTAATGAGAGAAGAGAGCCTAGCTCACCAGCACTCGACGATAGAAGAGAACTGGATAGTCAATCACTCGAGCATTTTGACCACAAAGAGCACTCACCTCAGATAGATTTAGACTTTAATAGAGAATCAATAATAGAAGAAAGAGAAAATAGGGAAATTGAGCGAGAGCTAGAACGATAAAAAAGGGGTAGCATACGCTACCCCTTTTTTTCACCGGATAGGTAAGCATCGACACTTTTATCGACAAGTGCTGTCGTAGATTTCCTTTGCTCGACAGAATCACTCTTATTTTTATAATAAGCTTCACCATCAAAACCATGAGCTAAAGTTAAATTACTCGTTCCTTGAACCTGCCTAACACGTCGATAAATCTCTTCCATCAACTCACGGTTCGACGGCCTATCATCGTCACTATCATTCAACTTAATCCGCAAAGCCAATGTTAAGAGTTGTCGAGTAGCTTCGGCATCACTAAGCCCTTCACGATCCCTAAATTTTAAAAAATCCTTCTCTAATTGATCTCTAATTGACGCCTGTAATGGATAAGATCGTTTCAAAACACACCTCTTTACAATCAATGAATTTAACTAAAATATCATTGAACATCCATTGAATCAATAGCAAGAATTCACCCTCAAAACCTTATTACAAAAGGCTTAAATAAATATTAATTTAAAATCCATTAAAAAGACATTCAAACACCCCTTAAGACCTTTTAGATAAAGGCTTAAATGAGTATTTATTTAATTTACATATTTTTTGACTGAGATTTAATCGGCTAACTAGTTGAAATATTAAAAATTTTATCTAGTTCAAATTAATCCGAAATATCAACATAAGACATTGTTTTTAAAGGTTTTATAACTTTAAAGACAACCAACCACATTGTGTAACAATGTGCCGTAGGGTGTGGATGAAGTTAGAAGAGAGTGGCGACTTCGGAGTTTTTATTGAGGTCGTCTTAGTATTCGAGTGGTGTTTTGGTCACAAGAGTAAAAGCCGGTGCGATGGCGATTGAATCGAAGGGGGTATTGAACTAAGGAGGAGGATGTAACTACGTCAGACATTGCACCAATATAGTGCATGCGTTAGTTATTTAAGCTTCGTATTGAAATAAGCGTTTTGTACTTTTTCGATATATCTCTTTCGAGCTGGTTCTGTACGTGCAGAGAATCCAGCATTATAAGCGCCGACACTATTCCAATTAAAGCCATGGGTAGCGAAATTAGAGCTTAATACCCAAGCCCCTAGTGAAACATTAAAACAAGGTTCATAGACACTGACATCATCAACCTGAAACTCTGCCAGCTTAGAAAACCAGGAAGAGTTGATTTGCATCAATCCAAAATCACGAGTAATCACTTTCCCATCTTTATTTTTATTTTCGTTATAAGCATTAGGATCAAAGCTACTCTCAACATGAGCAATCGACCTTAGCAAATCAGGATCAATATTATAATACTGACCGGCCTCATCAAAACAAAAAGCAGCACCAGTACCAGGAAAAACACAAAGCAATAGAATTAATTTTTTCATAAATAAAAAATTGAGCCCAAATTGGACTCCATTATATCGCATCAATTGACCATATCAATATTCATGAGGAAGTAAAACTGTGGTGCAACTTCGATCGTGTTCAGTAATGATCAAAATTTTTTCATTACAAAGGAGATAACTTGATAAAATACGATCACCTTTTTTGGTCGCTTCATCATTCAGGATCTTATCTTCAATCTTCACCGTTCCCCAATCACCACTTTGATGACGTTGTAAATAAATAGAAAGATTGACGCCTAAACTGTTTTTTAACAAACTCTCAATCCCTGGGGTACAAACCACAACACCAAGCTCAAATGGTAGTGCTGAACAAACATAACTTTTTTCTTTTTTTTGCTCATTACTTGATGTAACATTCAGTTCGTTCATTTATGAAACTCCAATGTGATTAAATTGAACTTGCCTTGATATTTATTGGCCAAATATCAAGGCGCTTTACTTTTTAACGTTTAATAAACGTCTTCTGTTTTACGGATCTGGTTAAAGACTTGATAAATATCATCATATGAATAACCGTACTCTTCAATTTTTTCTACACAATCAGAAATATCATTCGTATAAAAGCATTCATGATTAAATAATTCACGGCGAATGATAGCTTCTTTACCATTCTCCTCAATATCTTGTTTAATGCCTTCCTTTTGAATAACATCAAGTTGCTCCACAAGTGTTTTTGCATTATCAACAGGGCAAATTAACCCCGCTATAACTCGGCAATACTCAACCCCCTCTTTTTTTGCTTCATCAAACTGCTGATTAGAGAAAGCGAAAAATGCGCCTAACTCGTTAAATAAATCGGTTTGTTTTTGTTGAGTATAATGAGATAGATATTTCATATTTTGACCTCTATTAATTTTATAACTTCAAATGACTAATTAAGTTCGACGAATATTAATGCACCCATGTTCAGTACACACGTAATTTAAAGGATTAAAATTCATGGTTTCTTTAGACTTACGGCGCAATCCGTGAATCTCTCTTAAGCGGTCTAAAATTTTCAGATCACGTACACGTTTGCGATCACTCCAGGAGATATCATTTTTTGGTGAGCTTTCGTGCTCCAGCGGCGAGACGCTGGTCGCTGAATTTAATCTAGAGAGAGTTGGGGTTGAGTTTTGTTGCGCCATAATGAGTTTCCTTTTTGTTTGAGTATCACTTTTCGGAGCCGCTTAGCTGTACGAGCTCTCCCCACAACCTGATTTGCAAGGGCGCGAAGCGTTCATATACCCTTGCAAATCAGGTTGTGGGGAGAGACGGTTAACAGCTTGCGAGTCCGTAAGTGGTGCGAGTAGAAAGGAAAATCGGCGCATAAGAAAACAAGCCCTTACTCGAACTTAATTAAAGTCAGTGAAAGGCAACGAGGAAGAATGACGAGGCGCATCGAACGCAGTGAGAGGAGTGCGTTCAGGATTGTAGCGAGATCCTTTTAGATAAGGACTTGTAGAGAGGCACATTCTGGGGCGGCACGCAGTGACTCACCAGGGTGATGCCACTCTTAGACCATAGCTAAAAGATACAAGCGAAAAGCCTTGCCCGAAGGGTAACGCCCGAAATCAGATCCAATCACGCCCCCTTAACTTTAAACAGCCCATAAAGCCCTGTAATAAACAAAACTCCCGAGCAATATAAACATACTAAGACCGGTAATATGCCTTTATGATGATGCAAAGAGCCGCGTATACGACCGCTTGCGGTCGAGCCTTTGGCTCAACCTCTTTTAACGCAGAAACCCAAGCGGGTGCAGCAATCACGAGGTAAAAAAAATGCCTCTAGGATAAGAGGCATTTGAGGATACATATTTGAATGTTAGACGTTGATATGACTACCAACCCAAAATGCTGCACCGGCTACAGTCGCAATCATCGCAAAGGCTGTTGCAATAATGAGGTTTTTAAGGGAACTCACTTCATTGCGAACCCCTTGAATATCAGATTTAAGCTCATTACGAACCATATCGACTTCAGATTTAAGCTCATTACGAGCCGTATCGATTTTATCGGAAAGCTCATGACGAACAGCTTCAATCTTTTGATCGAGTTCTTTGCGCGTATCATTTAACTGCTCTTGAGTGGCAGCATGAGCGGTTAGGTTGATTAGCTCTTCAACGCTTAATGTGACTTTGCTTGATTCAGACATAGTAGAAACCTTATTCAATTATCTTTATTTTACAACATAACGTTATGGAAGTCATTCACGCCAGAATGGGCGTGAATGAGCATATTTTTTAATTAGTCCAGAAGGGTCACGAGCCTTTTTGTCACAAATACCGCATTAGGTGTCATTTTACGAACCCAAGCTTTAGAGTATCGTGACCACTTAAAACCATTATTTTTTAATTTCTGACGAACGGCTTCGTCTGGTATACCCTCAAAAGAAAACTTAAGGCGCCCTTCTTCCTCGTACAACTCCCAAGCCGTCCCCATTGCTTCACCGTTACACTGTAGTGGTTCTTCATTGTGTAACACCTCCAATTCTTCTAATCGTTTTTTAATAGTACGAATCATTGCGTTATTATTTTTAAGTGCATAACTAGCAAAGCCTACATGCCCCCACGTATCTGGTTTTAGCAAATCTTTCGCTTTTTCTTCGGTCTGCTCATGCGTATTAACCAAGTATTCGATCTTATCTTCTTCGCTCATGTGGGTAGAGCGCACCACTTTATTGACGGCTTTCATTAATTTCTGAGATTGAACGCGATGATCTAACTTTTGCTTTAGCTTTGTGACCGCTTCAGGGTCGTCTGATGCAATACCAGCAGAACCGACACTATCAGCGCGACGGCTCAAAGATTCCGCTTTATCCTGAGCCTCTACGCTTTTGCGCATGTTTGTATTAATATTCTCCGCGTGTCTGCGGTGCTTTGCTTCTGAATGGTGGCCTACTAGAATAGGCTGACCGAAAGGCAACATTTTCCCCAATGAACTTGCTGTATTAAAACGCTCTGTAGATACAGCAGCAGCTTTTATTGCTCGCTCTTCTAAACGTTCGCGCTTTTCCTCTTGTCGCTCTTGATAGTCTCCTAGGGCTACAACTTTTCGGGTTTTATCTTCTGGCGGTGGTGGTGGATTTTTCTCGTCACTGTTAAGCGGTGACAGATAGCCGTCAATTAACGCCTTTGTCACTAATTCAAACGTAAAGCGCACTTTAGATTTAGAGGCTGCAATTAATTTAACCTCACTCACAGCCGCGTAGTAATGGTTTAATGTTGGGTAGTCTGCATCAATATCATGTCTGAATCGCTCCAAATCGCCATTCTCAAACTCGATATACATCATTGTTTTACTGTAACCATTATTGCGCCCTACTTCCTTAGCTTCTTGCATTGCTTTGGTGTTGTAATCGTCCAGCGTGTACGCATCACCATCAGAGAATAGATTTGATTCGCTCCAATCAATCACAACTTGCTTCACGGTGGCGGTATTAATTAGGCTTTCGTACTTATCAAACGGTGCTAGTAAAACCTCTTCTTTCACCTCTTCGACTTCCTCAACAACCAAAGAATCATTATCAAAAATAGCCTCTTCCGCGTCTAATTTATCCAGTGAGAAAGTCATAACTACATCATTAGAAAAGTGGTAAATACAATCACAAACCTGCACTTTCACGAGAACCCCATCATGGACAGTTAATAAAATCACCATGTCTCGGTAGTTCTTTTCGTACCAATCCCAAAATTCGGATTTGTCAATCGTTACAGGTTCGTTACTTCTAAAGCAATCATCCATACCCATTGATTGAGTTTTTAAGATCAACGAATCCGCAAGCTCCAACAACTTAGTAATTTTGGCCTTAGCATTTTTACGCAACTTATGGCCAGAGAAGCTTTTCAAAAATTCATTTTTGGATGAGCCTGACTGTTCAAACGGGGATACGTTTGTCGCTGTTTGGACGTTAGAAGCTGTTGATTGATTACGGATTGAGTCTGTCATAAGTTTTTCCTTTGATTAATTTTTCATTCCCGTTGTCGCCTGACTGCTCGACCCGAAATCATGGTTCTTCTCTGCAGGGGCGCGAAGCGTTTATTTACCCTTGCAGATAAGGTTCTGATTTGGGACGTTAAGCAGGAAGACCGCGACACGGCGAATGAGAAATCAAAGGGAAAAGACAGGCGAGAAACGGAATAAATCTTACAGATTCTTTCGTTTAAGCAGTGAAATGAGTGAGGAGGCACGACGAACGGCAACGAGGAAGAATGACGAGGCGCAGGCGTTCAGGATTGCAGCGATATCCTTTTGGATAGGGACTGTAGAGAGGCACATTCTGGGGCGGCACGCAGTGACTCACCAGGGTGATGCCACTCTTAGGCCATAGATAAAAGATACAAGCGGAAAGCCTTGCCCGAAGGGTAACGTCCATACTGCCTTTACCTAACGGCAAAATGATATGAGTTCAGGCCATCAGAAAGATGTTAACGTTACTTTTCTGATAAACTCGAGCTTCAGTTATCTAGATAGAATAAATTCATGAGTCGGAACCTTAAACACTATCAAGCCCTTGATGAACTTGTAACAAATTCACTTCTCGCACTGTATTGCACGATGAGTCAGCAAGGCGGATTTTGGACAGCAAAAAGAAGAAACGAGCTGTTAGTAAAATTCATCAAACCAAAAGTAAAGCGCCCTCAGTTTTCGACATGCAAAAATGAACTAAAGACAATGCTCAGTATTGGCCGTAGCGGAACGGGCAACCTTGAAGAAAAGCTATGGGATATCAATCGACTGAATCTCGAGTATCAATCCAAATTCTCACAGGCTGATGACCTCTATATCATGTTAACAGAGTTATTTGAGCAGCATCAATTCCCGTCGATGCTGGAAGATATAGAAAAAGAAATTGAACGAGACACTCTCTACATGAAAGAAAAAAGCGTAGAGCAAGGGTTTGATGAAGACAACAATCAAATAAAGCCACTGGCCATAACAGTGAAGACCAATCGATTGAAAGTGTTAATTAAAGCGCTACAAGCCAAAGGGATTTATCGTGTTGAAATTGTTAGTGAAGATAAAGATGAAATCATTCATCTTTTGCTGCATCGAAACAAATAAAGGTTTCGTCTCATTTTTTTTGCCCTGGGTATATTGGTGTTCAATTAAAACGCCAGCTTTAACCTTAATCGATAGCTTTCCCAAGTGGCATCGAACCCCAAAGCAAGTATGCTCAAGCAGATCATACAGTGATTGAGCTTTTTCAATACGCAACTCGGGCTTGCGCATGAATCGTTTGAAGTTAGCATTGGTTAAACTAGGTTTGGACATATCTAGAATGTGCTCCGTAATATACCTGTAGACTTCATTCTAATAATCATGAGCAGACTTCATTTTCCTTAGTTCAATTTGACACTCTTAATTTCCTTACAGAGAAAATAAGATCATTTAACAGCCTCATAAAGAGCGCTCATTGCAAAGCTAATGATTTGGTTTCTAGCTTGCTTACCTCCATCCTTTGATACATCGATGATGGCATCAATTAACGTTCTTTTCTTTTCAGGGTTAAGCGGATCGGGAAGGCTCTTCATCGTTTCAATGGCTTTATGAGTGAGTTGTGTTCTCCCTAACGTCCAAATGCTACCAATTGCTCCATCGGTTTTGATATACCCTTCATTTTCAAGCCAAACAAACAATTCACTGCAAATTGTCCATTCTTTAGGGATTGGAGTGGAAGGAGTATCATATAGGCTATCGGTATCAAAGATGACTCCAGTAACTTGTTGAGCATCGATAGTAATCCGAACTGGCCAAGACTCATACAACGTGACAAATAATGTTGCTATCTGCCTTTCCGCTAACTCAGGGTTAGAAATGGGCTCTAATTGAGACATTATTTATACGTATCCTTAACGTGGAGTTTCACTTTTTCAACGGCTCGAGCAATATCTTTTGCTCGTCCTTTAACCGGTATTTTGGCTCCCGACGCCATCAATAGCATGGTGCTATTTTCTAAATCATAGACGGCATCTACTTGATTAAGGTCAACAAAAACTCTCTTTTCAGTCCCTCCATCTCCTTTAAACTCTTTTATTATTTTCATTGCTTCCTCACTTTAAAAGGTTGCTCACCTTTTGCATTTTGACGATTAAGTAATTTTACTAATTGAAGGCGCACTGTAGATTTTTCGGCTTGATAGTTTTCTAAAGTTGCACGTACATCTTGCAAAAGCTCACTCAAGAATCGTTCATTTTCAGTCATGAATTCCCCCTACGAACTTTTCCTAGTGCCGTTAGAGTAACCGCAAGGGACACGTACATTATCAATATGGACATTGCACCATACGTTGTGTCATATTCTCCGACACTTAACCCAACAAACAGGGATATTGCCATGAGCAAAAGCGTCACTAATTTAGATTTAATTGAAAAAGGCATCGGCTTTCCCTCGCTTAATAGTTAACTGCTAGTTCTCGCACCAATTGAGTTTGATTTTCTATCTGCTCCTTGACGCTTGTAACACGATTTAATGCTTCCATAGCTCTATCGTCCCTAAACTGCTCAATACGATCATCATTGCCAAAATAGCTTGCAGAATGTTCAACAGCCTGGTCATATTCACGTTCAAGCACTTGCAACTCATTAATGAGTTCTGTCAGCTTTTGATTCGCAGTATTAAGCTCAGTAGCCTTCTCATTACTCATAATTTTTCCTACTTGATTAATTTCTTCGTATAAGCCCGTTTAGGGCGCATTCTCGCAGAGTGTAATTCCTCTGCATACATTCGACCTTTACTCGTAAGTTGCCACATGTTTTCATTCTCTCTCGCTGAAGCATTTAACAACTTATCTTCATTCGCCTGGTACACTAAATAGCCATTGACTACCAATGTCCTTAAGCCGACCAAGAAGTTATTAGGGGCTAATTCTCTACATAACGACTTGCTGACCTGCTTACGTAGATAGCTAGTATGCACCGGAATATGAAGACCATGATTGAGTTCGATATAGTATATCGTCAACATCGCATTCTTTTGTTGTGCGCTAATCCTAATACTCAAAAGAAACCTTAATCATACTCATATGAACATAAGGTAAATTATACATCAATCCTTAATCATATGGGTATGATTAAGGATATAATAATTCATGTATCTTGAATGAGGTCAGACCTAACTTTAAGCTCCATCCACTTTGAACCTCTAGGTGTAATTTTTACGCAAGAGAATCCTAGCTGCTCCAAAATTCTAACCATTTTAACTGATGGCTCCAGACACCTAGCAAATACTGTTTTTTTAGTAGGCAATTCACTCAAAGCCGCAGATATTAGTCTCTTGGTATAGCCCTTTCCTCGGTGTTCTTTGGCTATCACAACAGACATAATTTCAACATTCTCAAACACCAATGTACTTCTGCAAAAGTCACCTGACTGTTTTTCTGATAGCTCAATGAACCCGACTTTTTCTCCTTTTCCATTTTCAAATATAAAATAAAAGTTAGTTAAGGCTGTTACTTTTCCATGAATTAACTTAGGGCAAATTTTATTATTAGCTCTCAGAACCAATGACTTTTTAAATTGCTCATACTCAAAGTCGTCTAGAAAAGCAGCTGTAAAATGACCGTTCTTTGCTTCGGAAGATAAGGAGCTCAACACAAATTCGACATCATTGATTTGCATAAACCTGTATACTAAATTTGTAGGCCGTATTCTGGCTAGAATACGTTTTGTCGCGTTCAGGTATGCGTTATATTTTTTATTAAGCATATTTTCCCATTAACTATTTAGTAAACATAGAGCGTAAGCTTTCTAGCTCCGCCTCACTAGTTTCAACCACTGGCTTAAGGCCAAGTGAATCCACCATTTCAAGCCATTGGTGAGAATCCAACTCATCGCCCATTGCATCCATGTGGTCTTTATCTTCTTCAGGAACGGTCATTACTAAATAGAACTCATCACCTATATTGCCTACAACATCTTCAATATAGATACGATGCCCGCTACTTTCAGATACGTAAACTGTATCGGGCATAGGTCGATTTTCTATCAATGCAGTAGTGTTACCCTTATCATTAGACGGCGGAAGAAGTACTTCATGATCAAGAAAAAAGTATGTCATAAAGCCTGTCTCGTCTTCGGTATAACCAACTACCTTTTCATTTTCCAGTAGGGCGAACTGTGCAGCCAACGCAGCCTTATCTCCTTGTGGCATTAAGCCAATATATTCATCTTCTGATAAAACCGCGTGCATCGTTTGCGATCCTTCTGTTCCCACAACGTATACCTGGCCACGTTCCAGTGATTTGAATATATCCAAATACTTCTGCTCACTTTGAATGTATTCAATCAACAACGGTTTCACACCATCAATAACGTTTTGTGTTGGTGCTGGCGAGTAGGACTTAGATTTAGTTTTACTCGCCTTCGCTTTCTTTCTCGCCTGACGGCGCTTATTCTTCTGTACCTGCCTAACTGACATTTTTCTACCTCTTTTTGTTAACTAGAAATTTGGTAAGCGACTCCAAGTTTATTGAAAAGTCCAAAAGTTTTTAAAGTATTATCGAAAGATGTGGTAAGTGAACCGTTAATTAAATATAAAACAAAACGTAACATTATCTCCTTGACCATGTTCCGAATTTTGAGCCTTTCTATAGCTTCGAGCCTCCGCACAACAATATGGTTAACTATCTGACAGAGCAGATTATTTAAAAAAGCAAAACCTCATTAATTCTCGTCATAAATGAGTTTTGATATTGAAAATTTAGCGGTTATCGCAAGAGTCTGGTCACTTCCCCATATAGATTGAACTGTAGTCATGGTATGTATCCTAGATAGCGGCAGTATTGCCTTAAGTTCTGAGTTAGTTTTAAAGCTTCATACATTCAACCTTTTCTCTTTGTAATTTCTGCAATAGTTCACTTCTCCTTCATCCTCAATTAATCGATCCATTGCCTTGTTGCGCATACCAGGAGTACACCCAGAAATGGTAAACGTTTTATATTTCCCGTCGTCGTATGCGATCTCGACTTCTGCACAATAGACAGTCCTTGTTTTTACGTTACTTGTTTGACCCATGATCTTTAAATCTCACTTTTGCATGCAAAATTGAGAGCCGCTTAAACGACCCCCATCGCTTTACTTAATAACGTTTAGTCCACTCAAGGTATTCACACTCTCCCCACTGAGCCGCTTTATAATCTGGGGAGTTCTTGACCAACATGTTGGCCACTTTACGTGTTAGCGTCTTAAAGTACTGCCAGGGTGCACGCTTATCACACGCAACTTTTCCATCTTCCGAACAGTGATAGATCAAATATTCAATCGCTTTCAATGTTTCCGCGATCTGTTTTAGATCCGATTTCGGTTCGTAGTTATGAGGCTTACAACGACAATCACGATGTTTGTATGAGCGGAATGGTTCAATGGATTCGTGCGGATAACGTACGCGATAGGCACGATGATTGGCTACGTGGAAAAGACGCATTAAGTTGGTCGCACCTTGAGTAGAACAACCAAAATAAGGGTCATTATCGAGGGACGCTAGAAAACCTTTTAGATCTTCTGAGCCATCCAAGCGAGCGCTATAAGCAAGAGAAAGTAGGGAATCTTTAAGGGTAGCTAAAAAGCGGTCTGAAACATATGAACATGACATGATGTAGTCTCCAAAGTAGCGGCAGTATTGCCTTAAGTTCTGAGTTAATTTTAAGGCCTTACACATAAAAAGTCAATATGAATTTACAATATAAAGGGATAGGCCCGAAGGGATAAGCGAAGCGAAAACTTAAAACGACCAACAACAAAGAAAAGCAAAGCTACCGCACACCAAATGAATTTTAAGCGCATGGCGGGGCGTTGCCTAACGTATCGCACTCGCCAGGTTTACTCTGCGTGAGAGCCTTATACAGCGCCCACAAGAGCCCGACCGCACCTTACAGAATGAGCGAAGCGACAAGCAATCTAGCAACAAAGAATTAAGCTATTTAATAGGTGTGAATACAGCGCATGTGATAGGGATTGTTGACCTGGAACTTAGAGCCACAGCAAGCTTGCTTGCTTATAGTGGCTCAAGTTAGCGGTTAGAGGAACGCAGTGACGGAAAGCCCGACCGCGAAGCGGTATCACCCAAGTCAATCCTGAACAATCTTAAACTCAGATCGTTTAACTTTTGCATCAATGGCCCGATTATATTTTTCAAGACGCTCTATTTGCCCCTTGTATCTTTCATCGACTGTACCTACAAAAGCCGCATCGAGCTTTGAAGTCAGATCAGCTAGTCTCGCTTCAGGTTCATTTATTAACTCTCCAGAGTACGTCCAGGCACCGAGAACCCAAGTAATCACACGTTCTTCTAGCTCTCGTTTAAGAGTATCAACATTGTAATCTCTCATTCGTCGAAAATGCTCTTCATCATGAGTTACCACACCACTGGAATCCTCAACATCTAAATCGTTGAAACTAAGCGTGTAACCAATTCGTAGGTCATTCAACATACATAATAGGTAGAAGTGATTTCTAGAAAAAGTCGTGAGAGGGTACGAGCCTGAGCCTTTAATGTATGCAATAGAAAGCTTCTTAGCTAAAGCCTGTCTAGCGTCTTTAGCTCGTTTTCTTTCTTGCTCGTCTCTAAGTCGTTTCTCTTTAAGGTGAGTGAATTTATATTTAACACTATCCAGGGCTTCTCTAGCTTTTTCGATAGCTTCAACTTCTTCATCACTAAACAGCGACTTAGTATTTCGGTCTCCTAAAAGCTCCTTAGCTAAACCATTACTTAAACGCGTGAGCGCGGTTTGCTTTTTCTTGGCCTTATCTGAATCCCAATATTTAAATAGTTCTTCATCCATAATAAATCCCTTGAATCTGTACTTATCTGAAAACGCTTAACCCTTTTGTAGACATACGCCAAAAAATCTTTGCCGTATTTCTTTGATAGTTATCACCAATAACAACCTTGCCATCTTTATCCAACACTCTGCGCTCAATAAAACCCGCATCGAGTAGGAGATAGAGCACCTTATGAGAGTTGCTAAGACTCGGTACATTAAGCAGTTGTTCTTTCAGTGAATTTGCCTCATAAAAACAGGTTTCATCATCTGATTTCAATCGTTCAACCTTGCCATTATCCAAGTCTAGATGACAAAGATTCATGACCGTTAAAAGCTGAAAGCAAAGCGATTGTCTAGGCAATTGAGAGAGCTCATGTAAGTGCTTAATTCTTTGTTCATATGAAAAACTCATGACGGATTCTCTTGTTTTTGTTTTTTGATGTCATTCACTGCATTGACGCAAACCTTAAGCCACTGAAAACCTAATTCACCTTCTAGGTTAGCAGGGAGGCTTTGACTCAGATCCTCATAACTTGGTGTATCACCACCAAACTCACGAACGTAAAAGGCCAACATTACAAACCATTCACTGTTTTTCGTAGGAGTCCAGTTTCTAGCCATAAGGCAATAGTATGCAGATTTAGCGATCCATTGGGGTAGGTGCTTATATTTTTGAGGTTGGTAAACACGATTGCGCAACCAATCCGCGCTCATTGATTCTTTATCAGTGAGCGATTTGGATTTAGCCATTTCAAACAGCATACGAGCGCTAAGTTCGCGGTCTTCACGTTGCTCTTCAACGGTGTTAAAAAACGCCACAACTAATGTACGGTATTCATCTTTAAGAGTTTCATTGTAGTTATTCGTATTCATCTGAGTTCTCTTTTTGTGCTTGCTTGGCAAGTTCTAACCACTCGCCTAATAACGCTTTCCAACTTTCATTGATTGGGTAGTCATTCAAGAGGAGAAAGCGAGCTGCAATAGCTTTTTCAATATCAGTATTTGGCAACCAATCAAGTTCAATCAACAAATCAAAAGTGGCCCTACAAGCCCATTGAGGAGCACGACTTTCAATAACCCAAGCTTTCATTACTTCACCTGGGGGTGGGGGCCTATGAGCAACATAGGCCCGTTCAACCGCTCTAGTCGTTATTTGTTCAATGGCTTGAGTAGCGCTGCCTTCAAAGTTTAGTGAGTACAACTTAATTAGGTTGGCTCGATGTGTATTCACGACTCGAGCCAGCTTCTTTTTATTAGTGGCCATGCTCTATCAAGTGATACCCAATCACTGAGATATCTCTGGCTGGTACGGTCAATTTCCCAGGACTAGCATCAAGTACAATAACGATTTGGCCACTTTCGGCTTGGCCATTGAGATCAATGAAGCCTTGCTCCCCCTCAAACGATATTCTTATTCCATTATTTTTCGGGGTAGGGGTAGCACCAGATACTTTCGTTTGAGTGACTTCATTTAAAGCCGCCTCATTCGTAACTTCTTGATGTTCAGGGGAGGGTTGTTCTTCATCAACTGGTTTTGATTTAGCCTCTTTCTTAGAAGCCTTTAGGCTTTTTACAAGCTCTTTAGCTTCTTTACGTGAAACAGGGGATTCAAGAAGTTTCTTTGTTTCTACCTCACTGAGTTCTCCTGCAATACGTAGAGAGTTGACGGTATCAACATCACGGATAATGCCATTGTGATAAGCAAGTTCAATATAAGGAGGGCATTGAGCCGCCTTTCGAAAAGCGCTAATACGAGACTCAGATAAGCTCACAACATTGGCTAGATCTTTGTTCTCAACAATCCCTTGCTCTTCCATTAGCAGCTCTAAAGCGCGGCCCGTTTCAAAAGGAGTAAGGTCGTTTCTATGAAGGTTTTCTGATAGTTGCGCTAACACGGTTCCCGCGTCACGCACCAAACATTCTACGTGAGTAATTTTGTCACTCAGGTTGGCCGCTCTCCAACGACATTCCCCCACTTGTATTTTGTAGCCACGAATATCTTTATGAGTCACAACGATGGGTTGAATCTGGCCGATGTCGTCCATGTTTTTAGACAGTTCGGCAATGTACTCTTCATCAAAGAATTTACGTACCTGTTCGGATGAATAGATGTCCTCTTTAGGGATCAGAACAACGCTCTCACCAGGTTTTACCTCGTTGATTTCTTCATCGAGCAACGATTTAGACTTATTGCTCATTAAAGATTTAAAGTCTTTCTTACCACTCATGACAACGCCTCCGCTTTCAATTCAAACTCTTGCATCAAAGCATCGATGTTGATGTATTCAGCTTTTTTCGCGTCATACTCAATAATGCTTTGCTTGAACGCTGAGGCTTCTGAAACTCTAGTTGTATGGATCACCTGAGTCTTGAATACCAGGTCGCCATAATCCTCAGACAACTTGGTAGCGAAATAATCTTGCAATTGAGTTGGGACTTTTTTCACCATGTTTAGATACATACCTAATACAGATACATCTAAACCATAAGTGTTTTTGATACGCGCTACAGACTTAAGAATTTTCGATACACCTTGAAAACTGTCTTCTTCTGCTGTGGTAGGAATTAATAAACCATCACACGCGATAAGGGCCGAGTATTGCAGGTTTCCAACAGAAGGGGCGGTGTCGATAAATACGTAGTCGTATTGTTCAGACAATTTATTGATGTTGTCAGCAAAGAAGCCAATTTCATCGTTTGTACAGTTGTTAAGACTGCTGATGTTGAAAGTAGCACCAAAGATATGAAGATTTGAATTGAGTTCGACAGGCTCACCATAGAACTCTTCATCGAAGAATGAAATGACATTCGCCTCACCGACTTTTCGAGTGATAGAGGCGGGTTTCGCTTTGCTCTCGTCATTTTGGTCAAAATACTTATCCGTCAAATTACATTGCGGATCCATATCTACAACCAACACTTTTTTACTGCGCACATGAGAAAAGTAGTAAGCCAAGTTAACAACAGTAGTCGTCTTACCAACTCCACCTTTTTCATTACCGATCGCGACGATTTTACCCATTAGTATTACTCCTTTGAGACTGGCGTTAACGCCTGATTACAAGGTTAATACTACGGATAAGCCAATAAAAAGTCAATAGGGAAAAACAAGATTTTGCATGCAAAATTGATCGGTCATAATTTACACACAACTTCAGGGGTAACTACCGAATAACTTATGAGATCTTTTACCAAATACCAATTATCGTGATAAGCCTCTCTAAGATGTTAACGCTACTTTTCTGATAAACTAAGGCTTCAGTTATCTAGATAGAATAAGCTCATGAGTCGGAACCTTAAACACTATCAAGCCCTTGATGAACTTGTAACAAATTCACTTCTCGGACTGTATTGCACGATGAGTCAGCAAGGCGGATTTTGGACAACTAAAAGAAGAAACGAGCTGTTAGTAAAGTTCATCAAACCAAAAGTAAAGCGCCCTCAGTTTTCGACATGTAAAAATGAACTAAAGACAATGCTCAGTATTGGCCGCAGTGGAACAGGTAACCTTGAAGAAAAGCTATGGGATATCAATCGACTGAATCTCGAGTATCAAGCCAAATTTTCACAGGCTGACGAACTCTCTATCATGTTAACGGAGTTATTTGAGCAGTATCAATTCCCATCGATGCTGGAAGATATAGAAAAAGAGATTGAACGAGACACTCTCTACATGAAAGAAAAAAGCGTAGAGCAAGGATTTGATGAAGACAGCAATCAAATAAAGCCATTGGCCATGACAGTGAAAACCCATCGGTTGAAATTATTAATTAAAGCACTGCAAGCCAAAGGGATTTATCGCGTTGAAATTGTTAGTGAAGATAAAGATGAAGTCATTCACCTTTTACTGCATCGTGAAAGGTAAGGGGACACTACTAAGGAGAGTGATTACTTCTATAAACATTTTGCTCTTAGTTAATATGCTCACGAAAACAAGCACATCTAGTAAGAGCAGGGGGGCTCTAGTCTATTTTTTTAACAATAAGAATAGATACAGTAGGGTGGTGCTCTACAACTTTTATAACACCTCCACTGCTCCCATTTTCATGATCCCAATAGACTGTATCGCCTTTGCCTACTGGATTAGCAAAATACGCAATAGTCCCTTCTGAACGCTCTACATCTTCACTATCTTGGCTAACTATTATGAAATACTTAAATTTGTCAGTCATTTTTGTTTTCGCTCTCGTTAAATGTTCCAAAAACAGTGATTAAAGCATCAACAAACTCACCGGCTTTAACTTCACCAAGAAAACACGGTTTGAAGGAATCTGTAACCATATATTTTTTCTTAGCAGGAACGTAGATCATCGAATCTGGATTAGCCGCTAAATAGTATTGAAAGACCTTACTCACCTTTTGACGGCCTAAGCCCAAATGACGGTAAATATCTTTACTGGTAACGTGACCATTGAGCATTAGCTTTGCATCAATCAGTTTTAATACAGCATCATCAAGTAATGGACGTGACACGATTTTTCCTCGTTAAATAATCTCAAAATCAATTCTACATTGGAACGATGTCGTAATGAGTCCATATCTTAGATTGTTCTATTTTTTCAATCGATTGTTCAATGCGATTTCTTAATAAATGTTTATCATCCAATTCATCCGAGTAAGCTTTCAAGGCATGCACTACATTAGGATATTGAGTGCATAACGAACCACTGGCTTGAAGTGCATAAAGATGAGGGTGAGCCAATCGTGGATGAAACTCAAATTTAACGTTATAACCAGCCATCTTTAACCGATGTCTTATGGTTCCAGAACGCAGAGTCCTAATTTTTATCTTTGAAAAAATCAGTTCCGCTTCCTTACGATTTTTTTCCTCGAAAATATCGTGTACAACTACTTCGTTTAAACCAAAGTCTAAATAGTCATCGCTATAAATAACTTGATCACAAATAAAAAATAGTTTTGCCAAGTGCTCTAACCTTTACTTTCTAAACTATCGGCAATTTCGCGGAGTTGCCTGACCCATTCTGCTTTAGAGCCGCTTTTAAATAACACTCCGTCAAAGCATTGCTTCAACGAAAAACAAGAAAGTGGGAGCTCTGGCGATAGGGACACCATTAAAACATCGGCCTGGTAATCATCAATCATAACCGTAGGCTTAATTAGACACGTTAATCCCTTCGGATTAATTTCACTGTTCATAATAAATTATCCCTCGCTAATTAGACTTGCCGCTGGCTGTTACTGTACCACGCGACCATTGAATAAATGTGGTCGAACTAATTTTCCATTTTCTTATTTTTCGCATACTTTCTCTATTAGCAGCGTCTTAATGTTTTATCGTGATACTTCATTGTTGCCGCCCCTATAGACAATGTGCTAACAGCAAAGAAAGCAAACCAACGATAATTTAGATATTTAGTTACGGCTGACAATGCATCCGTTGGTACTGGTGATGTCCACGTAATAATGAAACTAATAACGCTACTTAACATAAGAGCAACGGTAATAATTATTCCAGTCTTAACTTTCCAATCAAAAAATTCAAAAATCATGTTCTCCATTCCCTACGATATGAGATCAATTTAACGTCATGACAAATACTATACATACTGATGTATAGAAAGCAAACGACTTGACTTAAATAACGTCATGACAGAAAATAAAAATCATGAAAATTCAAAACGGCAAAAGAGGGCGACCTAAACAGGACGTAACTCTTGATAAAAAACAAGAAATTCGATGTACAGAGAATGATAAAGCGCTGTGGAAACTTGCAGCCCAAGATCACGAGTCGGTTAGTGAATGGGCTAGAGAAATCCTTACGCGAAGCGCTAAGAGGAAGGTTAAGGACAGTTAATGACTTGGAAAGGTTTCACTATTGAAGGCGACTTTTATGACTTAACCCATCTACAAAGTACCTCTCATGACATCGAGGTTGATGGTAACTCAGTAAAACTACATGTTAGTTACGCCAATCACTGCTTTACTGATGAGAAAGAAAATGGGCCAATACTTTTTAGGCAGGAAGGGCGATACTGGTGTCATGAGAGATACCAATGCAGCATAGAACTTCCGGATCTCATCAAAAATAAGCTTATCGATAACTATGCTGTGCCTTACATGACCAAGAAAGGCGAATCCTATCATTACATGGAAGCATTTGATTACGCTATCTTCTTTAGTATTTCTAAACCAAATGGCACTACCAATGAATTGAAACTTAGAGTCAATTCAGCTTATGAGGTGGACGACTGGGGTAAAGGAACTCTACCGAAGGGTAAAGCCAAGCGTGTTAGCTGGATACTTTCACAACGACTTCAGGGAAAGTCGGTGCTTAAAAGAAAGTAGTAGATATGAAAAAAGCACCCTAAAGGTGCTTTTAACAAATAAAAAATCTGGTCTGGTCTTTATCTTGGATTATCCTGTTCACTGACTAGGGGAATCGCTTCCGACACCAACACCCTCAAAGAGAGTTCCAGTATGTGTTGACACCCCTAATATTACGCAATAGCGTATCAATTACCAATAGATTTTACCTATCAAAAAATCAAATCCCCCCCCCCATATTCCTATCTAAAAAGCCATATCAGCAATTGTTAGTATACTCACAGTATTTGTATCTGGGGTTTTGTGCCCATTTCAGAGAAAAGTCCAATGTGAGTCGCCAGCTCTTTATTTATAAGGGCTGAATGCTGGGGTATGTTTCTTGGACCATCTCTTATAGCGTCAATGCTGTTTGGTAATTAAGATACGACAGAATCGCTCGGTGATCACTCTTGAAACCAATCATCTGAAACACGTTTTTGGACAAAAATGCGTTATGATAAATAGAATATTAGCAATTAATGAATAACCTCAAGTATTGAAAAACGGCTTTGGGAGAGCTAGCGCATGACGTGTACATACGCTAGCAGGGTGGCTTGTGCCAAGAGCTTGAAAGATAATTTAATCACACAAGCTAGGGTCTAAAACATACGTCCGACTTGAGGATTTTAATGTGACTTCTTGTTCAGAAGTACATTCAATATAGTCATTTTGCTTTATTCTCTCTCTCGTGTTGTTATCTAACCATATGGCAGAGGCAATACAACTTAATACTATTATCGCTACAGTATATAGCCCTGTTTTTGTCGAAAATGGTACTTTTAGTAACAGCTCTGTTGAACTGTGTAGCATCGCTATGGGAATGATCGCTATAAAACCAAATATTAGAAGGCCTACAAAAGAAGCTACATTGTTCACTAAACCTGCTAGTTTTACTTTAGGAATGATACCGATTGAGTTGTTAATGCTAATTAACTCATTAATTGAGCTGTAGCTTAACCACACCATAAAAACCATAAGAGGCCAACTAGCCATCACTTTAAGCCAACGTTTTATCTTTAGCCTTCGGTTAAATTTTTCATTAGAAAGCATTAATAGTTTTCTCTACTTGACTCTTCATCGGTTCCGTGAATTTAAATTGGTCATCTAGTTTAGATATTTCCTTTCCAACAATAAACGCACTAACAGCGAAAATACCAAGTGTTAGAGCGGTTGGCACAACAAGTACCGTACTTAATGTTGCGACTCCCAGAATAGTTATTCCTTGAGCGATAACTCCTGCGGCAATGCCCTTAGATATATCCGCTGTAAATTGGCCGACCACTTCACCTAGCGTTTTTTCATCATGTAAAATGTAGTCAACTGCATTAACCGCACCACTAAACACAAGCTCTACATAGATGTTGCCTTTCAAGAAACTGACATTGCTTTGAACGGTATTTAGGGCGTGACCAATTTTAAGCAATTGTGGTGTTGCTTCTTGCCAACGGATACCTAGGTCTAAATATTTAGGCTTGTAGTTCTCAACCACAATATTCATTACACCATTGATATTGACAGCTTTAGCGGTTGCCCCCCAACCGCCAAGTTCTTTAGCGACCTCATAAGCGCCTTTAAGCCCCATACCTACGCCAGTGTAGTCCTTGCCATTCGAAAGCTGTCCATGCGAGTCTTTGATGAGCAAGTCTAAATACTCGTTACCTTCTTCAACAGTCAGTACCGCAATACTCACGTTCTCTTGTCGAGAGGTGTCCCACTGATATTCTTTAGCTTGCTTTTGTAAATCATCGTTCCATTCTTTTTCTGTTAGGTCGTAAGCTTGTTGGGCAGCTTCGCGTTCAGCAAGAACACGCTCTCTATTTTCAGCCCATCGCTTCTCATCGCTCGCGGTATATCTCAGCTCTTCCTGACGTTCTCGATGTTGACGTACTGCACGTTCTGTTGTGGTTTCTTGTCTTTCTTCTGGGGCTACAGGAGCGGATTCATATCTCATAGAAGTCGATTTTGCTGATAAATAAAAAGGATAATAACAATATTTTCAGTTAGTTATCATCATCAAGAAGACAACTTGATGATTTAACTAGTTAAATAGTTAGTTTGCAGAGAAAACAAGCATAACGAAGGGGAGAATCGTGTTGAGTTGCATTCTGTCGGGTAACTTTTTATAGGGTAAACGTACATTAACAGGATGTGAGTGAGTAAAAGGTCTAGATTACAATGGGGCAGATCTGAGCTAGCTGGCACTTTTTGAGAAAAGTGCCACGAGTAAAACTTCAGGTCTATGAAGCCTCTGGACATTTCTGTGTCAGTGGCTTTGCTAAATTAGCAATTTATGAATAACTACAGGTATGGAAAGTCACTAACTTGGTGTGCAGTATTGACGGAGCAAATCATATTTAATCAATAGGCTGAAATATGACATCATAAATAACATCATTCTCGAACGTGCAAAGGGTAAGACCTTCTTCAGAATGGCTTCCTTGAACTACAGCGTTACCTTCCTTATCCCACACACTACTTTTACCTGCCGTATGCCAACCACCAGTTTCACCAAGAAAATTTGAGAGTAAAACAGGTGCTTTTATCTGGGTTGCTATATGGGATAGCAGCACACTATCTTGGGGAAAGCCCTCCTTTGAAATAAGTGCACTTACCAAATAAATAGCAGCTTTTTCGGTAATAGCATCAGACTGATGGCGTGGTTCAGTAAAGTCTGCACATACAGCCAATGCAATCTTGTTCTGATTGATATTGAAGAAATAGTTTTCGGAACCCGCAACACAGTACTCACTTTCTCCTTGGTGTAGGTACTGTTTTGAGTAGAAATCAACGTCTCCATTAGGATGACAAATAATTGCGCCAATATATGGCTTCGGTTGTCCACTTTTTATAGGGCATCCAGCGATAACAGCAATGCCATTTGAAACAGCAAATTGAGACAACTCGTGAACATGAATTGAAGACATGTCTATCGCTAAACCTTCCAGCAATGAGGGTTCATATCCTGTCAAAGATAACTCTGGGAAAGTAATGATGTCAGCCCCCAATCGTGCGGCTTCAGAACAAAACTTTTTATGGCAGTCTAAATTTTCTTTGATATTTCCTTTTACTGCCTTGTACTGCGCTAAAGCAATCCTAACTTTACCTAACCCCATACTTTCCCCTTATAATATCGTAACAAAAACAATGTACTATCATAAAATTTTGCTTGGTACTAGCATTCAGAGGTTATTGATGAGATCTAACACTTTGTTGCGCAAAACTTTACACTGAAAGGTGACCAGACATAAGAAAGCCTAAAGCAAATCAACGAGTACAATTTGCTACTAAGTAATAACGATAACGTGATGTATGGAATCCACTCCCTCCTTAGCAATCTAGACTTAGGAGTGTGAGAA
>NZ_JBFSVK010000029.1:47731-87393 GCF_041467855.1 Vibrio sp. 10N.247.311.51 | reverse complement strand
CGGCCTGTCACGCCGGGGGTCGCGGGTTCGAGTCCCGTCCACTCCGCCACTTATTCAGAGTTTCAGCTCTTTAAAACTGAAAATAGGGGTGTAGCTCCAATTGGCAGAGCAGCGGATTCCAAATCCGCGTGTTGGGAGTTCGAATCTCTCCACCCCTGCCATATTCAAGGCTCTAGCAGAAATGCTAGGGCCTTTTTGCTTTCTGGAGTTTGATAAATTACAGAAGGTAGCTTGGTATAAGTAGCCATTAAGCTTCATCATTAGCGACATTTTCTATTTTATTGCTTTAACCTGCCTAATTCACCAGCTACCACCAAAAATTCAAATACGATATGCACCTAATCCTAAATGGCGACTAATATAATGAGTAAGCGTCAGTAATTCGGGATTATTATGAGGTTCTTTTTTGCACTGGTAGTATTCTTTTGTTCATTTTCTCTATCAGCAACTTCGTGGGAAAAAGAGAGTCACCCTACTAAAAATTCACCCTCATCAATTGGAAGCTATGCCAATGGTTGTCTAGACGGCGCGCAGGCTTTGCCTATTAATGGTTTGGGGTATCAGATCATTCGCCCTCAAAGAGAGCGCTACTATGGCCATACAGAAGCTATAAAGTTTATTGAGAGGTTAGGAGTCACGACCAGCGAGAAACTCAATACTAATTTATTGGTCGGTGATATTTCTCTTCCCAGAGGAGGGCGCTTTTCTTCTGGCCACTCAAGTCATCAAACAGGGTTAGATATTGATATATGGCTAAGGTTAACCAGTAAGAGGTTGTCAGAGAACGAGTTAGCAGTGCCTAAACCTGTGAGCGTTGTGGATCTTACCAACTACAAATTGCGTCAATCGAATTGGACCGATGATCACTTTCAAGTTATTCGTTATGCAGCGAAAGATGAAAAAGTGGTGCGTATTTTTGTTCATCCAGTGATCAAGCAAACCCTTTGTGAACAAGAAAACTCTGACGCTAATGATAGAGCTTGGTTAGGCAAAATAAGACCTTGGTGGGGACACCACTCCCACTTCCACGTTCGTTTAAAGTGTCCTGAAGGCAGTTCAAACTGCATAGCTCAAGCGAGCCCTCCTAAAGGTGATGGTTGTGGAGGTGAACTTGCTAGTTGGGCTCCAAAGACTGTTCCAGTTCCACCTCCTAAAAAAGTAGCGAAAACTAAGAAAAAGAAAAAAGTTAAAGTGATGCCAAGTCAGTGTTTGGCCTTGATATCGAATAAGTAATCCTGTTCATCGAGGCTTTTTACAGTGGTACTGCCACTGGTTTTCTCGACTCTAAAACTGGAGAAACATCACACTTTTGTCTAGAGTTTATAAACACGAGATTAAGAACATCGTTTGATATTGATAAAACCAATAACGATATCAGTAAAGGCGATGACGAATTTGACAAGGTTTGGTCAGGGATTGAGTGTTTTTGGGGTGAAAGATGCGGCTTATATGCAGTATACGAAATCAGAGTCTGATACCCGTCGATAGATAATTCAAGGATAAGACTATGACTATGATTTGTGCAAAGGAATTTTCAGAATGGTTAAGACATAGGTTCAACGCTGAAAGCTCGGGTATTTCTATTTCGAGAGATGACATTACCCAACTGACAGGCAGACAGCGTTTAGACCCTAGCTTCGTAAATGATGTTCATTATGAACTGATGCAGTATGGAATGGCATTTGTGACCGATACCAGCAGGGAAAACTTTTATCTTGTTCCGATAGCTCAATCAATAAACTGGCGAGAACGACTCGAATATCAATTTGAAAAAGAGCTCTTCTGCAATATTTATCCAATCGGAAAATCAGGATGAAAAAAAGGTTCAACTTATGGTTAAGTTGAACCTTTCTTCTTTTAGGTCAAGCCTTGAATGATAACAAACTTCTCGAGTAGCTCATCATCAGTTTCAATATGGTTTGGGTCAGTGATTATGCATTTTGTAATCGGGCACACTGACTGACATGTTGGCTTTTCATAGTGACCTTTACACTCTGTACATAAATCTGGATCGATCTCGAAGATACTGTCACCCATAGTGATTGCACCATTTGGGCATTCAGGATCACACATATCGCAGTTTATGCACTTGTCAGTAATTAACAGAGCCATTGTTTTCTTCTCAAGTAAGTCGCTTAAGTGAAAATTATTTGCCTGATGCGTTACGTGTATCTTGGCCTTCGCTCAAGTTACGCATCAGCAAGCCGTACTCTAGATCTAGATCTGCTGGTACAGGAATAAATACAAAGTGACCGTTACCTTTCGCATCGTCTACCGCTTCAGATTTACGGTTTTCCATAACTTCCAGTTTGAAAACAACGTTACCTTTTGGTGTCATCATTTCTAAGCTATCGCCTACTAGGAACTTGTTCTTCACTTCTACTTCCGCTAGGTCGCCACGGCGCTTACCTGTGAACTCACCAACAAACTGTTGAGTGTCAGAGATAGAGTAACCGTACTCGTAGTTTTGGTAAGTATCGTGTGTATGGCGACGTAAGAAGCCTTCAGTGTAACCACGGTGAGCTAGGCTCTCTAGTGTGCCCATTAGGCTTTCATCGAATGGTTTGCCAGCCACTGCATCGTCTATAGCTTTACGGTAAACCTGAGCTGTACGTGCACAGTAGTAGAAAGACTTAGTACGACCTTCAATCTTCAGAGAGTGAACACCCATCTTAGTTAGGCGCTCAACGTGTTGGATTGCACGAAGGTCTTTTGAGTTCATGATGTAAGTACCATGCTCATCTTCAAACGCTGCCATTTTCTCTTCTGGCTTGTGTGATTCAGAAAGCAGAACCACTTCGTCTGTTGGTTTACCAAGACCTAGTGTGTTGTCTGGACGTTCATCTTGAACTTCAACTTCTTGAATAGCGACACCAGTTGGATTAGCTTCAACGATCTGACCGTTTTCGTCTTCTTTCGCTGCTTCTGTTTTGTATTCCCAGCGGCAAGCGTTCGTGCAAGTACCTTGGTTTGGATCGCGTTTGTTCATGTAACCAGAAAGCAGGCAACGGCCTGAGTAAGCCATGCAAAGTGCACCGTGAACAAAGATCTCTAGCTCTGTTTCTGGGCAGTGTTCGCGAATCTCTTCGATCTCTTCAAGCGATAGCTCACGAGATAGGATTACACGCTCAACGCCTTGGGTTGACCAGAACTTAACGGTCGCCCAGTTTACTGCGTTTGCTTGAACCGAAAGGTGGATTGGCATTTCAGGGAATGCTTCACGAACCATCATGATAAGACCAGGATCTGACATGATAAGCGCGTCAGGGCCCATGTCTACAACTGGCTTAAGGTCGCGAATGAATGTTTTTAACTTAGAGTTGTGCGGCTGAATGTTACATACAACATATAACTTTTTGCCTTGAGCATGAGCTTCATCGATACCGATTTGTAGGTTTTCGTGATTGAACTCGTTGTTACGAACACGAAGGCTGTAACGTGGCTGGCCTGCGTAAACTGCATCTGCGCCGTAGGCGAATGCGTAACGCATGTTCTTAAGGCTTCCTGCCGGTGATAATAGTTCAGGTACAAATGGTTTTTGTGTAGTCATTACTTCGTTCTCTAATCTGATCTCAAGTCAGGTTGATACCACCAAGTGATATCAAAGGGGCGCAAATTTTACGCTAAAATGAGTTTGGTTGATAGCCCTAAAGATAGCAATGACATTAACAAGAGGGCAGAGAGGCAGATATAAGCGAGAACTTAGTGAAAAATAAGCTCAGATACCGTTAGCACCTGAGCTTATAGTTTGACTGATTAAGCGTTAGGTTGAGTTAACCCGCCTAATGATTCAAATAGGTTTGGAAGGAAAACACTGAACTCACCACACAGCAATGATAAGTCTGCATCAAAACGAGCAGCTTGATCTTCACGAGGAATATCGTCGTTTTCGTCTTTGAGCTCATCACTGAATTTTAGGCGTTTGATGCTGCCATCTTCTGCAAGAATGAATTCAATACGGTCTTGCCAGTTGATAAGAAGTTTCGTCACCATCTTATTGGCTTCGATGTGGTTTTTAATCTCATCAGCTTCTAGTTCTTGTTTCTTAACTCGAACAATACCGCCGTCTTCTTGAATAGATTTTAGTTCTGCTTCATCAAGCATAGTGATGCCTTGTGGCGTATCACCTGATTTCACCCATTCTGTAAGAGTCGTTTCGATCGCTTGCTCTGGAATAGCTGGCACTACTGGCAGGCTACCCATTGTCTTACGTAGCAATGCCAATACATCTTCTGCTTTTTTGTAGCTGCTCGCATCAACCACAATGAAACCTTCTTTTGGCATGATCAGCGCGTAAGTGAAGTTGCTGCGGCTGAATGCGCGAGGAAGTAGATCAATGATGATGTCTTCTTTTAGGTTGTCTTTCTCTTTCTTTTTCAGAGGTGTACCAGACTCTGCCTCAAGCGTTTCTACTTTTGCGTTCAATGATTCTTTGATCACAGAAGCGGGTAGCATTTTCTCTTCTTTCTTTGCACAGATAAGAATGCGGTTTTCTGATACGTGCGTCATCATATCGCCATGTCTACCCATTGCGTGTACCCAACCAAACTTTTGTTTGTCTTGGCTACCACAAGGAGTAAAGCGGAATTCTTCAAGTTGTTTCTCTAGCTGATCTGCGTTGAAATCAATATCACGGTTGAAGCGATAGACTAGGCAATTTTTAAACCACATAAATTTTTCTCATACCTTTTTAGAAGTGCTTCATGATATGAGATCTAATTCGATTTGTCCCTAGCTCTGTATCAAAAGTTATAAAGTGAAATGTTTGAGACAGTTATATGAAAATTTGTTTTCAAAGGTCACAAAAGTGTCATAATTAACTCAGATAATGCAATGCGTTGATTAAATACAAAGGCTATTCAATTATGTCGAGAAGGATTCTGGTCGTTGAAGATGAAGCACCTATTCGTGAGATGCTGTGTTTCGTGCTTGAACAAAAAGGCTACCAAGCAGTAGAGGCTGAAGATTACGATACAGCGGTAAACAAGCTATGTGAACCTTTCCCAGATCTAGTATTACTAGATTGGATGCTACCTGGTGGTAGCGGGATAAACTTTATCAAGCACATGAAGCGTGAAGAGTTAACTCGCAACATCCCAGTGGTGATGCTAACGGCTCGTGGCGAAGAAGAAGATAAGGTTCGTGGTTTAGAAGTGGGCGCTGATGACTACATCACCAAGCCATTTTCACCAAAAGAGCTTGTTGCTCGCCTGAAAGCGGTTATTCGCCGTGTAACGCCTACCGCACTGGAAGACGTGATTGATGTGCAAGGTCTTAAGTTAGATCCTGTCTCTCACCGCGTTACCGCAAGCGAAGGTCCGGTTGATATGGGACCAACAGAGTTCAAAATGTTGCACTTCTTTATGACACACCAAGAGCGTGTGTACAGCCGAGAGCAACTGCTGAATAACGTTTGGGGCACCAACGTTTACGTTGAAGACCGTACCGTTGACGTACATATTCGACGCCTGCGTAAAGCACTTGAATCTGCAGGTCACGACAAGCTAATCCAAACGGTTCGCGGCGCGGGCTACCGTTTTTCTACAAAGGCTTAGTGTGGCTTCGCTACCCAGTTTACGGAGTCCTGAATGGTTGAAAAGTTAACCTGGAAAAAGCTGGCTTGGGAGCTGGCTTTTTTTTACGCACCTTGGGTTTTAGTTGGATGGATATTCGGCTACCTACCTTGGTTACTGCTGGCTGCTACGGTATTGCAGCTCGGCTGGCATCTACACAATCAAATGCGTTTGTCCGCATGGTTGTGGGATGAGAAGCGTCTAACGCCACCATCAGGTTCTGGGAATTGGGAATCTCTGTTCAACGGTATTTATCGTATGCAGCAGAGACAGCGTCGCAAACGTAAAGAGCTGACCAACCTGATCCGCCGTTTCAGAAACGGTGCGGAATCCCTTCCCGATGCCGTTGTGGTATTTCGCGGTGAAGGCAATATCGTTTGGTGTAACAAGCTAGCTCAGTACTTACTTGGGTTTCGCTGGCCAGACGATTCAGGACAACCGATTTCTAACTTGATCCGCACGCCGGACTTCATCAAGTATCTTAATAAACAAGATTTTTCCGAACCGTTAGAGATGCCTTCGCCACTTAACGTGGAACGTATGCTTGAGCTTCGTATCGTGCCGTATACCGAGGGTGAACACCTGATGGTGGTACGTGATGTTACTCAGCTAAAACAGCTAGAAGGCATGCGTCGTAACTTCTTTGCTAACGTTTCTCACGAGCTACGAACTCCTATGACCGTACTTCAGGGCTACCTTGAAATGACGGAAGATCCAGACATGGTCGTTGGCCCTATGTGGCCTAAGGCTCATGGTGTGATGACCGAGCAATTGAATCGCATGAACAGTCTGGTCAATCAATTATTAACACTTTCTAAGATCGAAGCCGCACCAATGCACGAACTCGATGAAGTGGTGAACGTTCCGGCGATGCTTGAGGTTCTTGAGAAAGAAGCGGCAAGCCTAAGTGGTGATAGAGAGCATAAGCTTGAGTTTGATATCGATAAGAGCCTACGCGTTCTTGCTGATGAAGATCAGCTGAGAAGTGCGATATCGAATCTGGTTTACAACGCAGTGAAATACACACCACCAGGCGCGACGGTGAAAGTGCGTTGGTACCAGACCAGTCAAGGTGCCTGTTTGGATGTGTCAGACACCGGAGACGGTATCGAACCACAACACTTACATCGACTCACAGAGCGTTTCTATCGTGTAGATAAAGCACGCTCACGTGATACAGGTGGTAGTGGTCTTGGATTGGCGATTGTGAAACATGCGCTTAGTCATCATGACTCACATTTAGAAATTCAAAGTGAAGTAGGTGTCGGTAGTCGATTCCATTTTACATTGCCAAATCGACTGACAGTGTCATGAGTTGTTTGACACGCAGGATGCGTTTGCCAGTCAGCTCATTATTAGCGTTTGCTTTGGTTAACCCTGTTCATGCCGAACAGAGTGTCGAATCACTGCCTGATTATTCTAAGGTTCCGGGCATTTCTGGGAGCTTATTATCGGTAGGTTCGGATACCTTAGCGGGTATGACGACGTTATGGGTAGAGGAATTTAAATCTTACTACCCGAACGTTAACGCTCAAGTCCAAGCATCCGGTTCTTCTACGGCTCCTCCAGCCTTAACCGAAGGCACAGCTCATCTGGGACCGATGAGTCGCCCGATGCGCTTGCGAGAAGTAGAGGCGTTTGAAAGAGAACATGGTTATAAACCGACAGCACTGCGAGTGGCGATCGATGCGATTGGACTTTTTGTGCACCGTGATAACCCTATTGAGGGGCTCAACTTTCGTCAGATTGATGGCATCTTTTCAGAGACATTACGCTGTGGTGCGACGAAGCCGCTCAACGATTGGCAAGATCTAGGCGTCGACCAACCTTGGGCGAAACATCGATTCCAGCTGTTTGGGCGCAATTCCGTTTCGGGAACCTATGGCTATTTCAAACAAAACGCATTATGCGGTGGTGACTTTAAGAACCGAGTCAATGAGCAGCCAGGTTCTGCATCGGTTGTACAGTCGGTCGCATCATCAATCAGTGGCATAGGTTACTCAGGCATTGGTTATCGTGTCGCTGGCGTTAAGTTAATTCCTATTGCTGAGCATGGTTCTGATTATGTAGAGCCGACTCGAGCGAATATCTTGAGCGGTGATTACCCTCTATCGCGCTTTCTTTATGTTTACGTGAATAAACACCCAGATAAACCGCTTTCTCCCGTTGAGAGAGAGTTCCTCACTTTTGTGTTCTCAAAGCAAGGACAAGAACTTGTAGAGAAAGATGGCTATTTAGCAATACCGTCTGAGTTCGCAGAGCAAGAGTTGGCAAAAGTCGGACTCTGATTGAGGCTACGATAAACTTAGATAAGAAACGTATGAACAGCTTGCGATGTCGCAGGCTGTTTTAATTTTGACTGTTCGTTATTTTAGCTTCAACGACCATCCTGCATTTTGCCAACGTTGTTGCTCTTCTCTGAGTTCACAATCAAGCAGTTGGTTTTGGGCCAACCAATCGCTGTTAGATCCTTTCAATTCCCAGTTATCCTGTTGTTCAATCGTTAGTGTCACGTCTGGGGCCAGTGCTTGATTTCGCTGACGGTTGAGTAAGATAGCGAGTCTCAATATACGAATCAGCAGGGTGATTTGTTGTTGGGTAAACAGAGAAAGTTCCGGCAAATCTTGTAGCTTGAGCACTTTTCTTTGATAGCGAACCAATGTTGATATAAGACGTTGTTGCTCAGTATTAAATCCTGGCATTGTCGTGTGCTTAAGTAGATAAGCCGAATGGCGGTGATAGCCTTGGAATGCAATACTTTGTCCTACCTCATGAAGCAACGCAGCCCAAGCAAGCAAACCATACAGCTCATTAGTGACCGTAGTTGTCACTTGAGGTTGCACTTGCTTCAGTAATGCAAGGGCGAGCACTTTCACTTTCTCGCCATGAGTTACGTCTACATGGTATCGAGAGACGAGCGTTTCGGCAGTTCTTGTTCGAACATCAATATCTTTAAACCTATCCTCCATGTCATAAAGAACGCCTTCTCTCAGGGCTCCATCAGAAAAATGTAACTCCTTGATGTCTAGCGTATCCATGGCTGCTGAAAGAATGGTGACGCCTGCAGCAAACACAGGCTTTCTCTCATCACTTAAGCCTGAAAGGTTTAAGGTGTTGGATGATGAAAACTCACATAAGTGATTCTTTAAATAGGACAGGCGTTGGGGCGTAATGAGACCATCGGTGAACCCTAAGCCAATGAGTACCTCTTTTATTGATTTCGCGGTTCCAGATGAGCCAAAAGCGATTTGCCAAGGGGCTTTTGTGTATTCTTCAATCAATGGCATCAATAGACGAGTAGCTGCGGTATAAGCATTTGAGAAGTGTTGTGAAGTTAGCCCTTCATCAGAAAAAAAACGTTGAGTGAAGTTGACGCATCCCATCGGTAAACTGCGCATAATTAGGGGGGTAAAGCCTTGTCCTGCGACGAGTTCGGTACTGCCACCACCGATATCAATAACCAACTTAGATTCAGAAGCGGTTTGAGTGTGCTCTACACCGTTATAGATTATTCGAGCTTCTTCTTGACCTGAGATGATCTCTATTGGAAAAGGGAACAGTGGCTTGGCTTGCTCTAAGAAGTCTTTAGCGTTTTTGGCTTTTCTTAGGGTATGAGTCGCAACAACTCTGACATCATCAAGTTCAAAATCCGCCAGTCGTTCTGCGAACACCTTGAGACATTCTAGGCCCCGATCGATAGCGTTTTCGGATAGGAAGTTACGTTCATCCAATCCATCACCTAATCTCACTTTCTGTTTGTGTCTGCTGACTAATTGCAGGTGTTGATCGAATACTCGGGCAACCACCATGTGGAAGCTGTTCGAACCCAAGTCGATAGCGGCAATACATCGAGAATGTTTGTTATCAATTAGCGGCATGATTTCTTCTCTTGTTTGTACTTCTTGCGAGCAAGTTTCTCCATACGTTTAATATAGTGGTAAGTGGAGAGTTGTGACGTCGGGTAATCAAGTGGGTTTGCTGGTGGTTGTATGTAAGGGTTGCTCATCGATTGGTTTAGTACTCGAGCTTTGTTGCTGTCATCGAAATGAAACTCGGTGATATCGATAATGGTTTGCTTGATCTTTGGATCTAAAATTGGGGCTGCAACTTCGATGCGGTGATCAAAGTTTCGTGTCATCCAGTCAGCGGAAGATATATAGACTTTCGGCTTTCCAGCGTTACCAAATATCATCACTCTCGGATGTTCGAGAAAACGGTCGACCACACTGACAATCTCAATATGGTCACTGATGTTGGGTATGCCAGGGACAAGAGAGCACATACCGCGAATGACCATTCTCACTTTTACATTGGCTTGCCTAGCCTGATAAAGCTTTTCAATGATCTCTCGATCGACCAAGTTGTTGAGTTTTAGAGTGATGTTCGCAGGCTTACCTTCTATCGCATTTTGTATTTCGTTATCTATCAACTGATACAGACGTTTTCTTGTATTCTTCGGTGACACAATCAGTTGTTTGAACTGGGACTTTTGATAAGGATTTTCAATGTACTTAAAGACTTGCCTCACCTCTTGAGTCAAATCTTCATGCGCAGTGAGCAGAGAAAAATCGGTATACACGCGCGCTGTAACTTCATGGAAGTTGCCAGTGCCAATATGGGCATAATGCTCGGTATGCTTGCCTTCTTTTCGTTTGATGAGCAGCAACTTGGAATGGATCTTCAAACTTGGGATGCCATGGATGACTTTTACACCCGCTTCTTGAAGTTTCTTGGTCCATTGAATGTTGGCTTGCTCATCAAAGCGTGCTTGCAGCTCGACAACCACAGTGACCTTTTTGCCATTGTGTGCTGCATCGATGATCGAGCTGAGGAGTTTTGAGCCCTCCGCAACACGGTAAACGTTTATTTTGATGGAGGTTACCTTGGGATCAAAGGAAGCCTGCCTAACAAGTTCAGTGATGTGATTAAAAGTGTGATAAGGGTAATGGAGTAAGATGTCACGAGCTTTGATCGCTTCGAAATAGTTTGGGTAATGGCTGAAATGCGCGCATTTAATCGCGGGTAGAGGACGATTAACTAAATCACGTCGGTTAAGGCTTGGGAACTCAGAGAAATGTTTGAAGTTATGATAGCGCCCACCTGCGATGACACTGTCATAGTCAGACAGTTTAAGTCTGACTTGTAAGAAGTTGAGCATTTCAGCGGGCATCTCTGACTCATAGATCAGACGTATCGGCAGTGCCGTTAAGCGCTGCTCTAAACCTAAAGACATCGATTCTAATAGGTTATTTTCATTGTCTTCTTGAAGATCATAATCGGCATCACGTGTCATTTTTATCGCAAAACAACGCAATGAGTCATACTCAAAGAATCCTTTAAGTAAGTCATCCAAACAAAATCGAACTATATTATCTAACAAGATCAAAGTTGTACGCTGCGAACCCGAAGGTTCCGGTAGCTTAACAAATCGAGGGAGCGTCTCTGATGGGATTTCGAGTAAGACATATTGAGATGATGTCTCGCGCTCGATATCGATGGCTAAGTAACTTTGTTCATCTTTGAGAATATTAAGTAACTGGCTATCTTCGTTCAAGAGAAGCGGCGTTAAGTGTGGCAGCACTTTTTTCTTAAAGTACTTTTTTATCCAGCCACTTTGTTCTTCGCTGATTTGTTGTTCGTTGACCAGAAAAATACGATTGCGTACCAATTCCAATAGCAAGTCGTTATACAGTTTATGGAATTGAGCATCGAGCTTGCTCGCTTTGCTCTGCATTTGAGTCAGCAAGGCTTTCGGTGAGTTGGAGGTTAGCTGTGGATCTTGAAGTAAGATCTTTCGCTTCACATCAGCAAATCGGACTTTGTAAAACTCATCGAGGTTTTTCGAGTAAATACCTAAAAAACGAACTCTTTCGATTAAGGGGACTGACTTGTCTGCCGCTTCTTGGAGCACTCTTTCATTGAAGGATAACCAGCTAAGTTCTTTTGTGACATAGTCTTTTTCCATCGAGATGAGAATCCTTGAGTACTGGCTATAGAGCTGATTACTTTAAATTAGAATGGCAAAATTCACAAAATCTATGATCTTACTTTAAGAAATATGGCTAACAAACTTGTTATTAGTTTCAGTTGTTTAACGTAACTTGTAATATAATTGTCATCTAACGTACATATTATGTCAGTAGCTAAAAAAAGGTAGATAAACAGATGGCTTCAGCCCAATTTTCATTGAAAGAGCGCGACAAAAAAAGATGGTTGAAAGATCGTCTCGTCCGTTTTTCGGTGACATGTGGCGCGGTCAGTGTTCTAGCTGCCCTAGTATTGATCTTTGTTTACTTGGCAATGGTCATTTTACCGGTATTTTCAGATACTAGTTTAGAGACAGACCAAGCCGTAAAGACCGTAGCCGTAGAAGAGCCTATCGTTTTATCGGTTGATGAATATGGTCAACATGCATTTACTATCGAAAAATCCGGTTTGGTACAGTTTTGGGATTTAGAGTCTCAAAATACACACTCTTACTTTGAGCGTGATGTTGTAGCCAACCCTATCGCCTTTTCTCGAAACACCCCATCTGAAAACTGGTTTGCCTTTGCCGACAGCGCAAGCAATCTTACTTTTTTCTATCCTGAGTATAGTGCGCCTGTGCTGAAAAAAGGCAGCGAAGCCGAACCTAAAATTGAGCAAATCACTCTCCCTGAACCGTTTTTAAATGATGAATCATCAAATGGGGCGACGATCGACAAATTCGCCTTCTCTAAAAATGGACGTGGTATTACGGTTGCCGCGCAGTTAAGTGACCAACGAGTCTTGGTTAAGTGGTATCAGAGTGATCTTACTGGTCAGTATGTTTTTCAGAAGAGTCAATGGCTATCGGATAAGCTGGGCTTGCAACAGCAACTACTTGTCACTCCAGATGGGCAAACTTTATATCTCCGAGCACAATCGGACTTGGTTGTTTTAAAACTATCAGATAACGGTTTTGATGTTCGTGAAGTGATTGATCTTAGTTTGAATGATGCGAAGCATTCGGTGAAAAGTATCGATTTACTGTCTGGAGCTTATTCACTGTTGGTTACGCATGAGGATGGACAGGTTTCTCAATGGTTCGATGTACTAAAAGATGAAAAGCGTAGCCTGACCCATATTCGAGACTTCCAACTAGCAGAACAAGTGCAATTTATTCTTCCTGATACTTATAGAAAGGGTTTTTATAGTTTCTATAAGAACGGCACATTACAAAGCCACTATACGACCAGTGAAAAGCTGTCGTTGTTTGAACGAGCCTTTGATAAATCACCACAACTAGCCGCTATGTCTGCTAATGAACTGCATCTGGCGACTTTGATTGATGGCACCATTAGTGTGGCTAAAGTCGATAATGAATACCCACAAATCTCATTCTCATCGCTTTGGCAAAAGGTCTGGTATGAAAGTTACCCTGAGCCACAATACGTTTGGCAATCAACGTCGGCGAACGATGACTTCGAAGAGAAATTCAGTTTAGTACCTATCACATTCGGTACTATTAAAGCCGCTCTGTTTGCGATGATGTTTGCTGTACCAGTTGCTGTGCTCGGAGCTATTTACACCGCTTACTTCATGTCTCCACGCATGCGAAGAGTGGTGAAGCCTTCGATAGAACTGATGGAAGCACTTCCGACCGTGATCATTGGATTCTTGGCCGGGCTTTGGTTTGCTCCAATCGTCGAGACGCATTTAACAGCTGTCTTCTCATTGATGGTGTTATTACCACTGAGCACACTGCTGACTGGACTTGTTTGGTTCTGTTTACCGAAGATGGTAACGGGTCGCTTCTCTAATGGTTGGCATGCTCTGATATTGATTCCGGTATTGGTGATTACAGTGGTTGCGGTGTTTGCTGGTGGAAACAACATTGAAGCCTTGTTATTTGGTGGTGATATTCGTACCTTCTTGGCCAGCTATGGTATCGACTTTGACCAACGCAATGCTCTAGTGGTTGGTTTTGCTATGGGCTTTGCGGTCATCCCAACGATTTTCACTATTGCTGAAGATGCTATTTTCTCTGTACCTAAGCATTTGTCTGATGGCTCATTAGCGTTGGGTGCGACGGCGTGGCAGACGCTTATTTATGTGGTGTTATTGACGGCGAGTCCAGGTATCTTTTCTGCGGTTATGATGGGCCTAGGGCGAGCAGTTGGTGAAACCATGATCGTCTTGATGGCGACAGGTAACACTCCAATTCTTGACTGGAATATTTTGGAAGGGATGAGAACCTTATCGGCAACGATTGCTGTTGAACTACCAGAATCAGAAGTGGGCGGTTCTCATTTCCGCTTGCTGTTCTTGGCTGCACTGTTGCTGTTTATCTTTACATTCGCGGTGAACTCAGTTGCTGAGTGGGTTAGACAAAGACTGAGAGATAAATATCGTGCGCTGTAGTTTTAAAGGTTTGGCTCAATGTGTATCAATGGCTTTTAGTGGCTTGACTAGCGTGTCTCGTGATCTTTGCAGCTCCTTGATTTCAGCACGCCAAGAGCAAGGTCGATCATGATGAATAAACTGAAGTCACTATTATCTTGGGTTAAATCGGGCTCTCCGTGGATATGGCTAACGGGTGGGGCGGTGAGCATCAGTATGCTTTCTGTTCTTGGCCTAATGCTGCTGATTGGTTGGAAGGGCTTAACCTATTTTTGGCCCGCACCTTTGTACCAATGGCAAGTTGATTCCAAAGACTTATCACTCGTGGTCGATCTTGACGAAACCGTATCAAAACAAGATGTATTGGTTGGTCAGTTATATGAACGAAAATACATCCCGATAGAGCAAGTTCCACAAGTCCATGATCTCTTGTCACCTCAAAATTTGTCGACTGGGCTAATACAGCGCTTAAGCATTAAAGTTGCCAACAGAGAGCTGTACCCTGCGGACTTTGTTTCCATATTGGATGTTAACTTACGTGAACCAACCACCCCGCTTGATTGGGTTGTGATTGAACGAAGTCGAGGTGGCTATTTCTTTGGTAAGCCGGTGGGTTTTAAAACCGCTTCTGGCACTTTTGACTCGAACATAGACCAAAAGCTCGAACAAGGTTTGGCGTTCGCTGATACATTACGTAAAGAAACGTCGCGTGTTGTGAACCAAGAAATTCGCAATATCAGCTGGCAATTGGAAAACCTGCGCTTAGAAAAGCGTAAGCTTGAACTCAATGAGTCAGTGAGCGATGAATACCTTACAACCTATACTCAAACTAAGCTGGAATTAAACCGCCAGTTGGATGAAGCCGAAGTTAAGCTTGAGCACCTTAGAACGCAGCTTAATGTCGAAAGCTTGCTGGTTGAGGATATGACAGGCGAGCTGGTCGAGATCTCGCTAAGTCACATTCTGGATTATTGGTACCCGAATAATATGTCTTACCTAGAAAAGGTTGGGCACTGGGGCAAACAAGTTTGGAAGTTCTTATCAGAGAATCCGCGAGACTCAAACTCTGAAGGCGGTGTGTTTCCTGCGATCTTCGGCACCGTTTTGCTGGTTATTCTCATGTCGATCGTCGTGATGCCGCTTGGCGTGGTCGCTGCGATATATCTTCATGAATACGCAAAAAACAACGCACTAACACGTTTGATTCGTATCGCCGTGATTAACTTGGCGGGTGTACCGTCGATTGTGTATGGCGTTTTTGGTTTAGGCTTTTTCGTCTATACCATTGGTGGCTCGATTGATACGTTGTTCTATGCAGAGCGATTGCCAGCACCGACATTTGGCACACCGGGTCTACTTTGGTCAGCACTAACCTTAGCGGTCTTGACGCTTCCAGTCGTTATCGTAACCACTGAAGAGGGCTTAACGCGTATTCCTAGTGCAGTGAGGCACGGTTCATTAGCGCTTGGTGCTACTCAATTTGAGACGCTTTGGCGCATTGTTTTACCGATGGCAAGCCCAGCGATTATCACTGGTTTGATTTTGGCAATCGCGAGAGCCGCGGGGGAAGTTGCTCCACTCATGCTGGTGGGCGTTGTGAAATTAGCATCCAGCTTGCCAGTCGATGGTCAGTTCCCGTATCTACACTTAGACAGAAAGTTCATGCATTTGGGCTTTCATATCTATGATGTTGGTTTTCAAACCTCTAATATCGAAGCGGCACGACCTTTAGTGTATGCGACTTCATTTTTATTGGTTACGGTGATTGTTGGGTTGAACTTAACAGCCATCAATATCCGTAATAACTTGCGTGAAAAATACCGAACCTTAGGACAAGATTAGATGTTCTCGATTAATGAAACCTTGGGTTACCAAGCACCACTTGATGTTCACAACCTGAAGGATGAGCAAATTGCTATCTCGATTGAAGGGCTAAATCTTTACTATAAAGAGAGCCAAGCACTTGATGATATCTCGATGCAGATCCCGAAGGGGCAGGTGACCGCGTTTATCGGCCCTTCTGGGTGTGGTAAGTCGACTCTGCTGCGCTGCATTAATCGCATGAACGATCTTGTTGAAGGGTGTAAGGTTTCCGGCAAAGTGAAGCTTCATGGTAAGAACGTGTATCACCCTAAGGTGGATGTCGCGACCTTACGACGCCGTGTTGGTATGGTATTCCAGCGTCCCAACCCTTTTCCTAAATCTATCTATGAGAATGTGGTTTATGGCTTGAGGCTACAAGGCGTTAGCAACAGCCGAGACCTTGATGATGCGGTTGAACGCTCTCTGCGCGCTGCTGCATTATGGGATGAAGTGAAGGACCGATTGCATGAGAATGCTTTTGGTTTATCTGGCGGCCAACAGCAGCGTTTGGTTATCGCTCGTGCGGTTGCTATTGAACCTGAAGTGCTTTTATTAGATGAGCCTACATCGGCACTGGATCCTATTTCTACTTTGACGATTGAAGAGTTGATCAACGATCTCAAAACGCAATACACAGTGGTGATTGTTACACACAACATGCAACAAGCCGCGCGTGTAAGTGACCATACTGCCTTTATTCATATGGGAAAATTGATCGAGTACTCAGATACGGACTCAATTTTTACGTCTCCATTGAAAAACCAGACGGAAGACTACATTACTGGTAGGTATGGCTAACCTCTACAAAGGTGTCACCTAGAGCTAAGTCACTCTGCAAAAATGGCTTTCTTCATTTCTTTCAAGGAGCAAATATGCATTTCGGTCGCCACATTTCAGGGCAATTCAATGTCGAGTTAGAATCGATCCGTACTCATGTATTGACCATGGGCGGGTTAGTGGAGCAGCAACTCTCGTTTGCAATGCAGGCGCTTCATAAAGACGATGTTGAATTGGCTAAAAAAGTGATTCGTGATGACCATAAAGTGAATGCGATGGAAGTGTCGATTGATGAGGCGTGTACTCGAATTATTGCAAAGCGTCAGCCGACAGCTAAAGATCTGCGTTTGATTATGGCGATCATCAAAACGATTACCGATCTGGAACGTATTGGCGATGTTGCCTCTAAAATTGCTCAAGGTGCTATTGAGATCCCTTCGACCAAAGAGCAGAAATTCCATGTTTCGTTAGAGCCTCTTTGCCGTCAGGCAATCACCATGCTTCACCAAGTATTAGATGCTTTTGCTCGTATGGATGTTGATGCGGCAGCAGAAGTTCACAAGCTTGATGATAAGTTGGATGCGGAGTACGAGGCCGTTATTCGTCAGTTAATGACCTATATGATGGAAGACCCGAAGAACATTCCTAATATTTTGCAGGTGATGTGGTCAGCGCGTGCGATCGAGCGAGTCGGAGACCGTTGCCAGAATATCTGCGAATACATCATTTACTTTGTGAAGGGTAAAGATGTACGTCACTTAGGCGATCAAAGCCTTGATGACGCACTCAAATAGAGCTTATCTTTAGAAGCTAATAATGGCACCAAGATTGAAATTGACCGTTGTGTCGTAAGGCACAAAGGTTTTGTTGTGATCAAAAATATTCATATCAACACCAGCACGTAATCCAAGCATTGGTATCGCTTGGTAAACGTAGGCACCACCTAGGCTTATACCATGTGTTGTTTTCTCTTCTACTTCGCCTGAGCGCGTTTTTGTACCGTCATAACTTGCCATACCAATCTCAGCCTGAAAGCCGTGGGTTTGGTTTCTTCCAAACATGTTTTGGATACCAACACGATACGCATCAACCGTTTCGTCATATCGATCGCTGTCATACCAAAGGTGAGAATAGCTAAGATAAACGGCACCTAAATTTGCCACATCAGTGATGCCCGCCTGCACTCCGAAGCCATGATAAGAGCCAATTTTTAGTTCCGGGGATAAATGAAGACCACTTGAAAATGCAGAGGTTGAGAATAAAGCCGAAGTTAGAAGAAGTGTTTTTAGTTTCATGGTACCACCGAAGTAATTTTTGCTCTCCTTAGCATTAGGTCGATCCATGAATGAACCCAGAGAATTAAACTGGATAACGGTAATCATTATATGGACTTTGAAAGAGCAGGCTAATTCGCATTGGTTATCTCTGTAATAACGTGTACTTATCAGTGGTTGTTATCGTTACTTAGCGAGTGCTTTGTCTTACGTAGCCTTACAAAATGAGTTTGATAGATAAACGTCTACTTAACCTTATGTTATTTAGTGTATTTGTTCCGATGTAATGATGAAAATGACGATAATGTCGATGTGGCTCATTAGTGTTTACTATATTCCGATTAATCTTTAATTTATTCTCTTGCTGAATTTATCCTCCACATTTATTTTTCAGGTAGATATCAGTATGAAAAAGTTTCTTTTAGTTTTGCCCCCTCTTTTCACGTTAACAGCGTGCGGCAGCGTTGCCATCATGGACAAATCAGAAGTGGTTAGTAAGCAACCGCAACTTATTATTAAAACAGATGGTGACTTCTGGGGATTGGGACAAGAAGGAACGTTTGATATTGCAGGTATGTATCAAGGCAAATACAGTCGAAACTCATCAAGCTCAACATGGTTTGATACTGTCTCTTTTAAAGACGGAGAGCTTGCTGCTGAGATTACTAGAAACGACAATGGTCAGGTGTGGAACTTAATTTGTTCTGGCGGTGGGACTTCAGTTAACTATATGGGTGTTGATTTCGATGGCAATAAGCCTTATCGCTGTTCTGTAACCCAAAGGAATGAGAAAGTAGGAGAGTTCGTCTTAGAGCCTCAATCTGGGATGATTAAAGTTAGTTTAGAGAAGAAAGAAGCTGGCTACATACGAGTTGGGTTGAATAAATATGATGTAGAAACTGTCCACTCAAGTAAAGATCTTTTGATGTCAGTTGAAAAACCTTTAGGGTATAGCTTTAAACAAGCTTCACAAGAGGTAGCAGCCGCTCAGACGAATGGAATGCTAACTTTACAGATGATTCCTGAACTTAATGATGATGAGAAAGATACGTTAGTTATCGGTACTATTGCTAGCGCACTGAGCTGGCGTCCGGAAGAGTAAAGTACAATATATAACTTTTAATCGAACTTACTTTTGTACTTGTTCTGATAAAACTTGCTCTATGAGTTTTGAAAGCCAATTTGTTAAAGGTGAGTTTCGATTTTTAATGTGTATATAACTATAGACCGGAGTCTTCAGCGTTTTTCCGTCGACTGAGACATCTATCCCGCGTAATGTTGGATAGTTTTCTACTGGGAAAAGGTTGGAGTGGGGCATGTACATATCAGTATGCTGAATGACGTCGATCAGAGCCATGACCAATTCGCTACGAAAACCGATACTGTGCTCGATGGAGAGGTCAGTTAAAATCTGAGACGCCAAGCTAAAATTGTCATTCCAACCTGGTGTTACTAATGATGCGATTTCGTACCCTGCCATGTCATATGGAGTTATGGTGTCTTGCTTTAAAGGGTGATCTTTCCTAACAAATATACGTCCTGTTAATTCAATGAGCTGCCTTGTATAGACTTCTTTACTTGTCTTTTCTCCCAGGTAGCTTACTCCCATTAAAACCTCATCTTTTTGTATATCTGAGACAGACGAGTTTGACCATGGAACAAGCTTTAGTTTAGCGTTTGGTGCTTGTGCTCTTATATCTTTAAAAAGTGAGCCAGACAGACAAGAAAGTACCACTGGAGATAGGGCTATTTTTAGCGTGTAATCAATCTCTTTCGGGTCAAAAGCGTTCGATGTATTAATCGCGATAGATAGACCGTCCATGAACGGTTTGATTTGATTAGTGAGCTGCTCTGAAAATGCCGTAGGTTGTAAGCCTCCATGAACCTTTACAAAAAGGTCATCGTTGAAGTGGTGTCTTAGCTTTTGTAGGGCTTGGCTAACAGCAGGCTGTGAAACAAAGAGTCGCTCCGCAGCCTTTCTGGTGTTTTTTTCTTGATAAACAATCAGGAATGTTCGTAACAGGTTTAAATCAAGAGAGCTGAATAAGTCTTTAGCCATATCTATCCATGAAAATTTTCTGCGCTATTAAATCTAATATACGTCAGTCAGTTAGATTAGTCAGCGAGGTTCTCTGGATTTGTGCTGGCGACTATTGCCCTAAGCGGTGAGGGCGGCTCTCACATCAGATATCTTACTCGCGTCGGTCACTGGGATCTGATAATCATCAATATCATCATTGCCCATTTGAGCACTTGAGTTGTTTTCCATTAGGCTCGGTCTTGTTGATTTACCTGAAAGGTGAAGAGCAGGTACTTGGGTAGCGCTTTGAATCATTTTAGCATTCGCAGCGTTAACGCCAGCTCCCGCCATGATATCAATTCGTCCATTGGCTTGTTTGACCATTGCTGCCAATACATCAATGCCTTGTTTGGCATTTACAGCAAGCCCTGATGTCAGGACTCTTTCGCATCCAAGTGTAATCACCTGCTCTAATGCTGCTTGGTAATCAGAGCTTTGATCGATGGCTCTGTGGAAGGTAATCCCAAGCTTTAACGAGTGCGCTTTGTCAGCCAGTTGTTGCATCTTTGGCATATCAATACTTCCGTTCGGCGCTAACACACCAAGTACGACCCCATCCAATCCTGCATTTGCACAAGCTTCAATATCTTCAAGCATACAGAGCATATCGTCGTTATCGAAAATGAAATCGCCTTGTCTTGGTCTTATCATAGCGTAGACAGGAACGGACGAAATTATTGCCGCTTGCTTCATCATTCCGAAGCTTGGAGTTAATCCGCCAAGTGCCAATGAAGAGCAAAGCTCAATTCGATTCGCGCCACCAGATAGTGCGTTATCAAGAGATTCTAAGTTATCGATACAGACTTCAATTTCGGTGTTCATCGTGTTTATCCGTTCAAAAAGATACTGATGAAATAATAGCAATCTAGATACGGACATGAATAGGCAGTGCTAGAGGAAAATAGGGGTAAAGTTTGGGTTTAGAGCTACCTCAATTATGTATCACAAGAGACAGCTTACGGTGAAGGCTAGTGAGAAAACAAAAAGCCCGAAGCGTTAACTTCGGGCTTTTAATAGGACTTTACTTCTTAACTGATTGGCGGTGCGCTTTGCGCTATTAGCTTATGCTTTATGTCTCTTTATAGAGAGTCTTCCAACCATTAACCCGTGTTGAGTTCGGGCTTAAGAGGTAATTACTTGCTTAGGTCGTCAGCGTGCTCAGATAGGAATGCTGCAACACCTTTTGGAGATGCGTCCATACCTGATTTACCTTCTTCCCATTGTGCAGGACAAACTTCACCGTTCTTCTCGTGGAAGTTTAGTGCGTCTACCATGCGTAGCATTTCGTCGATGTTACGACCTAGTGGAAGATCGTTAACTACTTGGTGACGTACAAGACCGTCAGCGTCGATTAGGAAAGAACCACGGAAAGCAACGCCTGCTTCTGGGTGCTCAACATCGTATGCTTTGCAGATCTCGTGCTTAACGTCAGCAATTAGAGGGTATTTAACTTGACCGATACCGCCATCAGCGATAGCAGTGTTACGCCATGCGTTGTGAGAGAATTGAGAATCGATAGAAACACCGATTACTTCAACGCCTTTAGCTTGGAAATCTTCAAGACGGTTGTCGAAAGCGATTAGCTCTGAAGGACAAACGAAAGTGAAGTCTAGTGGGTAGAAGAAAACTACAGCTTTCTTACCTTTAGTGAATTCTGCGAAGTTGAAGTTATCAACGATCTCACCGTTACCTAGAACAGCTGCTGCAGTAAAGTCAGGGGCTTGACGACCTACTAGTACCATTTTGGAATCTCCTAAAAATTAGTTGGCCCAACACATCTTTGTTTGGGCTCCGTTTCTACGGGACAAACTATAGTACAATCGGTACTATAGAAAAAAGCGAATTAAATAGATTAAGTTAATCGAAAAAAGCGATAAGCTTATTCTTTGTCCTGTCCTTAGGTCTTATGACCTTTACGTAACTTATCCTACTCATATTACAAAGTAATTTCATGAATAAATGGCCAAGTCTTAAGCAACTTCACTATCTTGTTACTCTTCACGAAACTCGTCATTTCAGTGATGCCGCTGATCGCTGTTTCGTTAGCCAATCGACGCTAAGTAAAGGTATCCAAAATCTGGAAGAACTCATCGGTTGCCCGCTTTATGAGAAGAAAGATAAAAAGAGCCCGCTGGTTTTCACGCAAGCCGGTGAGCTGGTGGTAAAGCACGGTCGAGAGCTACTAGCGAAAGGACAAGATCTGGTTGAGCTTGGAAATCTATGTAACGGCGATGCGATGCAAGGACAGCTGCGAGTTGGGTGTATCCCTACTATTGCTCCTTTTCTTTTGTGCGATTTGGTACAAGAAGCCAACCAGCGCTTTCCACAACTAAATCTGCTGTTACGTGAAGATACAACAACCAACCTATTGGCTGCGCTCCGTCATGGAGACCTAGATGTACTGATTCTGGCTTTGCCTGTCGATATAGACAATATGGAAAGCCAAGTTGTTGGGCAAGACCCTTTCCGGATGGTGATCAGTCGCAATCAAGCTGATGGTATTCGCGTTCCGATTAAATACGATGACCTGCCAGACGAATCTGTATTCTTGTTGGAGAACGAGCATTGCTTAACCGAGCATGCCGTGTCAGCGTGTAAGTTAACGGATAAAGAGAAGATAAACCCGTTCACAGCAACTAGCTTGCACACATTGGTGCAAATGGTAGCTAATGGGTTAGGTACTACCTTTATTCCTCAGATGGCGATCGACCACGGTTTATTGGAAAACCAGAATCTTGTTGTGATCGATCCTCCAGGCCAGCAAGCGTATCGAGACATCGGCCTTGTGTGGCGCCCTAGCTCATCACGTCGTGAGACATTCCATCAGTTAGCAGATGTGGTATCTGAGCTTCTATAATAATCCGCTGCGACAACAATCCCTCTGAGCGGCTGAATTGGCCGCTCTTCTTTATATCACTTCTGAGCTTTACTCTACTTCCGCCTCTTCTGGCTCGACTTCTTCTTGCAGCTCCAGCAAATTGATCGCTATCGTGACAAAATCGCTGTCTGTAATAATGCCTACTAGTTCGTGGTTTTCTACGACAGGTAAACAGCCCACTTTGTGCTTCTGCATATAAATAGCCGATTCTTTTAATCCTGCACGCGGCTCTACTGACATAACACTTTTGTGCATGATGTCGTTGAGGGGAGTAGCAAGAGTAAAAGATTGAGCTTGTGGGATGTTTTGTAGGCTGGATTCTTGAGCGGCTAGAACGTCTCGTTGGGTGACGACACCTAGTAGTTGTCTATCAGAATCGACGACCGGTATATGGCGGATATCAAGCGCTTCCATCATGTGCTTAGCATCGGCCAGTGAGTGTGAGCGCAATAGGGTATGAGGGTTGCGAGTCATCATATCTTCAACCTTGATCATACGAACCTCCTTCTTTTTTATTTGTTGCTATTACTATAGTTTTTTATCCAAAAAATAACTGAGATCTGACGCATTCTTGGGTGAGTTTTATGCAACTAATTCTTTAGTTTGAGGAGGTGAATCAGTCGCATTATTTTACGCCTCTTTACAATAATCCAGTGCTGTAAACCTTGCTATTGCGGCTCGTGTGCCTATACTAGCCCACTGCGAAATTTTTAGTCGTGTTTGCGATGTGTTTCTGGTAACGATTGACTTACCGAAACGATTATCCAGCAACTACGATTTATGATTCGTCAACGGCACAAATCTCATCAACTAAGACAAGACTAGACACATGCAAGTTTCAGATTTTCACTTTGACCTACCAGATGAACTCATTGCTCGCTACCCTCAAGAGGAGCGTACAGCAAGCCGCCTGCTTAAATTAGATGGCAACAGCGGTAACCTAGCTGATGGTTCGTTTAAAGACGTTTTAGACTTGGTTGAGCCAGGCGATCTTGTTGTTTTCAACAATACTCGAGTGATTCCAGCTCGTGTATTTGGTCGCAAGGCATCAGGCGGTAAGCTTGAAGTGCTGGTTGAACGTATGCTTGATGAGAAAAGCATTCTTGCGCATGTTCGTTGTTCTAAATCACCGAAGCCGGGTACCAAGTTGTTCCTTGGTGAGAACGATGAATATGAAGCTGAAATGGTGGCGCGTCATGATGCGTTATTCGAAATCCATTTCACATCCGATCAAAGCGTTTTAGAGATTCTTAACAGTGTTGGTCACATGCCACTGCCTCCTTACATCGATCGTCCTGATGAAGATGCAGATAAAGAGCGCTACCAGACTGTCTATAATGAAAAGCCGGGTGCGGTTGCAGCGCCAACAGCAGGCCTTCACTTTGATGACAAGCTAATGGCTGACATGAAAGAAAAAGGTGTTGAGTTTGCTTACGTGACACTTCACGTTGGCGCTGGTACGTTCCAGCCAGTAAAAGTTGATAATATTAACGATCACCACATGCATGCTGAGTACGTTGAAGTGCCGCAAGAAGTGGTTGACGCCGTAGCTGCAGCAAAAGCGCGTGGCGGCCGTATTATTGCTGTTGGTACAACGTCAGTACGCTCACTAGAAAGTGCAGCTCAAGATGCAGTGAAGAAAGGCACCGAGCTCGTTCCTTTCTTTGGTGATACAGAAATCTTCATCTTCCCTGGCTATGAATACCAGTTGGTGGATTGCTTGATTACCAATTTCCACTTACCAGAATCAACGCTGATTATGTTGGTGAGTGCATTTGCTGGCTACGATAATGTGATGGGCGCATACGATCACGCCGTGAAGAGCGAATACCGTTTCTTCAGCTACGGCGATGCGATGTTCATCAATAAGAAAACGAGCTAACTTAAGCTGGTTTAAGCGATACAAAAATTTACGGGTGCTAGCAGTAAGCTAGGAGTCGGGCAGGGTGTCTGTCTAATCTCTCGCAAGGAATACGCGACCGCTCCTCATAGAGCCCACTAGACTGAACTTTTGTTTGGCCTAAGGTTCTGAATTAACAGTCAGATTGTTTCTCTGGCATATTGGAGGCTTCGTGAAATTAAAATACGAACTTAAAAAAACTAATAGCGGCGCACGTCGTGGTCAACTTCAGTTTGAACGCGGTAGCGTTGAAACCCCAGCATTCATGCCTGTAGGTACTTACGGTACTGTTAAAGGTATGACACCTGAAGAAGTAAAAGACACAGGTGCTGAAATCCTATTAGGTAACACATTCCACCTATGGCTACGTCCTGGTCAAGAAATCATGAAAATGCACGGTGACCTGCACGATTTCATGAACTGGCACGGTCCTATCCTGACTGATTCAGGCGGCTTCCAAGTATTCAGCCTAGGTGCAATGCGTAAAATCACTGAAGAGGGTGTTCATTTCCGTAACCCTGTAAACGGTGACAAGATCTTCATGGACGCTGAGAAGTCTATGGAAATCCAAAAGGATCTAGGTTCAGACATCGTAATGATCTTCGATGAGTGTACGCCTTACCCAGCGACACACAAAGAAGCAAAAGACTCCATGGAGATGTCTCTTCGTTGGGCTGAGCGTTCACGTAACCACTTCGACAAACTTGAAAACCCGAACTCACTGTTCGGTATCGTTCAAGGTGGCGTGTACGAAGACCTTCGTGATGTATCCGTTAAAGGCCTAACTGAAATTGGTTTTGACGGTTACGCAGTAGGCGGCCTAGCAGTAGGCGAACCAAAAGAAGATATGCACCGCATTCTTGAGCACACATGTCCTCAACTGCCAGAAGATAAGCCACGTTACCTAATGGGCGTAGGCAAACCGGAAGACTTGGTTGAAGGTGTTCGTCGTGGTATCGACATGTTTGACTGTGTAATGCCAACGCGAAATGCACGTAACGGCCACCTGTTTGTGACTGAAGGTGTGATCAAGATCCGTAATGCGAAGCATAAAACCGATACAACACCACTAGATTCAGAGTGTGACTGTTACACTTGTAAGAACTACAGCAAGTCGTACTTACACCATTTGGATCGTTGTAACGAAATCCTAGGTGCTCGACTGAACACGATTCATAACCTGCGTTTCTACCAACGAGTAATGTCAGACATTCGTCAGTCTATCGATGAAGACCGCTTTGAAGAGTTCGTTGCAGAGTTCTACGCAAGAATGGGGCGTGAAGTGCCACCACTAGGTAAAGAATCTTAGTATTTCTTTTTTTGCGAGCCCTATCTCTCTTCCGAGTGATGGGGCTTGAAAATAAAGGGATGTGACCCAATTAGACAAACAATTACGAAAATATAATAGAGGATGTTTTAAATGTTTATTTCTCAAGCTCACGCAGCAGCAGAAGGTGCACCAGCAGGCGGCGGTTTCGAAATGCTTATCATGCTAGGTATGTTCGCTGTGATCTTCTACTTCATGATCTACCGTCCACAAGCTAAGCGTGTTAAAGAGCACAAGAACCTTATGTCTTCTATGGGCAAAGGCGATGAAGTTCTTACAAGCGGCGGCCTAATTGGCAAGATCACTAAGATTGCTGAAGACAGCGACTACGTTGCTATCGAACTGAACGCAAACAACGAAGTAGTTATCAAGAAAGACTTCGTTACAGCAGTGCTACCAAAAGGTACTCTGAAATCTCTATAAACAGCTAGAGGATCCTCGCTGTGCTAAACCGTTACCCGTTATGGAAGTATTTGATGGTGGTGTTTGCCATCGCTATCGCTGCGTTGTACGCACTTCCAAATATATACGGTGAAGATCCGGCAGTTCAAGTTACAGGGGCGCGCGGCGCCTCTGTAGATATGTCTACGCTGGATGCTGTCACCAATGCTCTTGAAGCAGAAAACCTTTCTACTAAATCCGTTGCTCTCGAAGACGGTTCCATTCTTGTTCGCTTTAACGACACAGATACGCAAATTAGTGCCCGTGATATCATCACAGAAGCATTAGGCGATGACGTTATCGTTGCTTTAAACCTAGCGGCTTCAACGCCTAATTGGCTTGAATCTATTGGTGCTGCACCAATGAAACTTGGTCTTGACCTACGTGGTGGTGTTCACTTCTTAATGGAAGTGGATATGGACGCTGCGATGCAAAAGCTGGTTGGCCAACAAGAAGAAGCATTCCGTAGTGAACTTCGTGAAGATAAAATCCGTTACCGTGCGATTCGCCCATCTGGTAAAGATGCGGTTGAAGTGATTCTACGTAACGAAGAGCAGCTTGCTGAAGCGAAATCGCTACTGCAATCTAAGCACCAAGATATGACGTTTGTAGATTCTGAATCTAACGGTCGTTTCTCTTTGGTTGCAAGCTTTACAGATACTCGTCTTCAAGAAATCCGTAACTACGCGGTTGAGCAAAACATTACCATTCTACGTAACCGTGTTAACGAACTTGGTGTTGCTGAACCTTTGGTTCAACGTCAAGGCTCTAGCCGTATTGTAGTGGAATTGCCTGGTGTTCAAGACACGGCTCGCGCTAAAGAAATCCTTGGTGCTACCGCGACGCTTGAGTTCCGTGAAGTAGATAGCAGTGCTGACTTAGCCGCTGCCGCTTCTGGTCGTGCCCCTGCGGGTAGCGAAATCAAGCAAGATCGTGATGGTCGCCCTGTGGTACTTAAGAAGCGCGTTATTCTAGGCGGTTCAAGTATTACTGATGCAAGCTCAAGTGTTGATGAATATGGTCGCCCACAAGTTAACATCTCGCTAGATAGCGAAGGTGGTAGCAAGATGTCTGCATTCTCTCGTCAGAATATCGGTAAGCTTATGGCTACGGTATTTGCAGAGTACAAAGACAGTGGCCGTAAAACACCTGAAGGTCGAGTGATCTTAAGTAAGCACGAAGAAGTGATTAACCAAGCGACGATTCAATCTGCGCTAGGCCGTAACTTCCGTATTACTGGTATCGACTCAACGGCTGAAGCTCATAACTTGGCACTTCTACTGCGTGCTGGTGCATTGATTGCGCCTATCTCGATTGTAGAAGAACGTACCATTGGTCCATCTATGGGTCAGCAAAACATCGATATGGGTATCATGGCGATGGTTTGGGGTATGGCTGCTGTAATGCTGTTTACACTGCTTTACTACCGTAGCTTTGGTCTGATTGCGAACGTTGCACTAATGGCTAACTTGGTGTTGATTATCGGTGTTATGTCGATGATTCCGGGGGCTACCATGACCCTACCAGGTATTGCCGGTATCGTATTAACGGTCGGTATGGCGGTTGATGCGAACGTTCTGATCTTTGAGCGTATACGTGAAGAGCTTCGAGATGGACGCAGTCCACAACAAGCGATTCACCAAGGTTACGCGAACGCATTCAGCACAATCGCCGATGCCAACATCACCACACTACTAACAGCAATTATTCTATTTGCTGTGGGTACGGGTGCTATCAAAGGCTTCGCGGTAACGCTGTCTATCGGTATCTTGACTTCAATGTTTACAGCTATTGTCGGAACACGTTGTATCGTGAACCTGATGTATGGCGGCAAACGCGTTAAAAAACTGTCGATCTAAGGCTAGGAATTAATATGTTTCAGATTCTAAAAGCAGACAAAATGATCGACTTTATGCGTTGGTCAAAGGTTGCCTTTGTTTTTTCTATCTTGATGATTGGTACTGCTATCTTCACCCTAACAACGAAATCGTTGAACTGGGGTCTAGATTTTACTGGCGGTACTCTGATTGAAGTTGGTTTTGAACAACCGGCACACCTTCCTGATATTCGTAGTGCACTAGAAGCCGAAGGCTTTGGTGATGCAACGGTACAGAACTTCGGTTCAGCTCGTGATGTGATGGTTCGTTTACGTCCACGTGATGGCGTAGCGGGCGAAACGCTTGGCAACCAAATCCTTTCTGCTATTGAGAATGGTACTGGTGAGCAAGTTGAAATGCGTCGTATCGAGTTCGTTGGTCCTAACGTGGGTGACGAATTAACAGAAGCGGGTGGCCTTGCTATCCTTGTTTCTCTTATCTGTATCTTGATCTACGTATCAGTGCGATTCGAATGGCGTTTGGCGGCGGGTGCGGTATTAGCACTTGCGCACGATGTTATCATCACGCTTGGTGTGTTCTCTCTAATGCAAATTGAGGTCGACCTTACCATCGTAGCAGCCTTGCTAACGGTCGTCGGTTACTCCCTCAACGATACCATTGTTGTATTCGACCGTATTCGTGAGAACTTCCGTAAGATGCGTAAGGGTGAAGCACCTGAAGTACTGAACAGCTCAATCACACAAACACTGAGCCGTACATTGATCACTTCTGGTACCACGTTATTCGTAGTTATCGCACTGTTCGTTCAGGGCGGCGCTATGATTCACGGCTTCGCGACTGCACTTCTATTGGGTATTACGGTTGGTACTTACTCTTCTATCTACGTTGCATCTGCACTAGCTATGAAGTTGGGTATTACGCGTGAACACCTAATGCCACCACAAGTGGACAAAGAAGGTGAAGAGTTTGACGAGATGCCTTAGGCCTTGGCTTAATAAGTTTCGCTAAACCAAAAAAACCGCTAGGCAACTAGCGGTTTTTTTACGTCTGTATTCTAGGGAAGCTCAATACAATTTAGCGTTGAAGTATGTTGAACTTCATTTCACTAAGAGACATCCTGATCGTATCTCGTATCTCGTATCTCGTATCTCGTATCTCGTATCTCAAAACGCAGATACAAAAAAGCCTCGCTATATAGCGAGGCTTTGGAATTTCTACCCTCCCTTGAAACAGGGAGCGTTAACGTAAGGCCTGAATTACTTCAGCATACCTTCGTTAGCGTTCTCACGAACGTGCTTAAGAATAGACTTAACACCACGTGCGCTTGAAGCAACAACATTACCAGAAGTCATGTAATCAGTACCGCCAGCAAAGTCAGTCATGATAGCACCAGCTTCACGAGCGATTAGATCGCCAGCTGCTAGATCCCATGGCTTAAGGCCAAGTTCTAGGTAACCATCAACACGGCCAGCTGCTAGGTAACATAGGTCAAGAGCAGGAGAACCAGTACGACGGAAGTCAGCACAGTCGATGAATAGACCAGAGATGATCTTCATGAAAGATTCAGAGTGTTGTTTTTGCTTGAATGGGAAACCAGTCGCTAGAACAGTACCTTGAAGGTCTTTTAGTTGAGTAACACGCATACGAGCGTTGTTAAGTTGAGCGCCAGCGCCACGTTGAGCTGTGAATAGCTCGTTTAGCATTGGGTCATAAACACAAGCAACTTCTGTACGACCGTTCATGCGAACAGCGATAGATACAGAGAAGTGAGGGAAACCTTTTACAAAGTTGTTGGTGCCATCTAGTGGGTCAACGATCCATTGTACATCAGAGTCTTTACCTTCAGTCAGGCCTTTCTCTTCAGAAATAATGCTGTGCTCTGGGTAAGATGCTTTGATTGTCTCAATGATCATGTACTCAGCTTCTTGAGCAATGTTGGTAACGTAATCGTTGTTACCTTTTAGAGACGATTCGATCTTATCAGTTGTTTCTAGAGATTTAGCAATATGGTTGCCAGCTTTACGCGCAGCGCGTATCGCAATGTTTAGCATTGGATGCATATGGTTTTTCCCACAAGATGTTAAAGAACAATTTAAAGCGGCGGCGAGTATACCAAAGTTTTACCAAAAGGGAAGTGGTTATTTTTTGAACTCTTGGTTTCACATTACGCGAAGGGTCTGACCATTTTACTTTGCTATGTGTTAATATCTCGCGATTATTTTTAAAGTGGTGTCATATAGCATGTTAGACAATGTAAAAGTCGTTCTGGTTGGTACGTCTCATTCGGGAAATATCGGATCAGCAGCTCGCGCAATGAAAGTGATGGGTTTGAGTCAATTGGTTCTTGTAGACCCTCAATGTGAAGTTGACGAGCAGACCTTAGCACTGGCTGCGGGTGCAGGTGACATCGCAGAAAACGCGACCATCGTTTCTACACTGGACGAAGCTGTAAAAGACTGTGGTTTAGTGGTTGGTTCGAGTGCACGTTCACGTACGCTGGAATGGCCAATGCTTGAGCCTCGTGAGTGTGGACAAAAGTTTGCGATTGAAGGTCAAAAGCACCCTGTCGCATTAGTGTTCGGCCGTGAACGTACTGGCTTGACTAACGATGAGCTTCAGAAGTGCCACTTCCATGTATGTATCCCTGCTAACCCTGAATACAGCTCGCTAAACCTTGCAATGGCAGTACAGACTCTGAGCTACGAAGTGCGTGTAGCCCACCTTGATATGGTCGCTAGCCAATATCAGCCACAGCAACAAGATGAATACCCTCGTCACGAAGAACTAGAAATGTTCTACGAGCACCTTGAAAAAGTGATCATTGATACCCAATTTATCTCTAAGGATAAGCCGGGTCAGGTGATGAATAAGCTACGTCGTCTGTTCAGTCGAGCTCGTCCAGAGCTACAAGAGATCAACACTCTACGCGGCATTTTGACTTCAATTGAGAAGAGCAAAAACGACAAATAAAGCCCACATAAACCCTAAGGGTGAATACCTGACTAAAATAGTCAACTAAATACTTGACCAATTTAGTCGGGTATGGGAAGATTCCAACCACATAAACAATGTGGATACGGTGTGATATGAAACTTACATCTAAAGGAAGATATGCGGTAACAGCTATGCTAGATGTAGCACTGCATTCGCAAAAAAGCCCAGTTCCTCTGGCTGATATTTCAGAGCGACAAGGCATCTCGTTATCTTACTTAGAACAGCTATTTTCTAAGTTACGTAAAGCTGGCTTAGTTGCTAGTGTTCGTGGTCCTGGCGGTGGTTACCGTTTAGGGGCTGAAGCGAGCGACATCGCTGTCGGAACTGTAATTGCTGCAGTAGACGAATCAGTTGATGCAACTAAGTGTCACGGTCGAGCAGATTGCCAAGGTGGCAGTCGTTGTTTAACTCACACCCTATGGCGTGATTTAAGCTCCCGAATCAGCAGCTTCTTAAACGACATTACGCTCGGTGAGCTAATGAAAGATAACGAAGTTTTAGAGATTTCTGATCGTCAAGATATCGATCTTGCGGTTAATAATGGTTTTGCACATAAAAATACGAGCACTACAACGATTAGTGCAGCACCTCACGGTGTTAATGCCCGCTCTTAGCGGTCAGTTTTTACATTGGAGTAGAAAATGAAACTGCCTATTTACTTTGACTATTCAGCTACATGCCCAGTCGATCCACGTGTTGCTGAAAAAATGGTTCAGTGCATGACGATGGACGGTAACTTCGGTAACCCTGCATCTCGCTCACACCGTTACGGCTGGCAGGCAGAAGAATCAGTAGATAATGCTCGTGAGCAAATTGCCGATCTACTAAATGCAGACCCACGTGAGATTGTTTTCACGTCAGGTGCTACAGAGTCAGATAACCTTGCTATCAAAGGTGCAGCGCACTTTTACGAGAAGAAAGGTAAGCATGTAATCACGTGCAAAACAGAACACAAAGCGGTTCTTGATCCATGTCGCCAACTAGAGCGTGAAGGTTTTGAGGTGACATACCTTGAGCCAGAAGCTAACGGCATCATCGATCTAGACAAGCTACAAGCTGCAATGCGTGAAGATACTGTTCTAGTTTCTATCATGCACGTAAACAACGAGATTGGTGTAATCCAAGATATCTCTGCAATCGGCGAATTATGTCGTGCACGTAAGATCATCTTCCACGTTGATGCGGCGCAGTCTGCGGGTAAAATCCCACTAGACGTAAAAGAGATGAAAGTTGACCTTATCTCTATGTCTGCACACAAAGCATACGGCCCTAAAGGCATCGGCGCTTTGTACGTTCGTCGTAAGCCACGTATTCGCCTAGAAGCGCAAATGCACGGTGGCGGTCATGAACGTGGTTTCCGCTCTGGTACTCTTGCTACTCACCAAATCGTGGGTATGGGCGAAGCTTTTGCCATCGCTAAACAAGACATGCAGAAAGATTACGATCACGCACTAGCACTTCGTGAGCGCCTATTAAAAGGTGTTCAAGATCTAGAAGCGGTAACCGTAAACGGCGACCTAGACCAACGTGTACCACACAACCTAAACGTGAGCTTCGCTTTCGTTGAAGGTGAATCTCTGCTTATGTCTCTAAAAGACCTAGCGGTATCATCAGGTTCTGCATGTACATCAGCAAGCCTAGAACCTTCATACGTTCTACGTGCTCTTGGTCTGAACGATGAACTGGCACACAGCTCAGTACGTTTCTCATTCGGCCGTTTCACAACGGAAGAAGAAATCGACTACGCGATTGCACAAATTCGTGTAGCGGTAAACAAATTACGCGACATGTCTCCTCTATGGGATATGTATAAAGAAGGGATTGATTTGAACACTGTTGAGTGGGCTCATCACTAATCTCACGGAAATAGAGGATTCGAGGTAACTATCATGGCATATAGCGAAAAAGTAATTGATCACTACGAAAACCCACGTAACGTAGGTTCGTTTGATAAAGAAGACCCAAGTGTAGGTAGCGGCATGGTTGGCGCACCAGCTTGTGGTGACGTAATGAAACTGCAAATCAAGGTAACGCCAGAAGGCATTATCGAAGATGCAAAATTCAAAACTTACGGCTGCGGTAGCGCAATCGCTTCTAGCTCACTAGTAACTGAGTGGGTTAAAGGTAAAAGTATTGATGAAGCAGCGGCTATCAAAAACTCTGAAATCGCAGAAGAGCTAGAGTTGCCACCAGTGAAAGTTCACTGTTCAATTCTTGCTGAAGATGCAATCAAAGCAGCAGTTGCGGATTACAAAAAGAAGCGTTAATCGTTTCATTAAGTAATCACAAAAAATAAGCAATATTTGGGAGCATCCTTTGTGCTCCCCCTGAGTTCTCAATTTATATAAAACACAAGGTTGTAGTATGGCCATCACCATGACAGATACGGCAGCAAGCCGAGTTCAAGCTTTCCTAGATAACCGAGGTAAAGGTATCGGGTTGCGCTTAGCGGTAAAAACTACTGGCTGTTCGGGTATGGCGTATGTACTAGAATTCGTTGACGAGCTTAACGAAGAAGACGAAGTGTTTGAGCATTCAGGTGTTAAGGTCATCATTGATCCAAAGAGCCTAGTTTACCTAGACGGTACCGAGCTTGATTACGTAAAAGAAGGCCTAAACGAAGGTTTTGAATTCAACAACCCTAACGCGAAAGGCGAATGTGGTTGTGGTGAGAGCTTCAACGTATAAACGCTTCAATCGTTGAGCGTTTATAGTGAGCGAAGAATAAAATTAGGCTCTGATTGAAGAGCCTAAACTTAGGACCACCGTTACATGAATCATTTCGAATTATTTGGGCTACCACTTCAGTTTCAACTGGATGGTAGCCTTCTTTCTTCTCAGTTTAGAGATCTGCAACGCCAATTTCACCCTGATAAATTTGCCACAGCTTCTGAGCGTGATCGCCTATTAGCCGTGCAAAAAGCTGCGCAAATCAATGATGCGTATCAGGTATTGAAGAATCCAATCAGCCGAGCTGAATACCTGTTAGTGCAACATGGTGAGGATATTCGTGGTGAGCAGCAGACCCTGCAAGATCCTATGTTCCTGATGGAGCAAATGGAATTGCGCGAAGAGCTTGAAGACATCGCCGACAGTTCTGATCCTGAAGATGCTTTGTTTGCATTTGAAGGAAAGGTTAGCAAAATGTATAAACAACAATTAAGCGCTATCCAACAAGAACTCGACAGTGAGGCTTGGTTAGAAGCTGCAGACCGAGTAAGAAAGCTTAAGTTTATTGCAAAATTAAAGAATGAAATCGAGTTAGTTGAAGATCGTCTGATCGGCTAGTTCGTATAACAAGGACACATCCATGGCACTACTTCAGATTGCAGAACCAGGGCAAAGCGCCGCTCCTCACCAGCACAAGCTTGCTGTGGGTATTGATTTAGGTACAACAAACTCATTGGTTGCGGCAGTGCGCAGTGGTGAGGCGAGCACACTGGTTGATCAACAAGGTCGCAGTATTCTTCCTTCCGTTGTTCACTATACGTCAGAGTCGTACACGACTGGTGATGAAGCTCGTGCAAATGCACAGACTGATCCTAAAAATACCATTATCTCAGTTAAGCGACTAATCGGTCGTTCACTGTCAGATATTCAACAGCGATACCCATCTCTGCCATATCAATTTGAAGAAAGTGATAATGGTTTGCCTGTGATTCGCACAGAGCAAGGTAACAAGAACCCAATTCAAGTATCTGCAGATATCCTGCGAGCGCTAGGTCAGCGTGCTGAGTCAACACTCGGTGGTGAGCTATCTGGTGCTGTTATTACCGTTCCTGCTTACTTTGATGATGCACAGCGTGCTGGTACGAAAGACGCGGCGCAACTTGCTGGTCTTCACGTGTTACGTCTTCTTAATGAACCGACTGCCGCTGCGATTGCTTACGGCTTGGATTCTGGTAAAGAAGGAGTCATTGCTGTTTATGACTTAGGTGGTGGTACGTTTGATATCTCTATCCTACGCCTATCTAAAGGTGTCTTCGAAGTTTTAGCAACAGGCGGTGACTCAGCATTAGGCGGTGACGACTTTGACCATTTAGTTGCGGAACATTTCCAAGAGCAAATGGGCTTATCAGAGCTAACAGCAGAACAGAACCGTATTCTTCTAGACGCCGCAACAGAAGCGAAGATTGGCTTATCTGAAGCGGAAAGCGTTGATGTTGACGTACTCGATTGGTCTGGTTCATTAACTCGTGAAGAGTTTGAAGAGATCATCAAACCGCTCGTTAAGAAAACCCTGCTTTCATGCCGTCGCGCACTAAAAGATGCTGAAGTAGACGCGGATGAAGTTCTAGAAGTCGTGATGGTCGGCGGTTCAACTCGCACATTACTTGTACGTGAAATGGTCGGTGACTTCTTTGGTCGTACGCCATTAACTAGCATTAACCCTGATGAAGTAGTTGCGATTGGTGCGTCAATTCAAGCGGATATTCTAGTAGGTAACAAGCCTGATTCTGAAATGCTGCTATTGGACGTTATCCCTCTGTCTCTTGGTATCGAAACCATGGGTGGCTTGGTAGAAAAGATCATCCCTCGTAACACCACGATCCCTGTTGCTCGCGCACAAGAATTTACCACGTTCAAAGACGGTCAAACTGCAATGACAGTACACACCGTGCAAGGCGAACGAGAGATGGTTGACGACTGCCGTTCACTGGCTCGATTTGCTCTGAAAGGCATCCCGCCGATGACTGCAGGTGCTGCTCATATTCGTGTTACTTACCAAGTGGATGCTGATGGCCTGCTATCGGTTACCGCAATGGAGAAGAGCACTGGCGTTCAAGCTGAAATCCAAGTTAAGCCATCTTACGGTCTGAGCGATAACGAAGTGGCTAGCATGCTGAAAGATTCGATGACGTTTGCAAAAGAAGACATGCAAGCGCGTGCTCTTGCTGAGCAACGCGTAGAAGCGGATCGCGTTATCGAAGGTCTTATCGCTGCAATGCAAGCCGATGGTGACGAGCTACTTGATGAGCAAGGCAAACAACAACTTGTTCAAGCGATTGAAGCACTGATTGAAGTGCGTAATGGCGACAATGCTGATGCCATTGAACTAGAAATTAAGAATACCGACAAAGCGAGCCAAGACTTTGCTTCTCGTCGTATGGATAAATCAATTCGTGCTGCACTGTCAGGTCAGTCAGTCGATAATATTTAATAGTTAGAGAATAGATAAACATGCCAAAGATTATTGTTTTACCTCACGAAGATCTATGTCCAGAAGGCGCTGTTTTAGAAGCAAAAACTGGTGAGACGGTTCTTGATGTTGCACTGAAGGCCGGTATTGGTATTGAACACGCATGTGAAAAATCGTGTGCATGTACAACATGTCACGTTGTGATTCGTGAAGGTTTTGATTCTTTAGAAGAGAGTGATGATCTAGAAGACGACATGCTAGATAAAGCATGGGGCTTAGAGATGGAATCTCGTCTTGGTTGCCAAGCTAAAGTGGCTGATACGGATCTTGTTGTAGAGATTCCAAAGTACACGTTGAACCTGGCTTCTGAAGACCACTAAGAACCAGTTCTCAGTCATGGCTAATACAGCGATGACTGAGAGAGCTATTGCTTAGACAAACATACTAAGAAAACTGGCCTAGAATATAGATCATAAAGGTGACAGAGCGTCGCTGATAAATATAAGGAAGTGTTATGAGCTTGAAGTGGATTGATTCGCGAGATATCGCAATTGAGCTATGTGATTTGTACCCTGATACTGATCCTAAAACGGTACGTTTTACCGATCTGCATCAATGGGTGCTAGACCTTGAAGAGTTCGACGACGAGCCTAACCACTCGAATGAGAAAATCTTAGAGGCTATTATTTTGTGCTGGATGGATGAGATGGATTAATCCTCTTGTCTGATGATTTGGTCGCGGGTTGGTATCAGTCCAATATAAAACGCAGCCAAGTTAACAATTCTTACTAAAAAAAGCGGACCTTATGGTCCGTTTTTTTATCAAAATGACATTTTCCTCCTACATAATGCTAACATCAGTGCGCTAATAAAAAATAATCAGAATCACACACCCAAAGTGGTTCATGACAAGGAGAAATCATGTCTACACAGATGTCAGTATTTTTAAGTCAAGAAGCTGCCCAGCCTCAGTGGGGAGCAAGAGCTATTTTATCGTTCTCAGAAGCGGGAGCGACAATTCACATTGGTGAAGGCCACGATCTAGGCGCAGTTCAGCGTGCGGGTCGTACGCTTGACGGACAAGGTATCGCATTCGTTTCACTTCGTGGTGAAGGTTGGGATCTAGAAAGCGTTTGGGCTTTCTACCAAGGCTACCGTGGACCAAAGAAAAAGAATGCATTGGAATGGGATGCACTTTCAGAAGCCGATCAAACAGAGCTTGAAGCTCGTATTCGCGCAACTGACTGGACGCGTGACATTATCAATAAAACCGCTGAAGAAGTGGCACCTCGTCAACTCGCGACAATGGCTGCAGAATACATCAAATCAGTGGCACCAGCGGGCACTGTTAAAGCGAAGATCGTTAAAGACAAGGATCTACTAACCGAAGGTTGGGAAGGTATCTACGCGGTCGGTCGCGGCTCTGAGCGTACATCAGCAATGCTGCAACTGGACTTCAACCCAACAGGTGATGAAAACGCACCCGTGTTTGCTTGTTTAGTGGGTAAAGGTATTACGTTCGATTCGGGCGGTTACAGCATCAAGCCAGGCCAATTCATGACAGCGATGAAAGCTGACATGGGTGGCGCAGCAACGATTACGGGTGGTTTAGGTCTGGCGATTGAACGCGGCCTGAACAAGCGCATCAAGCTTATTTTATGTTGCGCAGAGAACATGATCTCTGGTCGCGCATTGAAGCTTGGCGATATCATTACCTACAAAAACGGTAAGACAGTTGAGATCATGAACACTGATGCGGAAGGTCGCTTGGTGCTGGCTGATGGCCTGATGTACGCAAGTGCACAGAGCCCTGAGCTGATCATCGACTGTGCAACGCTAACAGGTGCGGCTAAAAACGCACTAGGTAACGACTACCACGCACTATTAAGCTTCGATGATGAGTTATCTCACCAAGCGCTAACGGCGGCAAACCAAGAGAAAGAAGGGCTATGGCCATTGCCTCTTGCTGATTTCCACCGTGGCATGTTGCCTTCAAACTTTGCTGATCTTTCAAACATCAGCACGGGTGATTACACACCGGGTGCAAGTACAGCAGCGGCATTCCTTTCTTACTTTGTAGATGATCACAAAAAAGGTTGGATTCATATGGATTGCGCAGGTACTTACCGTAAGTCAGCAAGTGACAAGTGGGCGGCAGGCGCAACGGGTATGGGTGTTCGCACACTGGCTCGTCTTCTTATCGACCAAGCAAAATAATAATAAGGGTGAGTGGTATTTTGTGCCGCTCATTCATAAAGCTCAGATCGAAAGATCTCAGCAATTTCAGTATTTAATAACAAAAAAATGAAGTGAAGGAATCCCTATGGCTCTAGAAAGAACGTTCTCAATTGTTAAGCCGGATGCAGTTAAGCGTAACCTTGTTGGTGAAATCTATCACCGTATCGAAAAAGCAGGCCTAGAAATTATTGCTGCTAAGATGGTTCGTCTTACTGAAGAGCAAGCGAGTGGCTTCTACGCTGAACACGAAGGCAAAGAGTTCTTCCCAGCTCTTAAAGAGTTTATGACTTCTGGTCCTATCATGGTTCAAGTGCTTGAAGGCGAAAACGCTATCGCTCGTTACCGTGAATTAATGGGTAAAACTAACCCAGAAGAAGCGGCATGCGGCACTATCCGTGCTGACTACGCAATCAGCATGCGTTACAACTCAGTACACGGCAGCGACAGCCCTGAGTCTGCAGCTCGCGAAATCGAATTCTTCTTCCCAGAATCTGAAATTTGCCCACGCCCAGCTCAATAATCGGCACTGCAGATTATTCTAAAGGCTTCACTTCGGTGAGGCCTTTTTTGTAAGTGGATTTCACGCTCTCGATAATCAATTTAGTCGTCATTCTCGAAAGCGACGAAGGAGCGTAATCGGGAATCTGTTTTTGTTATTGGAGATTCCAGATACTTCCTTCCTCAGTTCTGGAATGACGGGGGAGTTTGGGAGCCACAATCTCGTGGCAAATATTGCGAGCTGTTGGTGAGTATTCACGTCATTCCCGAAAGCGACGAAGGAGCGTAATCGGGAATCTCTGTTGGCTATTGGAGATTCCAGATACTTCGTTCCTCGATTCTGGAATGACGAGGTATTTGGGGCGTCACGATCGCATGGCGATGAATGGAAAGTTACTGAGTAAGTCTTCACGTCATTCCCGATAGCGACGAAGGAGCGTAATCGGGAATCTCTGTTGGCTATTGGAGATTCCAGATACT
>NZ_JBFSVK010000029.1:0-47632 GCF_041467855.1 Vibrio sp. 10N.247.311.51 | reverse complement strand
TTCGTTCCTCAGTTCTGGAATGACGGGCTTTGAGGAGTTGATGACCTGACGGCGATGAATAGCGGGGCTACAATTTCGAGCTAAGTATTACTGATCTGTTGGAGATTATTTACGTCATTCCCGAAAGCGACGGAGGAGTGGAATCGGGAATCTTTTGTTTAAATTGGGTAATCTTAGGCCGACAAATACAGTTGCTCAAATTTTAATCGCTTAAGTTTGAATGTCTTAATAAACGCAGGGTTTTACAATGCTTGTTGAAGTTGCGTAAAGCCTGTACAATTCGCGCCCTTAATTATTGTTCCGTCATTGAGAGGCATCATGACCACAGCTAAAGTCAATCTACTCGATTTTGATCGTAAAGGTCTTCGTAAATTTTTCACAGAAGAACTGAATGAGAAAGCGTTTCGAGCAGAGCAAGTGATGAAGTGGATTTATCACTTCGGTGTCGATGACTTCGAACAAATGAACAACATCAACAAAAAGTTACGTGAGAAACTTCAACGTCGCTGTGAGATTATTGCACCTGTTGTTTCTGAAGCTCAACACTCTTCAGATGGCACAATTAAATGGGCGATGAGCGTTGGCGACCAAGACGTTGAAACGGTATACATCCCAGATGGTGACCGTGCGACGCTATGTGTCTCTTCACAGGTTGGTTGTGCTCTTGAATGTAAGTTCTGCTCTACAGCTCAACAAGGCTTTAACCGTAACCTAAAAGTTTCAGAGATTGTTGGCCAAATCTGGCGTGCATCTCGCGAAATCGGCCTAGAAAAAGAAACCGGTCGTCGTCCAATTACTAACGTTGTAATGATGGGTATGGGCGAGCCTCTATTGAACATGAAGAACCTAATGCCATCATTAGAAATCATGCTTGATGATCTAGGTTTCGCACTGTCTAAGCGTCGTGTAACTGTATCAACTTCTGGTGTTGTTTCTGGCCTTGACCAAATGACAGACAACATCGATGTCGCATTGGCTATTTCTCTACATGCGCCAAACGATGCACTACGTAGCCAAATCATGCCGATCAACGACCGTTGGGATATCCAAGACTTCCTAGCATCTGTTCGTCGTTACATTGCATCTTCAAATGCTAACCGCGGTAAAGTAACGGTTGAGTACGTGCTATTGGATCATGTGAATGATGATATGGACCACGCCCGTGAACTTGCAGAGCTAATGAAAGAGACGCCTTGTAAGATCAACTTAATTCCATTCAACCCTTACCCGGGTTCGCCTTATAAGAAGCCAAGCAACTCTCGTATTGATCGCTTCCAAAAAACGCTGATGGAATACAACTACACAGTAACCGTTCGTAAGACTCGTGGTGATGATATTGATGCCGCGTGTGGTCAGTTAGTCGGTGATGTGATTGATAGAACCAAACGTACCAAAATGATCAAAGCAGCCTCTGAAGCGAACTTGATTGCCGGTGGTGTGATTGAAGTAAAAGCGGTATAAAACGCGATTAGAACCTAAACAAGCCAGAAGTCTTACTTCTGGCTTGTTGCTTTTCTGGGGTACAGTTTTTGATTTTTTGGACTTCTTGCCCACGCTTTCTTACATTTTTCGTCAAATTTTGGACAAAACCATGAGCTGACGGTAAATTTTGTTTAAAGTGTTTTTGCCTTGTAATGGCATTAGCTTATGATTAACTAATCTTAAATTAATTTAAGTGCTCGCTTGCTACCGATCATCAATATGTCTATTTAGGTTGGCTACTTGATAAACTAGCTTCCTGAGAAGGTCATCCATAACAAATGAATGATGTTCGCCTTTAAGGGTTGATGATTTAGATAGCAGGAAAAATTCCACATAACGTGGGTTGTTAGATTGAGCTTAAACGACAATAAGAAAACGCTCTCCTCAACCTGCGATAATACTTTAGAAGTTCACTCTCTATGAACACAGAACAAGATACACAAGCGCAAGAAAACGTAGCTCCAGCTTTGGAAGCGGGAACGCTGCTTAAGAACAAACGAGAATCTCTTGGTTTAACGCAAAAGCAGATTTCTGATCGCTTGAAACTTCGCGTTACTCTGATCCAACAAATTGAAGAAAACCAATTCGAGTCAGATCAAGTGGCGACGTTTATGCGTGGCTATATTCGTTCATACGCGAAATACGTCAATCTTGACGAAAAAGTCGTATTGAGTGCGCTGCATCATGCCGGTGATGCTCAGCATCAAGAGCAAGAAATGCTGAGTTTTTCTCGTAAGACCAAAACCGAGAAGCACAACAGCCGTATTATGATCCTGACTTGGAGCATTTTTGCGGTCATTGCGGGTATCTCCTCACTTTGGTGGTGGCAGAACCAACAGCAAGACACCCTATCTCAATCTTTAGCGAATACTGAAAGCTCAGAAGAACTAGCGGTAGAAGAATCACTTGCCCCTGAATTCACCTCTTTAGAAGTGATTGAAGCTGAACAAAACGAAGCGGGTGCTTCTGTTGTTGAAGGTACTGAAGGCCTTGCTGCGATAAGCGATGCGGAAGATACTTCAGATGCTGTTACTCCAGCTGACGAAACTCCTGCACAACAAGCAACAGAGACAGAACCAACAGCTGAAGTTGCTGCTAATGCAGAAGCGGTTGAAGCAAGTACTGCTCCTGAAGCTGTGGCTAACGAGCTAGTGATGCAGTTCACTGCTGATTGCTGGATCCAAGTAAAAGATGCAACGGGTAAAACCTTGTCAACTGGCATAAAAAAAGCAGGTCAGTCGTTAAATCTTTCAGGAACTGCGCCATATAAAGTGATTCTAGGTGCGCCAGAAGGCGTATCAATGACATTTGCAAGTGAACCTGTCGACCTTTCTGGGTATACTTCAGGCAAAGTAGCTAGAATAACCTTACCTTAGAGTTAATATGCAACACGAATCTCCTATTATTCGTCGCAAATCAACCCGTATTTATGTGGGTGATGTGCCGATCGGTGATGGTGCACCAATTGCTGTGCAATCCATGACCAACACAAGAACAACAGATGTAGCCGCGACCGTTGCTCAAATTAGAGCTTTGGAAAAAGTTGGCGCTGATATCGTTCGCGTATCTGTACCGACTATGGATGCCGCTGAAGCCTTTAAGCTAATCAAGCAGCAGGTCTCTGTTCCTTTGGTTGCTGATATTCACTTCGACTACCGTATCGCACTTAAAGTGGCTGAATACGGCGTTGACTGTCTGCGTATCAACCCAGGTAACATCGGTAACGAAAGCCGTATCCGCTCAGTTGTTGATTGTGCACGTGATATGAATATTCCGATTCGTATTGGTGTTAACGGCGGTTCTCTTGAGAAAGAGATCCAAGAGAAATACACAGAACCTACAGCAGAAGCGCTTGTTGAATCAGCAATGCGTCACGTAGATATCCTAGACCGTCTGAACTTTGATCAATTCAAAGTCAGCGTTAAGGCGTCTGATGTGTTCCTTGCTGTCGGTTCTTACCGTTTGCTTGCTCAGCAGATTGATCAACCTCTTCACCTTGGCATTACCGAAGCGGGTGGTGCGCGTGCAGGCTCTGTGAAGTCCGCGGTAGGTTTAGGTATGCTTCTTTCTGAAGGTATCGGCGATACGCTGCGTATCTCGCTAGCGGCTGATCCTGTTGAAGAGATCAAAGTGGGCTTTGATATTCTTAAATCTTTGCGCATTCGTTCGCGTGGCATCAACTTCATTGCGTGCCCGAGCTGTTCTCGTCAAGAGTTCGATGTTATTAACACCGTTAATGCCCTTGAAGAACGCTTAGAAGACGTGATCACTCCAATGGATGTATCTATCATCGGTTGTGTGGTTAACGGCCCTGGTGAAGCTGAAGTGTCTCACTTAGGTTTAGCTGGTAGTGCACGTAAGAGTGCCTTCTACGAAGATGGTAAGCGTCAGAAAGAGCGCTTCGACAACGATGACCTTGTCGACAAACTTGAAGCTAAGATTCGTGCAAAAGCGTCAGTGCTTGATAAAGCAAATCGCATTGATGTAGAAAACTTAGAAGATTAATACAACGCGATGGGGTGTGATTGTCTATTCGCACTAACACCTGGTCGTGAGAAATTACGGAATAAATACTGTGGCTAAAAATATCCAAGCAATTCGAGGCATGAACGACTGCCTTCCAACTCAATCACCACTGTGGCAGAAAGTAGAAAGCGCAGTTAAAAACGTGGTGAGTGCATATGGTTACAACGAAGTACGTATGCCTATCGTTGAAGAAACAAACCTATTTAGCCGTGCAGTTGGTGAAGAGACAGACGTTGTTTCTAAAGAGATGTACACCTTTGACGACCGCAATGGCGATAGCCTAACGCTGCGTCCAGAAGGCACAGCAGGTTGTGTTCGTTCATGTATTCAAAATAGCCTTATCAACCGTGATGAACAGCGCCTATGGTACATGGGTCCTATGTTCCGTCACGAGCGCCCTCAAAAAGGTCGTTACCGTCAATTCCACCAATGTGGTGTTGAAGTGTTTGGCCTAGACGGTCCAGACGTTGATGCAGAACTTATCATGATGACAGCACGTCTATGGCGTGAGCTAGGCATCGATAAGCACGTTCGCCTAGAGCTGAACTCAATCGGTTCTCAAGAAGATCGCGTAAGCTACCGCACTGCGTTAGTGGCTTTCCTTGAGCAACACATTGATGTGCTTGACGAAGACTGCAAACGTCGCATGCACACTAACCCTCTACGTGTACTTGATACTAAGAACCCTGATGTTCAAGCTATCTTAGGTGACGCACCTCGACTATCTGAATATCTAGGTGAAGAATCGAAGCAACATTTTGCTGGTTTGTGTGAACTTCTTGACGCTGTTGGTATCGAATACCAAGTTAATGAGCGTCTAGTACGTGGCCTAGATTACTACAACCGTACCGTATTTGAATGGATCACAGACAGCCTTGGTGCTCAAGGTACAGTATGTGGCGGCGGTCGTTACGATGGTCTTGTTGAGCAACTAGGCGGCAAAGCAACCAATGCAGTTGGCTTCGCAATGGGTCTAGAGCGTCTGGTTCTGATGATGGAAACGCTAGAGCTAACAGAAGTTCGTCGTAGCGTTGATGTATACGTAGTTGCTGCTGGCGAAGGTACTATGATCGCGGGCATGCAGTTAGCGAATCAATTACGCGACACCGTTGAAGGCGTGCGTGTAATGAACCACTTCGGTGGTGGTAACTTCAAGAAGCAATTCAAACGTGCTGACAAAGTAGGTGCTGTTGTGGCGCTGGTACTTGGTGAGAACGAAGTTGCTGACAATACAGTTGTGCTAAAAGATCTGGTTGGCGGCGAGCAAGAAACCGTGTCTCAAACGGAAGTTGCAGAGAAAGTTGCTGCGCTAATCTAATTAGCCATTGAGCAAACGCTCATAATGAATACTAACGTCAGCACTATGCTGGCGTTTAAAGAATTAAAGAGGACAGGAAGTGGAACTTTACGATAGCGAAGAGCAACAAGTTGAAGCCATTAAAGATTGGTGGAAAGAGAACGGTAAAGCCGTAATCTTTGGTGCGGTTATTGGTTTAGGTGGTCTATTTGGCTGGCGCTATTACCAAGATTCAGTGGTTGAAGCGCGTGAAGCAGCTTCAGAAGGCTACACCTCTGTAATTTCAGCTCTTGATACTAAGGGCGTTGATGCTCAATCTGATATTCAAGCTTTCATCGACGCAAACAAAGACGCTGAGTACTCAGTACTTGCTGCTATGCAATTAGCAAAAGTACAAGTACAAGCGGGTGAGCTAGCAGCAGCACTTGAACAGCTAGAGTGGGCAAAATCGGCAACTAAGGACGCGGCACTTGCGCCACTACTTACTTACCGTGTTGCACGTATTAAAGCTGAGCAAGGTGAATTTGACGCAGCACTGACTGATCTTGCTGCTATGACAGATGAATCTTGGAAAGGCCGTGTTGCTGAACTGCGTGGTGATATCTCACTTCGTAAAGGCGACACTGACGCAGCATACAGTGCTTACACAGAAGCACAGCAAGCTGTTGACGCTAGCCAAACGCTTCAAATCAAACTTGACGACCTAGCTAAATAAGGCGCTTTGAATGAAGAAGATGTTTCCAAAAGCGGCGTTGTGTGCGATTGCTCTTGGCCTACTAGCTGGCTGTGCGGGTGAAGAAGACACCGTAATCATGGCTCCAGTACCAACGGTAAACAGCGAGTTCACTCCTAGTCAGGAGTGGTCTACGTCGGTTGGTGATGGTGTTGGTCACTACTTTTCAAAACTAACGCCAGAATTGGCTTACGACAAAGTGTTTGTTGCAAGCCGTGAAGGTATGGTTAAAGCGCTTGATCCTGATACAGGTAAAGCGCTGTGGAAAGTCGATCTTGAGAAAGACGTACTGGCTCGTTTATCAGGCGGCCTAACGGCGGCTTACGGTAAAGTATTTGTTGGTTCTGAAAATGGCGAAGTGATCGCACTGGAAGAATCGACCGGTGAAGAGCTGTGGCGTGTATCAGTGAATGGCGAGGTGCTTGCATCCCCAGCAACTGATAGCAACATGGTCATTGTTCATACCAGTCGCGGTATGTTGATCGCGTTAGATCAAGCAAGCGGCGAACAAAAATGGACCATCAGTACGGAAGTACCAAGCCTAACACTTCGTGGCGATAGCTCGCCTGTTGCGGTTTCTGGTGGTGTATTCTGGGGTACAGCAAATGGTCGTCTAGCTGCGGCTATCGTTGATCGTGGTCAGCTTATTTGGCAACAGCCAGTAGGCACGCCAAAAGGCGCAACGGAAATTGATCGTTTGGTTGATGTTGATGCATCTCCAATTGTTCTTGGTGGCACCCTATATACCGTAGGTATCAATGGTCAGCTGATTGCTATCGATCTTCGTTCTGGTAAGCCAGTTTGGAAACGTAACTACTCATCAGCGATTGATTTAGCAAGTGATGGTAGCCGTTTGTTCGTTGTTACCGACAAAGACCATGTGGTTGCGGTTGATGCGCGTAGTGGTACTGAACTTTGGAGCACTCCATTGTTAGAAAACCGCTTACTGACAGCACCTGCTATTATTAATGGTTATGTAGTCGTGGGTGACACTGAAGGTTATCTGCACTGGTTAGATCGTTCATCGGGTGAGTTTGTTGCTCAACAGCTTGTCGATGATAGCGGCTTTGCGGTTGCACCAATTGAACTGCCTGAAGGCTACTTAGTGACGACTCGCAATGGCGATGTAAAGAAACTAACGATTAGCCAATAAAAGCGTGATATAATTCACAGTCGGCTCCTGGTTGGTAACAGCCAGGAGCCGTTTTGTTGTTAAAAATTAATAAACCGTGTGGTTATAGGTAAGAGTTTAAACTTGCGAACAAGTGCTTACCTATAACTACATTTAGAGAAGAAATTGTAGAGGTTGTTATGGTACCTGTTGTTGCTCTAGTAGGGCGTCCGAACGTAGGTAAATCTACGTTATTTAACCGATTGACTCGAACTCGTGATGCATTGGTTGCGGATTTCCCTGGCTTAACGCGTGACCGTAAATACGGTCATGCTCATTTTAGCGAGCATGACTTTATTGTTATTGACACTGGCGGTATCGACGGTACTGAAGAAGGTGTTGAAACTAAAATGGCTGAACAGTCGCTAGCGGCGATTGATGAAGCTGATGTCGTTCTATTTATGGTAGATGGCCGTGCGGGTCTAACACCTTCAGACGTGGCGATTGCTAAGCACCTACGTCAACTAGAAAAGCCTTCAATGCTAGTAGTAAACAAGGTTGATGGTATCGACCCTGATGCTGCAAGTGCTGACTTCTGGCAACTAGGCGTAGAAGACATGTACCAAATCGCTGCGGCGCATGGTCGTGGTGTTACTGCACTTATTGACCTTGCTCTTAACCCATTCGCAGAAGCGCTAAAAGCTGAGAATGGCGAAGTAAGCGATTTAACTGAGTTTGAAGACGAAGAAGAAGAGCAGGTTGAATTTACAGAAGAAGAAGCTGAAGCAGAATTCAAGCGTCTTCAAGATCAACCGATCAAACTAGCGATCATTGGCCGTCCTAACGTAGGTAAATCAACGCTAACGAACCGTATTCTTGGTGAAGAGCGTGTGGTTGTTTACGATATGCCAGGTACGACTCGTGACTCTATCTACATCCCAATGCAGCGTGATGAGCGTGAATACGTTCTCATCGATACTGCGGGTGTTCGTCGTCGTAAAAACATCAACGAAACAGTAGAGAAGTTCTCAGTGGTTAAAACACTGAAAGCGATTGAAGATGCTAACGTTGTACTGCTGCTTATCGATGCTCGCGAAAACATCTCTGATCAAGATCTAAGCTTGCTAGGCTTTGCGTTGAACGCTGGTCGTTCAATTGTTATTGCCGTAAACAAGTGGGATGGCCTAGATAACGACGTTAAAGAACGCGTTAAGAAAGAGCTAGACCGTCGCTTAGGCTTCGTTGATTTCGCACGTATTCACTTTATCTCTGCACTTCACGGTACAGGTGTTGGTCACTTGTTTGAGTCTGTACAAGAAGCTTACAAGTCAGCGACGACTCGTGTTGGTACTTCTGTTCTAACTCGTATTATGAAGATGGCGACTGATGATCACCAACCGCCTATGGTTCGTGGCCGTCGTGTGAAACTGAAATACGCGCACGCTGGTGGCTACAACCCACCGATTATCGTTATCCACGGTAACCAAGTTCGTAACTTGCCAGATTCATACAAACGATTCTTGATGAACTACTACCGTCGTTCACTAGAAATTATGGGTACACCTATTCGCATTCAATTCCAGAACAGCGAGAACCCATTTGAAGCTAAGACTAACAAGCTGACAATTTCTCAAGAACGTAAACGTAAACGTATGATGAGTATGGTTAAAGGTCGTAAGTAAACCTTTCCAATAGATTTGATACCCGAGCCTGTCTCGGGTATTTTTTTAAGCAAAATTCACGTTAAACCATAACAATACGTTTTTATCATCATGGCTCAACGAATCAGACTAGATTCCAAAAGAAGAACGATATGACTACTAGCGATTTGATTACACCTGCGTCAGCAATCACACCAACCATCACTCAATTTTGTCATCAGGCTTGGCTGCTCAACGCAAAGGCGCTGCATGTTGAAAGTGACGGCAGCAAAACTTACCTGATCACCGACGTAACACCTTTCCACCCTGTGAGTCATATTTGGCCAGATCACCCTGCAGACCAAGGCTTTGTGAATGTTGGTGACGTGCAATATCCCGTTGAAGACTGTCTTGTTGGTGCAATAGAACAATCTACTGGCAAGCTTCATATCGCAGCAGATATCCCTGTTAAGCGTGATACAGAAGGGTGGGCGTTTGTGGTTGCCCACCAGCTACCTGCATCTGCTTCTATGATTAACGTTAACGACGAAGTCGTGTTGTCGGTTGATAAAGAGTACCAAGCCAGTTTGAGCCGTGGTCACAGTGCTGGCCACATCGCTTTCCTAGCTTTGAATAAAGTATTGGCTGAGAGCTACTGGCGTAAAGATGCGGATAGAAAAGATCCGCTTGGCAGTTACGACTTCAATAGCTACGCACAAGTGACGAGCTTTGTGACTCCAGAGCTGTGTACCGATAAGTATCGTTTAGGCAAAACCCTGAAGAAGCGCGGTTTGAACGTTGCAGACATGCTAGCAAATCTTGATGGCATTGAAGCTGATATCAACCAGATGATTTCGGACTGGCTTGCAGAGCCGACGCCAGTTGCGATGCGACTGGAAGGCGAGGCATTAACAGACTCTCGCTATTGGGAATGGCAGTTGGATGCAGACACTTTAGTGTCTATTCCGTGTGGTGGTACTCATATTGAGAACACCTCAGAGCTTAAGGCATTGTCCGTTAAGTTAACCCAGTTAGATGACCAGCATATTGAAATGCTGACGCATGTAATTCGATGATTTAGACTACAGATCGAAATGGCTTATGCTGTTTATTTTGTTTTTACATGTCACTTTTAATGTAAATGACTATTTAAAATTGAAATGCAGCACATGTAACTTATGCTTTCGGTATGTGGTGATATAAATATTCTTTTTGGGGTAGATCGCTGATCAAAATAGATAAAGCGAAAGATCAACCTATGATCTTCGATTGTGTGTCGTACTAATTTAGTGTGTTATTATTAACCAATAACAAGCTTGCATAAGAACAAGCTGTACCCGATTACACAATTGAAAGCCTTAGTGAATGGAACAACAATTTTTATTAGAAGGCCATCGAGCCGTCAATAGTTTGCTGCGCAAGCTTGCGCTTGGGATGGATCGCAAAGATTTAAATCACAAGATTATTCAGCTTACCGAGCAGCTTTTTGGGCAGCGCATGGCTTCAATTCTACTGCTCAACTCAGAGTCTAAAACGTTACACCTTGAATATGCCCCAAACCTGCCTGATTTTTACAATCAACAGATAGAAGGGGTAGGAATTGGTGCGGGGATAGGCTCTTGTGGCGAGGCAGCTGCGCTTAAGAAAGCAGTGATGGTCTCCAACATAAATGCACACCCAAACTGGGCACCTTTTCTGGCCCTCACCAATCAAGCGAATCTGCATGCCTGTTGGTCGGTCCCCATTATCTCGTCGCGCGGTAATGTGTTGGGTACCTTCGCTATTTATAGCCAGTACATCTCTGAACCACATGAATTTGAGCTCGAGACCTTAGAGCTACTGGCTTCCCTGTATTCGGTAGCACTAGAGAAGTTTGAGCTGGAGAACCAGCTAAACTTTTTCGCTAATCGAGATTCTTTAACCCATTGCTTGAATCGTCGTGCACTGTTCAATGAAGCCGAAAAAGTCTTGGCTAAGCGATGTTTTTCAGAAAAGGTGATGGCGTGTCTGTTTGTGGATGTCGATAAGTTCAAATCAATAAATGATACCTATGGCCACAGTTTCGGTGACGATGTGCTGTTGGCGGTTGCCGAAGTTCTTGATGAGGCAACCACAGCATGTGCCAAGATAGGGCGTTATGGTGGCGATGAGTTTGTGGTGTTCTCATGTTTTGATGATCAAGAAAGCGTTGTTAGCTTCTACCACAGCTTAGAGAAAGCACTGCAACAAGCGCTTTATATCAATGATGTGCAGTTCTCAGTGAGTGTTGGGTTGTCTTGTGAGAAAGATCCTCAAGGATTAGACCAGTTGATCGCACAAGCTGATAAGAACATGTATCAAATCAAGCAAGCCAAGTCTCAGCAGTAGTAGATTGTAAAAATAGTCGTAAATTAGGAAGTGCTAATGAGTGAAAATATCTGCCCTAAGTGCCAGTCTGAGCTAGCTTGGGATGGCAAGTATCACTGTGAAAGTTGTCAGGCTCACTTTACTAAAGTTGGGTTTTGCCCTGAGTGCAGCAGCCAACTTGAGAAGCTTCAAGCTTGTGGTGCGGCGAGCTATTTTTGCAACGGTGATTGCAACGAGTTGAAATCTAAATCGAGAGTAAAATTCGAATTTCAACCAGCGGAATAGCCTTAAACTGCATGGTTTGAACGACCATCGGTGACGTTATACCAGAGACTCAATACTAGGGCGTGTTGACCTTTCGCGGTTAAATTTTGTTCGAGATAAAAGCGTTTTAATCGCGGCGAGGGAGAAGTAGCCTAGTCATTCTAAGCAAATCTCCCTCAACAAAGAGTAAAACGCTTTTAGCCGAACCCTTCGGGCAGCGTTTGCTGGTCATTTCTACTACGTTATCGGCTTCTCATGTAGGCTAGCTACACATCAAAGCCTCTGCCTTGTATAAATACCCAGCAACTCGCTGCAAAAATCAGCTCGAAAGATCAACATGCCCTAAAGTGTTGGGTCTTTTTTATATCTGAAGAACAGGAATGTGTCATCTTGGTTCATTCCCACTGTCACTGCACCAGTATGAAACATAGTTACATGATTGCTATGCACTCTATTGGTGTGAATTTCTTTTAAATTCTATTAATACAATTACTTATAAATAATTTCGTTGGTTCATAAGTTTGGCACTCTTCTTGTAACTCTGTAATTGAATAACAAAAATACAATTATGGAGTAATATCATGAACAAGGTGTTCAATTTATCGCTAGCTGCACTGTGTACAACACTTTCATTTTCTTCTGCAACGGTGTTTGCTGCTGATGAGACCATCAAGGTCGGTGTTCTACACTCACTCTCTGGCACCATGGCGATCAGTGAGACAACGCTAAAAGATACCGTGCTAATGCTCATCGAAGAGCAGAACAAAAAGGGCGGTTTGCTTGGTAAGAAGCTAGAGCCTGTCGTGGTTGACCCTGCGTCAAACTGGCCGCTATTTGCTGAGAAAGCGCGTGAGCTTATCGAAAAAGAGAAAGTGGATGTGGTGTTCGGTGGTTGGACGTCGGTATCACGTAAATCCATGCTACCTGTCTTTGAAGAACTCAACAGCATCCTTTTCTACCCAGTACAGTATGAAGGTGAAGAGTCTTCTAAAAACGTTTTCTACACCGGTGCCGCGCCAAACCAACAAGCGATCCCAGCAGTGGATTACTTGATGGAAGAGCTTGAAGTTGAGCGTTGGGTACTTGCAGGTACCGATTACGTTTACCCACGTACTACCAATAAGATCTTAGAAGCCTACTTAAAAGATAAAGGTGTCGCAGAAGAAGACATCATGATCAACTACACGCCATTTGGTCACTCTGATTGGCAATCTATCGTTTCAGACATCAAAAAGTTCGGCGAAGCAGGCAAGAAAACCGCTGTGGTTTCTACTGTAAACGGCGATGCGAACGTACCTTTCTATAAAGAGCTAGGCGCTCAAGGCATTTCATCTGAAGACATCCCAGTTATTGCATTCTCTGTTGGTGAAGAAGAACTGTCAGGCATGGACACAGAACCATTGGTTGGTCATCTAGCGGCATGGAACTACTTCATGAGTGTTGATACTGAAGCTAATGAAGAGTTCGTTGAAACGTGGCAGTCGTTCATCAAGAGTGAAAAGCGTGTCACCAATGACCCAATGGAAGCGCACTATGTTGGCTTCAATATGTGGGCTCAAGCGGTCACTAATGCGGGCACAACCGATCCTGAATCTGTGCAAGATGCCTTGATTGGCGTGTCTGTACCTAACCTTTCTGGCGGCTACTCTACCATGCTGCCAAACCACCACATTACTAAACCAGTCCTGATCGGTGAAATCCAAGACGATGGTCAATTCGATATCGTTTGGGAAACCACAGGTCTCGTTGCGGGTGATGCTTGGTCGAGTTACTTACCTGAATCGGCAAAACTGTTCTCTAGCTGGTCGAAGCCATTCTCATGTGGTGCGTTTAACGTCGAAACCAAGAAGTGTTCTGGCGGTAACTAGATCCATGAATATGAGCCTTTTCTTTAGCGAACCTAGCTAAGGAAAGGCTCATTACTTTCAGGTAACAATAATTATCCACGTATCCATCAAGCAAAAATAACAATATCTAGCTCGATGGATTAAGGAAGCAGGGATGAAAAACGTATTGAACGTATTTAAGGCGCTGTTGCTCATGGCAGTCAGTGCTCAGTTGGCTTTTGCGGGAATAACGGATGAAGCTAGCTTTACCAAGGCGCTAGTTGGTAAGAAAACATCGGATAAAGAATTAGCTATTGATTGGGTGATTGAGACGCAAACGGATGATGTGTCGAAACCTATTCTGGATGGTTGGTTAAACGGAAACCTTTACTATTTTGGTGATAAACAGAGCGAGCAGTATAAACAACTCTACCTCATTCAAAGCATCAAAACAGCGACGTCAGCTCAGTCAGTATGGGATGATTCAACGCTGAATATCGAGAATGCGAGACAGTTTAAAAAGGTTCGCGTGAATAACAAACTTCGCGGGATCTTGCGCGGGGAAATTGCTTCTATTGGACTGAACAGCAGTAACCCTGATGTGCGTTATAAAGCTGTTTTGGATCTGTTAGGGACCAAAGACGCTGACATCATTGAACGCATAGCTGAACTCAGAGCCAACGAATCAGAGGGCAAAGTGGCAGAGCTGATGGACCTCTCATTGTCTATTTATAGCTCCCTTGATAGAAGCGCAACCATTGAAGATCGAGTCACTTCGATTGAGCGAGTTGGTGACTTCAAACACTCGGTCGTTCTGAAAACACTTAATCAACTACTGAACAGTGAGCAAGATCCAAGCATTACCGCTGCAGCAGAACGTGCGATGGATAGCTATCAACAAAGCCAAGCACTCTATTCGGGTGTAGAAACAGTATTCTTCGGTTTGAGCTTAGGCTCGGTATTGGTACTGGCAGGCATTGGCTTAGCGATTACCTTTGGTGTGATGGGCGTTATCAACATGGCTCATGGCGAGCTGATCATGATTGGCGCTTATACCACCTACGTATTGCAGTTGTTGATGCCGAATCATATTGGCCTAGCGCTGATACTTTCCATTCCAGCGGCATTCATTGTTTCTGGCTTAGTGGGCATTGCGATTGAGCGAAGTGTGATTCGTCATCTTTATGGTCGCCCATTGGAAACCTTACTCGCGACCTTTGGTATTAGCTTAATTTTGCAGCAGGCTGTTCGTTCTATTTTCTCTCCTTTGAACCGCTCAGTGAGCACGCCTGAATGGATGTCTGGAGCACTTCAATTGAACCCAATGTTGTCCCTGACCTACAACCGCCTTTACATCATTCTCTTCTGTGGTTTGGTGTTTATGGGCTTATTAATGGTTCTGAAAAAGACACCACTAGGTTTGCAGGTTCGTGCGGTTTCTCAAAACCGTGGCATGGCTCGTGCGATGGGTATTCGTTCAGAGCGAGTTGATGCGATGACCTTCGGTTTAGGCTCTGGCGTTGCGGGTGTTGCAGGCGTGGCACTGTCTCAACTGACCAACGTTGGCCCTAATATGGGACAGGCGTACATCATCGACTCATTCATGGTGGTGGTATTCGGCGGTGTTGGCAACCTATGGGGCACGCTAGTGGCAGGCTTAAGCCTTGGTCTGTTCAACAAGATTTTAGAACCATGGGCTGGTGCGGTTCTCGCCAAGATTCTGGTACTGGTTTTCATCATTCTATTTATTCAAAAACGCCCACGCGGACTCTTCCCGCAACGTGGTCGTGCGGCTGAAGGTTAAGGACAACATCATGCAGTCAAAATCATTTGTACTTTCGGCAATGCGTGGTGACAAAGGTGGCCAACTGACCATCCTTGCCATTCTTGCGGCCGTCATTCTTATCCCACTGGCTAACACCATGTTACCAAGTGGACACCCGCTCCATGTAGAGACTTTTACTATCTCACTAATGGGCAAATATCTGAGCTACGCAATGTTGGCGTTGGCACTCGATCTTGTGTGGGGCTACCTTGGAATACTGAGCCTCGGCCACGGCGCTTTCTTTGCGCTTGGCGGTTATGCTATGGGCATGTACTTAATGCGTCAGATTGGTGACCGTGGGGTTTATGGTGATCCAATCTTGCCTGACTTTATGGTGTTCCTTGATTGGTCGGCGTTGCCGTGGTTTTGGCAAGGTTTTGATCAGTTCTGGTTTGCTTGTCTGATGGTGGTGTTGGTGCCGGGCGCATTGGCTTACTTGTTCGGTTATTTAGCTTTCCGCTCTCGTGTGTCCGGGGTGTATCTTTCTATCATGACTCAGGCGTTAACTTACGCATTGATGCTGGCATTTTTCCGCAACGAAATGGGCTTTGGTGGCAACAACGGACTGACGGATTTCAAAGACATCATCGGTCTGAGTTTACAGAGTGATGCGGTCAAGATTGGTCTGTTTGTTGCGACTGGTATTGCGCTAATCCTCAGCTACATCGCGTGTCGCATGGTGGTGACCAGTCGATTAGGTCGTGTGGCATTAGCGATTCGTGATACGGAATCACGCACTCGCTTTATGGGCTATGACGTCGATGGCATCAAGCTGTGGGTCTTCGTGCTTTCAGCGGTTATCGCGGGTATTGCTGGGGCTTTATATGTTCCTCAAGTTGGCATCATTAATCCGGGAGAATTTGCTCCTCTTAACTCGATTGAGATTGTGGTTTGGGTTGCCTTAGGCGGTCGTGCCACTCTGTTTGGCGCCATTGTCGGGGCATTGATCATCAACTACGCCAAGAGCTGGTTTACGGTTGAATTCCCGGAGGTGTGGCTGTTTGCTCTGGGTGGACTATTCGTACTCTCAACCATGTACTTCCCACAAGGTGTGATTGGCTTTGTTAGTGAAAGGTGGCAGCAGCTGCGCAAGGCATCAAATGGGAAAAACCAAGATAAAGATAAGGATGATCAGCATAAGGCCAAGGAGGTGATCGCATGACCACATTTAATAGCGTAAAGGAATCGGTTCAGGCGTTCACTCGTCGAGACGAAGTCTTTGATTACCTCAAACCCGATATTCATCCTGCCATCGATACTCGACATAACGTGCTGTTGTATGTCGAAGGCGTCAACAAAAGCTTTGATGGTTTCCAAGCGATAAACGACCTCAACCTCTACATCAAAGAGGGAGAGCTACGCTGCATTATCGGTCCTAATGGCGCAGGTAAAACCACCATGATGGACATCATCACAGGGAAAACTAAGCCGGACACTGGCGAGGTGTGGTTGGGTTCGAACATCAACTTATTGAAGAAGAATGAAGCTGAAATTGCCAATGCAGGCGTTGGGCGTAAATTCCAAAAACCGACCGTGATTGAGTGTTTAACTGTGTGGCAGAACCTTGAATTAGCCATGGCCGGTGACCGTTCAGTGTGGGCAACTTTCACTGCTGTGATGTCTGGTGAACAGAAAGACAAACTGACCTCTGTGCTTGAGTTGATTCATTTAAAAGACGAAGCGGCGAATTTGGCAGGTAACCTGTCTCACGGTCAGAAACAGTGGTTAGAGATAGGCATGTTATTGATGCAAAACCCTAGGCTATTGCTGGTGGATGAACCCGTTGCAGGCATGACTCACCAAGAGATGGACCGTACCTCTGAGTTACTCAATTCTCTGGCAGGCAAGCACTCAGTGGTCGTGGTTGAACACGATATGGATTTCGTTCGTTCTATCGCAAGCCATGTCACCGTGCTTCATCAAGGTCATGTGTTGGCTGAAGGCACTATGGATCAAGTGCAGGCTCACCCTGAAGTTAAACAAGTTTATCTCGGAGAATAGGATGTTAGAGGTTAAATCAGTTAATCAATATTACGGTGAGAGCCACACGCTGTGGGATTTGGATATGCAGATCCCTGAAGGCAAGTGCACAGTGTTAATGGGACGAAACGGTGTCGGTAAAACGACGTTGCTGCAATGCATCATGGGGCTAGTTAAGGTCGAGAGCGGTGACATTTCGTTATCGGGCGAGTCGCTTTTGAAAACCGATGCTGAAGATCGTGCTCGCCAAGGCATCGGTTATGTGCCGCAAGGTCGTCAGATCTTTCCTATGCTCACGGTTCAAGAAAACCTAGAAGTAGGTTTGCCAGTTCGAGAAAAGGGCGACCGTAAGATCCCAGAGTTCATCTTCGATATATTCCCAGTGTTAAAAGAGATGCTGCATCGTCGCGGTGGTGATTTATCTGGTGGTCAGCAGCAGCAACTCGCGATTGGGCGTGCGCTGGTGGTTAATCCAAAACTGTTGATCTTGGATGAACCGACAGAAGGTATTCAGCCCAATATCGTGCAAGAGATTGGTGACATCATTCGTATGCTCAACGAGAAGATGGGACTCACAGTCCTGCTTGTTGAACAGAAGCTGCCATTTGCGAGAAAGGTCGGTGACCGATTTTGCATTCTCGACCGTGGTCGTCAGGTAGCAGAAGGTGAAATGAAAGGGCTCAATGAGTCTTTGATTAAGGAGTACCTAACCGTATGAGCTCTCTATATTCTTCGAGTGAAGCTATAAATACTTCTTTAGCGGGAGTGTTGTCTCTGAATGAGACCATCGAACAAGATATCCGAGACGGTTGGCAAGCGAGCTTAAACCTCACTTTTGTCGACCGCGGTGATAAAACCGTATTAAAGAATCGTCAGCAGTCTGGTCCGCTTGCGGTGCAGCGTCCCTTGTATCCTGATGGGGAAACGTGTCACACCTACTTACTTCATCCCCCCGGCGGAGTGGTAGGTGGTGACACACTTAATATTGAAGCGACCATCGAAAGCGGTGCGCATGCGTTGATCACTACACCCGGTGCGACCAAGTTTTATCGCTCAAACAACAAGTACGCCAAGCAGAAGCAGACCTTACGAGTGAAGAAAGATGCTCGCTTGGAATGGATGCCGCAAGAGAACATCTTTTTCCCGAATGCACACGTTCGTTTAGACACTGAAATTCGCCTAGAAAAGGGTGCACAATTTTGGGGTTGGGAGATGCACTGTTTTGGACGCCCTGCACAGAATGAGGGATTCGAGCATGGTCACCTCGTTGGGAAAACAGAAATCTATCTTGATAATCAAAGGCTTCTGACTGAAGGTTTTAATTTTCATGGTGGCGATAAGTTAATGATAAATATGGGGTTACTTGATTATTCAATGATGGGAACCTTTTATATCACCTCAAATGAGAAGCAAGATTTAGAGTTGGTACAGAGCTTGCTCTTATCTATTACACAGCAAGCTTCACAGCAATCAGTTACATCAAAACCGTCGAGTGAACCCACATTAATATTGGGTGCGACTCAGATAGAAGGATTGATTGTGGTGCGAGCCTTGGGTAATTGGAGTGAAGACATCCTCCAGGCCTTTGGTCAGATATGGCAAGCAACTCGCTCTCATTTATGTGGTACGACTCCTGATTTACCAAGGATTTGGGCGACTTAGCGATTAGCCCTATTTGTACCGGGGGCGCCTTCCGGCCCTCGGTACATTTTTTCAAGCTTGCTGTGATTGAATCCCACTTACTGCTCATGCGTTTTGAGCAATAAGAAAACAACACTAACAGCGGGCGGCTAAATGGAATTAACACCAAGAGAAAAAGATAAGCTACTTATCTTCTGCGCAGGAATGCTGGCACAGCAGCGCAAACAAAAAGGCTTAAAACTCAACTACCCAGAATCTATTGCGCTGATCAGCAGTGCCATTCTTGAAGGTGCCCGTGAGGGTAAAACCGTTTCAGAATTAATGGATTTTGGACGCACACTTCTTACTGTCGATGACGTTATGGAGGGGATCCCTTCCATGATCCCTGATGTACAAGTCGAAGCCACTTTTCCTGATGGCACCAAGCTGGTGACCGTTCATGAACCTATCGTGTAGGGAGAAGTAATATGGCTGGTTCCACAAAACAATACTCAGGATTCGTTCCCGGAAAAGTAGAAACCGCACCGGGTGACATCACTCTCAATGAAGGCCGTGACACAACGTCCGTTAAGGTTCAAAACATTGGCGATCGTCCTGTTCAAATTGGCTCTCATTACCACTTCTATGAAGCAAACCCATCACTGATCTTTAACCGAGAAGCTACTAAAGGCTTTCGACTCAATATTCCTGCTGGTACTGCAACCCGCTTTGAGCCGGGTCAGTCGCGCAGCGTCGAATTAGTGCGTTACGCCGGTAAGTTAGAGATCTATGGCTTCCAAGGAAAGGTGATGGGCAAGCTCTAAGCGCTCCCACGGAATAATGAAAATAACAAAGGATTGAACATGGCGACGATATCCAGACAGGCTTATGCCGAAATGTTTGGGCCAACAGTCGGTGACCGAGTGCGTCTTGCTGACACTGATTTATGGCTAGAAGTTGAAAAGGATTACACCGTATACGGCGACGAAGTGAAGTTTGGCGGCGGTAAAGTGATTCGTGATGGACAAGGGCAAAGCCAACGTCCAAGTGCCGAAACTCCAGATTTGGTGATCACTAATGCGATTGTGTTGGATTACTGGGGCATCGTAAAAGCCGATGTCGCCATCAAAGATGGTCGAGTTCAGGCATTGGGTAAAGCGGGCAACCCAGATGTTCAACCGGGCGTTGATATTGTGATTGGCCCGGGCACGGAGATTTTAGCCGGTGAAGGTTCAATTCTGACTGCTGGTGGCATTGATTCACACATCCACTTTATTTGCCCACAACAGATTGAAGAAGCACTGGCATCAGGTGTGACAACCATGATCGGTGGTGGCACGGGGCCAAATACGGGCACCAACGCGACCACATGTACGCCGGGGCCTTGGAACATGCACCGCATGCTGGAGTCACTCGATCAATTCCCGATGAACTTTGGTTTGTTAGGCAAAGGCAATGCAAGTCAGCCTGAAGCATTGCGTGAGCAAGTCGCTGCAGGCGCAGTGGGTTTGAAGTTGCACGAAGATTGGGGAACAACCCCCGCTTCCATCGATGCTTGTTTAAGTGTTGCTGACGAAATGGACGTACAAGTCGCGATTCATACCGATACCTTGAATGAGTCTGGCTTCGTTGAATCGACACTTGGCGCAATTGGCGACCGCGTGATTCATACCTACCACACTGAAGGTGCGGGCGGTGGTCATGCTCCCGACATTATCCGTGCGGCAGGCGAACCTAACGTTCTGCCTTCATCGACTAACCCAACACGACCTTACACGGTCAATACGGTCGATGAGCATTTAGACATGTTGATGGTGTGTCATCACCTTTCACCATCGATTGCCGAAGATGTCGCGTTTGCTGAATCTCGTATCCGCCGTGAAACCATTGCCGCAGAAGACATTCTTCATGACTTGGGCGCGTTCTCGATGATCGCCTCGGATTCTCAAGCTATGGGGCGTGTAGGCGAGGTAGTAACACGTACTTGGCAAACCGCGCATAAGATGAAAGTGCAGCGTGGTAGCCTAAAAGAAGATTCAGACTACAGCGATAACTTCCGTTTAAGACGTTATGTCGCTAAGTACACCATCAACCCTGCGATCACTCATGGTATATCTCATGAAATCGGTTCGATCGAAGCCGGGAAATTAGCTGACCTAGTTCTATGGAAGCCAGCCTTCTTTGGCGTGAAACCAAGCGTGATTTTGAAAGGCGGCATGATCGCCATGGCACCGATGGGTGACCCAAATGCTTCAATCCCAACACCTCAGCCAGTTCACTATCGCTCTATGTTTGGTAGCTACGGCAAGGCGTGTCAGAACACATCAATGTTGTTTGTTTCCAAGGAAGCTAAGGCGCAGAACATCGACAAACAGTTGGGTCTGCAGAGCTTGATTGGTGTTGTCAGCAACTGCCGAAATATCAGCAAAGCCGACATGAAACTCAATGATTGGATGCCGAAGATTGAGGTCGACTCTCAGACGTACCAAGTGCGCGCCGATGGTGAATTACTGACGTGTGAGCCTGCTGAAGAGCTGCCAATGGCACAGCGGTACTTTCTATTCTAAGCCTTTGACTAAAGAATCTTATTTTAGTGACCCTATTTTGAACGTTATAAATCTCACAAGGAGATTGAGGTAATAGCATGATTGAACTGACTCAACTGAATACTCAAATACAAAATGCACCGGACGGCTACTTAAGCCTGCCGATCGATAGCCGCATCAAAAGCCGCCTTAAGGTGATGCTAGATGACGGGCGCAATGCCGGCCTCTTTCTACCACGAGGTCATATCTTGCGTGGTGGCGAACAACTCTCAAGTGAATGCGGTTTAGTCGTAGAAGTGAAAGCGGCACCGGAAACCGTTTCGACTGTTTATTGTGAAGACCCACACTTGCTAACGCGAGTGGCGTATCACCTTGGCAACCGTCATGTTCCGCTGCAAGTGGAAGCGGGTTGGGTTCGTTACCAACACGACCATGTTTTGGATGAAATGGTTGAAGGCTTAGGCGCGAAAGTGACCACCGAGAAACAACCGTTTGAACCAGAAGGTGGCGCTTATGGCGGTCGCTCTGGTGGGCATCATCACCATCATTAATGACTCACTAAACGATTTATATAACAACAAATATTAATAACGATAAACGCAAGGAACTCGCGATGAACTTTAAAACAGCTGCTGGCTTATGCACTTTCACAATAGCTTCTCTAACAACATCAACATTGGCTTTCGCTCACCCAGGACATGGAGCGCACTCAGTTCATGAGTCTCACTCATTTATGTCTGGCTTAACTCACCCTGTGACAGGTATGGATCACTTGATCATGCTGATCGCTTTTGGCCTATTAATTGGCGCACTTTCATTTTCCACCAAGACAAAAGCCGCTCTGATTGGCGGTGGGTTGGCGTCTTTGGTGGTAGGACTCATCGCAGGCCAAGCCTTGGGCTTCTCTGTGATTGTTGAACCTGCAATCATCGCTTCTCTATTCGTTGTTAGCTTATGTTTATGGCACGTGTTTTCACCATCGACTAAGCGTGTGAACAGTGTATTAGCAGCTTCGATTGGCATGTTGTTTTTCCATGGTTATGCGCATGGCGTTGAAGCGGCAAGTAACCTAACTCAGTTTGCAGCAGGCATGAGCATCACTGCTTTGGCTCTGATGGTTATCGGTACATTGGTTGGCCGCGCGGTTTACTCTAAATGGATGTCGGTTGGTGTGGCTTCAGCAAGCGCATTATTACTGTTAGGCGCGTAAGCTCTCGAACTTATTTGATTCTAGAAGACTGAGGGCACGGTTATGACCACAACAGAAAATGTCGCCATCTATCGTCTGTTTCAATTGATCAGTCCGTCATTGCCAATTGGTGGGTTCACTTACTCGCAAGGCTTAGAGTTAGCGGTTGAAGCGGGGTGGGTGACCGATCGCAACAGTATGGAACAGTGGCTCAATACCATCGTCAGTTCCAGTGTCGCGACTTTGGAATTGCCCATCTTAGAGCGTCTTTACCACGCTCTAGAAAAGGGTGAACTCGATGAGATTGAGCACTGGTGTAACTACCTGTACTCAAGCCGTGAAACCAGTGAATTGCGGGCGGAAGAGAAGCAACGTGGGCAGGCATTGAATACTTTGTTGAAGCGCTTAGATATCGATATTTCACTGGTGGACTCTGTTGATAGTCACCCAAACCAATTGTTGGGTATGTGTATGGCAGCCCAGTATTGGGGCATTGATTTAGAAAGCCTCAAGCAAGGTTACTTATGGAGTTGGCTTGAAAATATCGTTACTGCAGGCGTGAAACTGGTGCCTTTAGGGCAAACCGACGGGCAGTTGGCATTGATTAATATCACCAACACCTTTCCTGAGGTGATCGAAAAGGCCCACGCGATAGAAGATTGGATGGTAGGCAGCTTTTCGCCATCAATGGCATTAGCAAGTTCACTGCACGAAACACAATACACACGACTATTTCGTTCGTAGCGGTCAGCTCGAACGGTGTAGTAAAAAGAATATAAGGAAGTAGACAATGGAAAGTTATAAGCAACCCCTTCGAATTGGTATTGGCGGCCCGGTAGGGTCTGGTAAAACAGCGTTGTTAGAGGTGCTATGTAAGGCGATTCGCGACAAGCTCAACATTGCCGTGGTAACCAACGACATCTACACCCAAGAAGACGCAAAGATACTCACGCGAGCAGAAGCGCTAGAACCGGATCGTATCATTGGTGTTGAAACGGGTGGCTGTCCGCACACGGCGATCCGTGAAGATGCGTCGATGAACTTAGCTGCGGTAGAAGAGCTCGCTAAGCTGCACAAAAACCTCGATGTGGTATTCGTCGAAAGCGGTGGCGACAACCTCAGTGCCACGTTCAGCCCTGAGTTAGCCGACCTGACCATCTACGTGATTGATGTAGCGGAGGGGGAGAAGATCCCACGTAAAGGCGGGCCGGGTATTACGCGTTCTGATCTGCTAGTCATCAACAAGATCGATTTAGCACCATATGTGGGCGCGTCACTTGAAGTGATGGAGCAAGACACTCAACGCATGCGACCAACCAAGCCATACGTGTTCACTAACCTAAAAGAGAGCCAAGGTTTAGATTTCATCATCAACTTTATTGTGACGGAAGGGATGCTCACCATGAAGGAGCCTTCTGCTACTGAGTAGAGTTTGAATTTCAAAACCATTAGATAGAACAAAGCCCTGTCGATTATCGATAGGGCTTTCTGGTTTTAAATGATTTTCAACGTTCTAGTCGAACCTAAAGCTCACTCTTAACGACTTTTGTTGTCACTTGCGATTCAATCACACCGTCTTCAACTTGGGTGGTGATCACTTCGCCCACCTCAACATCGTTAATCGATGACACAGTCTTGCTCGATGCGGAATGGGTAATGCTGTAACCACGCTTTAGCGTTGCCAGCGGGCTCACTGTTTCTAACTTCTCGGCAGCCATGGCTAGCTGGTGGCGAGTGGTCAGTAATGTTTTATCCATCGCATCCAATAGTTTTTGCTCTGAACGTTGTAGATGCAGTTTTTGTTCACCAAGGCGTTTCACTGGCGAGTTCAGCTGAAGCTGGTGCTGTTTGCGCTCAACACGCTGTGCATGCTGCTTTAGGTATTGAGTCATACCGCGACGCAAACGCATGTCTAGGTCATCAAGCTGCTGACTCTGCTTTTGCAGTTGGTAGCTCGGGTGTTGTTTCTCTAAGCGGTATTTCAACGTTTGAGTGGATTGTGCTTGTTTGATTAACACATGACGAATCGCACTGACTAAGCGAGCACGTTTAGAGGCATAAGCTTGCTCTTTATGACTGTTGTCACGGCTAACCAATTCTGCAGCTGCTGACGGCGTTGGAGCACGCATATCTGCGACGAAATCAGCGATAGTGACGTCAACTTCGTGGCCAACTGCGCTGATAATCGGGATCTGGCTTGCTGCAATTGTGCGAGCAACGATCTCGTTATTAAAGCACCATAAGTCTTCTAATGAACCGCCGCCACGACCCACGATCAACACATCACACTCATTGCGTTCGTTAGCTCGTCCTATCGCTTGAGCAATCTGAATTGCCGCCTCTTCGCCTTGAACCATGGTCGGGTAAACCACAACAGGCAATGAAGGATCGCGTCTTTTCAGTACATCAAGAATATCAAACAGCGCAGCGCCGGTTTTCGAGGTGATAACGCCAACGCGCTTTGGGTGTTCAGGAAGCGGTTGCTTACTCGATTGAGCAAAAAGGCCTTCAGCGGCAAGGTTCATCTTCAGCTTTTCAAACTCTTGCTGAAGCTTACCGTCACCTTCTGGCTGCATGCTTTCAATGATCAGTTGATAGTCACCGCGTGGCTCATAAAGAGACAGACGGGCTTTGACTAAAACTTGATTACCATTCTGGGGCTTAAAGGTGACACGGCGGTTATTGCCACGAAACATGGCGCACTTAACTTGAGCGCGAGAGTCTTTAAGCGTGAGGTACCAGTGACCAGATACAGGTGCAGAGAAGTTTGAGATTTCACCAACGAGCCAGACTATTCCCATTTCGTTTTCTAATAGGAGACGAACCTCTGAGTTGAGGCGAGAAACAGTAAAGATGTTTGGATTAGTCATAGAAGCACTATCTTTCCTTGAAGGAAGGTCTTTCTTGGAATCTCACAGGGCGTGAGTATGGAAGATAGCGGCAATATAATACATAGCAAGGGGGTAAATGCAAATTAAAAATACAAAAATGTGTAGCCAAGCGATTTCGTTGGCCGTATAATCCGTCCGCAATATCTAATCCAAATGCAGTTTGATTTTCCTTAATTGGCTGCCCTCATTAGGCGAAACGATGAGATTGGATTGTTTCTTTTTACTCCTATTATTGTGAGATATTGCAAATGCTAAGAATTGCCAAAGAAGCGCTGACATTCGACGACGTACTGCTAGTGCCAGCACACTCCACCGTTCTCCCTAATACAGCTGATCTTCGCACTCAGCTGACGAAGAATATTTCCCTAAACATCCCAATGATATCTGCATCGATGGATACTGTGACAGAAGCTCGCCTAGCGATTGCACTGGCACAAGAAGGCGGAATAGGCTTCATTCACAAGAACATGTCTATTGAACAGCAAGCTGAAATGGTTCGCCAGGTTAAAATTTACGAAGCAGGTGTGGTTTCTCACCCAGTAACTGTAAGCCCTGACGCGACAATCGCTGATGTTGTAGCCCTTACCCAAAAACACGGCTTTGCCGGTTTCCCTGTTGTTACTGAAACAAACGAACTTGTTGGTATTATTACCGGCCGTGACGTTCGCTTTGTTACTGACCTTTCTAAGAAAGTTGATGTAGTAATGACACCTAAAGCTCGCCTTGCTTCTGTTAAAGAAGGTGCAACTCGTGAAGAAGTTCAAGAGAAAATGCACGAAGCGCGTGTTGAAAAAGTTCTTGTTGTAAATGATGACTTCCAACTTACTGGAATGATCACTGCAAAAGATTTCCACAAAGCAGAACGTAAACCAAACGCTTGTAAAGATGAGCGCGGCAGCCTACGTGTAGGTGCAGCTGTTGGTGCTGGTGCTGGTAACGAAGAGCGCGTTGCTGCTCTGGTTGAAGCTGGCGTAGACGTTCTACTTATCGACTCTTCACACGGTCACTCTGAAGGCGTACTTAACCGTATCCGCGAAACTCGCGCTGCATACCCTGATCTACAAATCATCGGTGGTAACGTAGCAACTGGCGCTGGCGCTCGTGCTCTTATCGAAGCGGGTGTTAGTGCGGTTAAAGTAGGTATCGGCCCGGGTTCAATCTGTACAACTCGTATCGTTACTGGTGTTGGTGTTCCTCAAGTAACAGCAATCGCAGACGCAGCTGAAGTAGCTAACGAATACGGTATTCCAGTAATCGCAGATGGCGGTATCCGCTTCTCTGGCGATATCTGTAAAGCTATCGTTGCTGGCGCATCTTGTGTGATGGTTGGTTCAATGTTCGCGGGTACTGAAGAAGCTCCGGGTGAAGTTATTCTTTACAACGGTCGTTCTTACAAGTCTTACCGTGGTATGGGTTCTCTTGGCGCTATGTCTCAAGGTTCTTCTGACCGTTACTTCCAATCTGACAATGCTGCAGACAAGCTTGTTCCAGAAGGTATTGAAGGTCGTATCGCATACAAAGGTCGTCTAAAAGAGATCGTTCACCAACAGATGGGCGGTCTACGCTCAAGCATGGGCCTAACGGGTTCTGCAACTGTTGAAGACATGCGTACTAAAGCTGAGTTTGTTCGTATCTCTGGTGCGGGCATGAAAGAATCTCACGTACACGATGTTCAAATCACGAAAGAAGCACCTAACTACCGTTTAGGTTAATAATACGTCCAAACGTTTGAATAATGTGCTGATTTAGTCGGCACATTAATATACCAATCGTAGTAAATAACTGGTCATCCTAGCTTGTTAAAAACCTCGATAACTTCGTTAGAATTTTTGATTGTAGAATAACTACTTATCAGAAAATCCTGCCTCGTTCTCAAGCTTTTTTCCTGCGCTATTCCTGAACACTTACTTACTGTGATTGGTATTATATCTACCGCCTGTTTTGTTAAAAGTCCGATTTTCTCAAAACACGGGATTTAAGATATCTAACGAAAACGTTTGCTTTATTTCTTGAAGAGTTAATCAGAGGTGAGTAAACTCGCCTCCGTTTTATCACATAGCCAATAAGACTGCTTACAATGACTAAAAATATTCATGACCAACGTATTCTAATTCTGGACTTCGGTTCTCAATACACACAGCTAGTAGCTCGTCGTATTCGTGAGATCGGTGTTTACTGTGAACTTTGGAGCTGGGACGTAGAAGAAGCGGATATTCGTGAATTCAATCCAGACGGCATCATCCTATCTGGTGGCCCTGAAAGTGTAACGGAGGAGAACTCTCCACGTGCACCTCAGTACGTATTTGATTCAGGTGTTCCTGTCTTCGGTATCTGCTACGGCATGCAAACTATGGCTGAGCAACTTGGCGGTAAAGTAGCAACGTCTACTGAGCGTGAGTTCGGCTACGCAGCTGTACAAGTGACTGGCGAATCTGCACTTTTTGCAGACCTTGAGTCTACTCAAGATGTTTGGATGAGCCACGGTGACAAAGTGGTTGAGATCCCAGCTGATTTCACAAAGATCGCTGAAACAGACACTTGCCCATACGCTGCAATGGCAAACGAAGAGAAGAAGTACTACGGCGTACAATTCCACCCAGAAGTAACACACACTAAGAACGGCCTAAAAATGCTTGAGAACTTCGTTCTTAACGCATGTGGTTGTGAAGGTCTGTGGACTTCAGCTTCAATCATTGAAGATGCAGTTGCACGTATTAAAGAGCAAGTAGGTGACGATGAAGTTATCCTTGGTCTTTCTGGTGGTGTTGATTCATCTGTAGTTGCGATGCTTGCTCACCGCGCTATTGGCGACAAACTAACATGTGTATTTGTAGATAACGGCCTTCTTCGTTTAAACGAAGGTGAGCAGGTTATGGAGATGTTCGGCAACAAATTTGGCCTAAACATCATCAAAGTAGATGCTGAGCAACGTTTCCTTGACGCACTTGAAGGCGAAGCTGAACCAGAAGCTAAGCGTAAGATCATCGGTCACGTATTCGTAGATATCTTCGATGAAGAGTCTAAGAAACTGAAGAATGCTAAATGGCTTGCTCAGGGTACTATCTACCCAGATGTAATCGAGTCTGCAGCATCTAAGACAGGTAAAGCACACGTAATCAAATCTCACCACAACGTTGGTGGTCTTCCTGATGATATGGAAATGGGCCTTGTTGAGCCTCTACGTGAGTTATTCAAAGATGAAGTACGTAAGATCGGTCTAGAGCTTGGTCTTCCATACAACATGCTTTACCGCCACCCGTTCCCGGGTCCAGGTCTAGGTGTTCGTGTACTTGGCGAAGTGAAGAAAGAGTACTGTGATCTACTGCGTCGCGCAGATGCTATCTTCATTGAAGAGCTTCACGCTGCTGACCTTTACCACAAAGTATCTCAAGCATTCACGGTATTCCTACCAGTACGTTCAGTTGGCGTAATGGGCGATGGCCGTAAGTACGATTGGGTTGTATCTCTACGTGCAGTAGAAACTATCGACTTCATGACTGCTCACTGGGCACACCTACCATACGACTTCCTAGGTAAGGTTTCTAACCGTATTATCAACGAAGTTAACGGCATTTCACGTGTTGTTTACGATATTTCTGGTAAGCCACCAGCAACTATCGAGTGGGAATAATCTCGTAGAGATTTAACCAGCTTTGATTAAGATCTTAAGCCTCGAACTCAGTTCGGGGCTTTTTTCTTTGTCGATTCATTATATTGATTCATTGCATTAAAGGCTTATGAGCAATACCTCGAAATCAAATGAACAATACCTAGAAACCAAATGAGTTGGAAACTAGATATCAGCTCAAGAAACCATGAGACGCTTTGTTGTGTTGAGCCATATATCAAAAAGATCACTCGCACTTTTTATAAATTCACACAGCTACAGCTAGGCCATTTAACATGTGAAGCATACTCTTTGATGGACTTATTAAGGACAGATAAGAGAATCCATCATGTTAAAAATCAAATATTTGGCGACAGTACTGGGCTGCACATTAGCAGCGCAAAGTCATGCGTCTTTGAACATTCAACCTGATCCGCAAAACCCGGATGGCTACCTTGTTGAAAAGTCGGCATTACAAGCTGCTGAACAAGCGAAAACATCCGATCCTATGTATGCGATCTGGTCACAAGCATTACAAACTCGTCCCAATAGTATTGTTGAAGCGATTGAGCCGGGTTTAGCCTCGAATCCTGAAAACGTGAAACGAGTCGAGCGTGTATTCCCTCAATCTGAATGGGACTTCCTCACTCAAATGGCTGCGCCAGAATACACCTACACTCGTTTCTTACGTGCGATTGGTAAATTCCCAGCCTTCTGTGGAGAGTACACCGATGGCCGTGACTCCGACGCCATCTGTAAAAAATCCATCATCACCGCTTTTGCTCACTTCTCACAAGAGACGGGCGGTCACATCGCGATAGACAACACCTCTGATAACCCATTAGCTCTAGAAGAGTGGCAGCAAGCGCTGGTGCATGTTCGTGAAATGGGTTGGTCTGAAGGTCAAGAAGGTTACACCACCGGTTGTGGTCAGAACGATTGGCAGAATGCACGTTGGCCATGTGCCGCGGGGCAGGGTTACTTCGGACGTGGTGCTAAACAGCTTTCTTACCATTTTAATTACGGCGCGTTCTCGGAAGTGATGTTCGATGGCGATGCGACGGTTCTATTGAATAACCCAGGTTTGGTTGCTGATTCATGGTTGAACTTGGCTTCTGCTATCTGGTTCTTCCTTACCCCTCAAGCACCTAAACCAGCCATGCTGCATGTTATTGACCGTACTTGGACGCCCTCTCAACGCGAATTGGATGCGGGTATTGGTTATGGCTTTGGTACCACGATCAACGTGATCAATGGTGGTATTGAATGTGGCGAGCAGAACAAAGACAAAGGCCAACCCGTTAACCGTATTCGTTACTGGGAAGGGTTAGCAGCGCACTATGAAATTCCAGTAGAAGCCGATGAAGCCAATACATGTTGGCAGCAAACGCCTTACGGAAGCTTGAATCTCAACGGAGCAACGGATGTGTTGTACACCAACTGGGATGGTAACTGGAAATACTACGCTGACCGCCCAGAAGGTTACTCATTTGAGTGTGAGCTTGTTGGTTTCCAAACGGCTTATTCAGCGCTGGTGGCTGGAGATTACGAGAAGTGTGTGACTAACTTTTATGGTTCTCATGCGAGCTGGCCTGAAGTGAAAGTGGTCGATAAGCTTGATCCGGTAGACCCTGGTACTGATCCCGGTGGTAACGGTTGGAGTGCGACCAAGGTATACAACGCTGGAGACCAAGTTACTCACAATGGTGCAACCTACGAAGCGAAATGGTGGACACAAGGGGATGACCCTGCCAATGGCGGCCCTTGGAAATTGGTTGCTGGAGAGCCAACTCCACCCGTGACAGATCCATCGCCAGTTGACCCTGCACCTGTCGATCCTGATCCGGTAGACCCAACGCCAGTGGAACCACCTGTTACCGAGCCGCCTGTCGTCATTGACCCATCGGTGTTTATCACATGGCAAGCGGGCGTTAGCCAAGTGAGTAACGGTGATAAAGTGACGCATAACGGCAAGTGTTTCGTGGCTAAAAACGGCCCGGGTGTATGGGAAAGCCCTGTTCAGTCGAATTGGTTCTGGGATGAAATTAGCTGCAATTGATCGTTTAAATACTGAAAAGCGGTCTAACCGACGAGTTCAGTAATACGACCAGAATGATATAAATAATCAAAAGCCGAAAGTTTCTACTTTCGGCTTTTTTTCGTTTCGAACTTGGCTATCTAAGGAGGGCTATTAGTCTATTTGGCTATGTTGAAGCGCATTTAAAGACTAATTATCCAGTTAGAGGATAAAGTTCTGTACAAATGGTGATCGTGAATTTATATTCAACTTTAATTTATATTTATTCTTTTTATTTTAGGGTTAAGGTGTACCTATGGAACAGACAGATATCACGTCACTCATCCCCATTGTGATTACTTTGGTGTTGTCGTTGGCGACAAGGAATGTGGTGATTGGCCTTTTTGCTGGCGTGCTGAGTGGTGTTGCGATGCTGACTGGCATGTTTAGCGAACTTAACCCGCTTGATACGTTTGGTACCATGGTGAAAGGTTACTTAGTCCCTCAACTTACCGACAGCTATAACGCAGGTGTGATCATGCTGTTGGTGTTCATCGGTGGCTTTGTTGCTTTGATGGAGAAGTCGGGTGGTGGTGTTGCGTTTGCAAAACGTGTTACTCAATGGGTAAGCAACAAATGCCAAGCTCAAATCTCAGCATGGTTGGGTGGAATCGTGATATTTTTCTCAGACTTAGGCACTCCGTTAATTGTTGGCCCTGTTTTTCGTCCTCTTTTCGATAAACTGAAACTCTCAAGACAGAAGCTAGCATTCATCATTGATTCAACCTCGTCGCCTGTCGCTATTCTTATCCCTTTCATTGGGTGGGGAGTTTACATCATGAGCCTGATCCAAAAAGAGTTTACGGCGTTGAATGTCAACATGTCTGACTGGGATGCGTTCATTGGTGCAATTCCTTTTCAGTTCTACGCATTCCTCGCGATTTTCATCGTTCCGTTAGTGTCCGTTAAAGGTTTAGACTTTGGACCAATGGCAAAAGCCGAGCGTGATTGCCAAGCGGGAATTAACTCTGGCGTGAATAACGAATCACTAAATCCGTTCTCGCATAAAAATGCAAAGGCATCTTTTGTCTGGGCACCGCTTCTAGTGATGTTGGTGGTGTTGTGTGCCATGTTGGTTCCACAAGGCTTCCCATTCCAAAAGGTCGCAGGTTCATCATTCAGAGCGGCATTATCATCGGCTTATTTCTTTGCCGCGATTACCTTGATCTCGCTAATGGCTTACTACGGTGTAAGAAAGCTGTCTGATGGTGTTTCAGTGTATTTAAAAGGCATGGGAAACATGATGCCAGTCGCGATCATCTTAGTATTGGCTTGGGCGTTAAGCACCGTTGGTAAAGAGTTGGGTGCAGCAGCTTATATTGCCGAGCAAGCACAGAGCGGCTTTCCATATTGGTTAGTACCTGCGGTCGCTTTCTTGCTGTCTGCCATTATTTCATTCGCAACGGGCTCATCGTGGGGAACCTTCGCGATAATGATGCCATTGGTTATTCCAACTGCGATTGCGATAGATGCTCCGCTTCTCGTCGCAATTGGCGCCGTGTTATCTGGTGGCTTGTTTGGTGATCACTGCTCACCGATTTCTGAAACCACGATTCTTTCTTCAACAGGGGCTGGGTGTGATCAGTTTGAACACTTTAAGACACAGCTTCCTTATGCATTGATGAACGGCTCTATCGCTTTGGTTAGTTTTGTAGTGGCAGGCTTTACAGGAAGTGCATTGGTTGTATTGGGTGCTCTTGTTGCTCAGTTGATTATCGTGACGTTGTTAGTCAAGCGCGACGCGAGTAAAAACGCTTCTTCAGAAGTTCAATCTCAAGTGTCTAAATCTAAACCACAACAAGCGTAATTTGAGATTACAAATGAGAGACTAGATACGGGATGCGAGTAAACGAGTAACGAAAAGCTCGCCCTCTGTTACCTACGTTTGCTATTAAGGGGGCGCTTACTCAAATCTAAAGACTCTTTTCGTATCCCGTATCCCGAATCTCGTTTACTTGTACCCAAACAAACCTCGTCATTCCCTACAGTGAGGGAAGAACGTGATAGGGAATCTCTGGCGTTTACGGTTGGTATTTATGTCTAAGGGCAGATTCCAGATATCTCGTCCCTAGATTCTGGAATGACGATTCAATGAGTTGATATGGATACGAGTAAACGAGTAACGAAGAGCTCGTCCTCTGTTGCCCACGTTTGCTATTAAGGGGGCGCTTACTCAAATCCAAAGACTCTTTTCGCATCCCGAATCTCGTTACCCGTACCTTTTTCATATGCATATCACTTACTTCAATCTAAACATGTTCTTCGTATCCCGTATCCCGTATCCCGTATCTCGTTTACTCGCATCTAAGCAAACCACCGTCATTCCCTACAGTGAGGAACGAACGTGATAGGGAATCTTTAGCGTTTATCGTCGGCGCATATGTCTAAGGGCGAGATTCCAGATATCTCGTCCCTCGATTCTGGAATGACGATCTAATGAGTAGATATGCGATAGGGAATTCGTTTACTTATAGTTTCTGTGAATTGATTTGTGTCGTTATGAAACTAATTTTCCATAAGATCATTTACACAATCTTAGTTTTCGATAACTGGATTACCTAGTTGTACGGTTTATAGATTAAAATTTTCTGATAACTTTTATCGTTTTTTTTTAATCAACCACTTTAATAAGGTAAATTCGCAATGTCGACCAAACTAGCTAACCCAGCGCCACTAGGCTTAATGGGTTTCGGTATGACCACTATTCTTCTTAATATCCACAACGCAGGTTTCTTTCCAATTGATTCAATGATTCTTGCTATGGGTATTTTTTACGGTGGTTTGAGCCAAGTTATCGTGGGCACAATGTGTTTCAAACGTGGTGACACGTTCGGTACAACTGCGTTTACTTCTTACGGCCTATTTTGGTTGTCTTTGGTTGGTTTAATCGTAATGCCTTACATGGGCCTACCTGCAAGCCCTGCAGCATTCATGGGTTGGTACCTACTACTATGGGGCATCTTCACAGGCTTCATGTTCATCGGTTCTCTATGCTACCCAGTGGCGAAACAAGTAGTATTCGGTTCATTAACTATCTTGTTCTTCCTACTTGCAGCTCGTGATTTCACTGGCAGCGAACTAATCGGCACTATCGCTGGTTTTGAAGGTATCTTCTGTGGTGCTTCAGCTATTTACTTTGCAATGGCACAAGTAATCAACAACGAATACGGCCGCACAGTACTGCCTATCGGTGAGAAGAAAGCACCTCAAATGGCAACACAAGAAATCGCTGCTTAATACTCTAACTCGGGAACAGTTAGTTTGTTATAAGCCGTTTATTGGTTATGAATAAAACAAAAGGGGTTAGCCGAAATGGCTAACCCCTTTTTTATGCGTTATTAATAGCGCTATTTGTTAAAGCGATCTATTTGCTAAGGAAAGCTTAAGCTGAAGGTTGCTCTACAGGTTTAGTGTCTGCAGATTCTGCTTCAGGAGACTTGCCTGTTTTACGCTTGTACTTCTCTTCCCAGTAAGTTGCACCTTTAATGCCTAGTTTTACAGGGTTGAACGTGTACTCAGTTACGCCTTGTTTCTGCTGTTCTTCGTAGTCAGCTAGAGCTTTAAGCGCAGGCTTAGACATGAAGAAGATGATCAGAATACCAACGATGTTTAACCATGCCATCAAGCCAACACCAACATCACCCATTGCCCATGCAAGGTTCGCTGTTTTAACTGTGCCATAGAAAACTGCAGTGATAAGAACAAGCTTAAGTACGAACATCATGCCAGGGATCTTGATGGTACGACGTAGGTAAGCAATATTCGTTTCTGCGATGTAGTAGTAAGCAAGAATCGTTGTAAATGCGAAGAAGAACAGAGCAAATGCGATGAATGGCTTACCAATGCCTGGTAGTGCACTTTCAATAGCAAGCTGTGTAAATACAGGACCATTCGCACCGATGTTTGCTGCTAGGTTCTGAACAAGGAATACACCTTCAGCGCCGCCGTGAACGTTGTAAGCACCAGTGATGATGATCATGAACGCTGTAGCAGAACATACTAGAAGAGTATCGATGTAGATAGAGAACGCTTGCACCAAACCTTGCTGAGCTGGGTGATCAACACTTGCAGCTGCTGCCGCGTGAGGACCAGTACCTTGACCCGCTTCGTTTGAGTAAACACCACGCTTAACACCCCAACCAATTGCAGCACCGAAGCCTGCCATAGGTGTGAATGCATCACCAACAATCATTGCGAAAACAGTTGGCACTTGGCTGATGTTTAGCAGAATGATAACGAACGCGATGATGATGTAAGCCAATGCCATGAAAGGAACAACGATTTGTGTGAAGTTCGCAATACGTTTAACACCACCAAAGATGATGAAAGCAAGGATGATAGCAACAACAGTACCGGTGAAAATTTTAGCGAAACTGAATGTACCGACAGCTGTTTCAATCATGTCACCTGAGCCAAATGCAGCTTCTACAGCATTACCAATACTGTTTGACTGAACACCTGGAAGCAAAATACCACATGCAAAAATAGTCGCGATAGCAAAGATCCATGCGTACCACTTCTGACCCATTGCTTTTTCAATGTAGTAAGCCGGACCACCACGGAACTGGCCTTCGTCTTCTTCTTTGTAGATTTGCGCTAGCGTAGATTCTGCGTAAGCAGTTGCGGCGCCAAAGAAGGCTACAACCCACATCCAGAATACGGCACCTGGGCCACCGAAACCGATAGCGGCAGCAACACCAGCAATGTTACCTGTACCTACACGGCCAGATAGCGAAACGGCTAGAGCTTGGAAAGACGAGATGCCTTTTGATGAGCTTTTACCCGATAGTAGCAAGCGCCACATTTCAAAGAAGTGACGGATTTGAACAAATCGAGTCATGATGGAGTAGAACAAACCTGCACCTAAACATAGGTAGATAAGTACTGGGCTCCAGATTATTCCATTCAAAAAATCAACGAATGACTGCATGAGTATTTTCCCTGTTAGTTTTGCTTATGATTGTTTTTCGAACAACACAATACTTCACTTGTAACCCGAGTGTTAAATTATTTAACTGCGCATTAGGATTACTGTGACATAAAGCAAGTTATAGAGGGTGTTTGTTAATGCTTAGTGCTAATTCGATAATCGTTCTATTTAACCTGATATGCAACTAGTTGTGATTTATTGTGTTTTGAAAAATGAATAAATAGTGATTAATACAGAAAGGGGATCTTGAGGTGCGCATAAGAAATGAAATCGCGAAAAACAGCGGTTAAAGCCGCTTAGCATAAACGGCTGATATAGGAATGGTGGGATAAGTAGGTTGGAATATATCACCTGCATCGGGTGAGCTAGCAGGTCTAAGAGACTGTGGATTTTGAAGGTTTGATAATTGAGGCTTTAATATCTACCTAGTAAAAGTTGTTAATTTGATGCCTGTTTCAAACAACCACGAACCCTCGCGCCTGTAATTCTTGAGCGAACTCAGACTGAGTATTTGGCTCGCCGTGAATCAAATGCACCTCTTTCGGTGGAGTCGCGATGCCCTCTATAAATCGGTAGAGATCTTCTTTATCAGCATGGGCAGAATAGCCAGACATGCCATGAATTTGAGCATTAACCTCAACGTCTTTGTTATCAATAGAAACCTGCATTTCGCCTTGTTGCAGCTCTCGTCCGAGTGTCCCGTGCGCTTGATAGCCCGCTAAAATCACATCGGTTCGTTTATCGGGAAGCAAGGCGGATAAGTAGTTCATGATCCTGCCACCCTGACACATTCCAGAAGCTGCGACCACAATCGCGGGTTCGCCTGTCGACTTGAGGCGATTAACGATCTTCTTGTGCATTCTATGTCCATCAACCGTAATGCACTGCTCAAAAGCGAGTGGGTGGCGTTTCAGTTCAAGACGTTGCTTTGCTTCTTGTCCCCACAACTCTTTAAAGCGTCGGTATGAACGCGTCACTTTTTGAGCCATCGGAGAATCGAGAATAATAGGAATATCGCTGCTGAGTTGATGCTCAAAGATCAGGTGTTCGATATCAAACAACAATTCCTGAGTTCTGCCGATACTAAAAGCCGGGATTAGAATAACGCCACCATCAAGTAGTGAACGATCAATAATGGCCTTGAGACGCTCAGATCGCGTAGCAATATCATCATGTGTACTGGTGCCATAAGTGGATTCGATAAACAGATAATCGGCTTGCTGTGGTGACTTGGGATCCGGCAGCAGTGGTGTGTTACTTGGGCCCAAGTCGCCAGAAAACACAACGACTTCTTGGCTGGGTAACTTAATCTCGATATAAGCGGAACCTAAGATGTGCCCAGCTGGTTGAAAGCGAGCATACAGAGTATTTGGCCTATGATGAACCTTTCCGTTATTTTGCTGTTTAGACGTGATTGGAAACCATTCCCCGTAAGGCTTGGGAGCAATTAACGAATGAATCTTTTTGAGTATCAGCTTCGACTGTTTATTACTGAGTCCTTGCAGTTTTAATCCATCTTCAATCATTAAAGGGGCAAGTTCAGCGGTGGCTTGCGTGCAATAAATAGGTTGGTTAAACCCACTGGCGAGTAACCAAGGTAATCGGCCAATATGATCAATGTGAGTATGGGTCAGCAGCAGAGCATTAAGGTGGGAGGTTTCAAATTCAATATCAAGAGGGCGTGTATCCGCACCTTGGGACTCTTTACCTTGAAACAAGCCACAATCGATGAGCACCGCTTGGCCTGAATCTCTTAGCTCGTGACAAGATCCTGTGACAGTATGTTTGCCACCATGGTGAATCACTTCCATCGTTTACTCCCATTGCTCTATAAAGCCGATAACGCCTGTTTTTATTTTGCGGATAAGCGCCAGCAAGTAAAACAAGAACAATGAGAGTTGCGATCGTTGAGTGTCTTTTTAAGTAACTGAGCGATGACTCAGTGGTTTCGTTGCGAGTTAGTTCGTAGAAGAACGATCTGAATCCAACTCTGGGTTTTGCTGCGCCTCTATACGAGCCACTTCGGCATCAAGCTCTGCTATTTTCTCTGCCATGAGTGCGTGACAGCGATTGGCCAGCTCTCTTGCGTCGCTAAGCTTGTATCCGGATACATCGATAGGTTCCAGCATCTCGGTGATCACAATGCCATTATTGGCACGACTAAAGTCGATCTTATTGTGTGTGGTGCTGGTACACATCGGGGTGATAGGCACGCCAGCTTCAATCGCCATTCGGAAAGCGCCCGTTTTGAATGGCAGTAATCCACGTCCTTTACTACGGGTTCCTTCCGGGTAAACCCAAACAGACAGATCTCTCTGATGAATCGCTTCCGCCACTTGCTTGATGGTATCGCGTGCTTTGGACTTGTCTTCGCGGTTAATCATGATGTTACCGGTGATCCAATACAGCAGGCCAAAGAAAGGCACGTACAACAAATCGCGTTTGCCCAATGAAACGGTGCGCGGTCTTAGCATTCCTGGGTCAGTTACAAAGTCTAAGATACTTTGGTGGTTAGAGATGTAGACGCTGTTTTCTGGTGTAGGCGCATTATCTAGGCCGCGCTGCACCAGTTTTACACCGATGATCTTTTGGAGTTGGTTGAACCAACGACAGAAAACGTACACATGCTTGGGGTTCTTGGGGCTAAACAAGCAGTAAACAAAAGCACATAGAGTGGTGAAAATAATAAACACCGTAGCCAAAATAATACGAAGAACAGCAAGCACAACTCACTCCTTACTCACCGCAGATGGCAGTGATTAAATAGTTTTAGATGCTTGAAGTTTTCACTCTATTTAACCGAATTGCAACAATTAACTGTGATAGGGGGCAATTTTTAGATCTTTATATAAAACAAGGACTAACAATGGGTGTTTGACACAGTTATCGAGCTTACACGTGTTCACCAGTAATGGCTCATTATCACCAATACTGTTTATTTGGATCCGATTTTTCTACCCATTCCGGGTCTTGACGCGATTCCAAGTAGAGTTGTAGGCCGTTATAAGACATGAAAGCTGCAGGGCCGCCGAGGTGCTCGAAATAGTCAAAATACTCATCTTCGAGAGCACAAAGGTGGGCTAAATTTTTAACCTTGTTAGCCAGTGCCCACTGAATGGCAAATACAGGCGCTATTGAGCCTGAAATATTCACCTCTTCGACGTTTGGGTTAAACATTGAATTAGCTTGCTCAAGCAGTATCTCTTCTTGTTCAGACTCCTGTTGCAGCACCTCTTCGACGATCTCCGAGCGCTTAGTATTCGAGACATTCTTGTTCAGCTTGGCGATTCGCAGTGCGTAGCTAAATCGGTCTGATGAAACGATGTCGACAAGTTGCGAGAGTAGTTCTTTGTCTACGCCTGCTGCCTTGGTGAAATAGTCGATACACGAATTGATTGAGGCATAACGAGTACCGTCGAATTCAAAGCCACTGGTTTCGTCGTATACCTCAAGTGGGATGTCATCAACCAACAAAGGCCAGCCTTTATAATCGACGCGTTGCTTGGCGATTTGATACATCTTCCAAGCGCTGCGCCCAAACCCACCGAGCGTCGAACCCGAGAAATCAGAATCAATAAGCTCTTGCTCTGTCCAGTTCTCACCGATGCCAAGGTGCTTAGCGTACTTGTCTATCAGAGAGTGTTTTATCTGATCGCGTACAGACCAAATTGAGGTCAGATTCTTTGAATAGTTAATTCTCGCACACTCATTACAAGCCGGCAGTGCTATCGGTGAATGGCCAATCTTGGCAACAGCTTGTGCTGTCTTAGGAAATTCAACAAGGTTACTGGAAGGTTCACCACAAAACCAACAGGTGTGGCGCAGGTTGAATGGGGTATCTATGTGTGAGTATGTGTTCATTAGTCTTTATCAGCTAGGTGCTTGAGGCGAGTTAATCATCTTCAAACAATTATCTCTGTTCGCACGTCAGCTTGCACCTTGTTTTTATTTTGCTGACGAAACTGATTCGTGATGTGACTCGCCTGATGAACTCATTAGGAGGATATTGATATAAAACAGTCACTAACGATAAATGTTGATTGGTGTGGCTGAACTTAAATGAGCTGCTAGCAATCGCCTAAGTTCCCCATTACTATTGAGATAGACTCCTTACTCCAATAGCGCATATGTCTTCATCGATTCCTTTTTACGATAAAAATGCTCACACACTTTGCCAGCAGTACAACTCAGTGACGTTCGAGACGGTGCATAAAAGCTGGCAAGCTTATTGGCCTTTAGAGGGCGATAAAGTATTAGATGTCGGTGCTGGGAGCGGTCGTGATGCGCTATGGATGCACAAAGCCGGAGCTGATGTTATTGCGATAGAACCAAGTGCTTCATTACGCGAACAAGGCTCGAAATATACAGGCCCAAGTGTTACCTGGATTGATGATTCACTTCCCTCGCTTAGCCGCACTGAAAACCTCGGAATGCGTTTTGACTTGATATTGGTGAGTGCTGTTTGGATGCACTTAGCCCCGTCTCATCGAGAACGAGCATTTAGAAAGTTGTCTAACTTGCTAGCTCCAAATGGCAAGCTGGTGATCACTCTGCGTCATGGGGAGTTTCAAGACAGTCGACAAGGCTATGAAGTCTCGATTGAAGAGCTCGAGCGTTTATCAAAAAACAGCGCCTTGTTGGTTCGTCATGTCGATGATAGCCAAGACACATTGAACCGCAGTGAAGTGTGGTGGCAAACCGTGGTGATGACATTGCCAGACGATGGCTCCGGTGATTTGAACAAGGTGCGCCATATTATTGTGAATGACAACAAGTCGGCCACATATAAATTGGCCTTGTTAAGAACCTTGCTGCGAATCGCGGATGCGCATTCGGGCGCTGTGCTTGATCGAACTGATGGAAAAATTTCTCTACCAGTGGGCTTGGTTGCTCTGTATTGGGTTAGGCAGTTTAAGCGTCTGATTGATATCGACATAGAAGGCGTTGGGATTCAGCAAAATAGCAACACAACGAAGGGACTTGGGTTTGTAAAAGAGGACGGGTGGAATAAACTCACACACCTAAGTGCTGATGACCTAGCGATAGGCGCTATGTTTCTCGGCGATGAAGCTAAGGCTCTACAAAAGCTATTTTCACAGACGATCAGCACCATTAAATCAGGGCCTATGACTTTTATTTATCAAGGCTCGAAAGACAACCGACTGTTCGATATACACCCACCTCAAAAACGACGGAAGAGCCGAGAATCGCTGGTCATTGATAGTGAGTTCTTAGAGAGCTTTGGCTATTTTACCCTCGATGCAAGCTTGTGGGAGTGCTTTAGAATCTACCACTCTTGGATTGAACCGCTGGTGGTGAATCAATGGGTCATGGAGATGCAGCGTTTCGAGTTGAACCGACAGCGAAGTATCTCACTACAGACTTACCACGACTGCTTGGTATGGATCGATCAAAACCACGATACTCGCGATGTGCGTAAACGTGTTGAGCAACTTAGAGCTGATCGTGCCGACATTGTCAGCGTCTGGAGTGGAAAAACATTAAAACATGAGTATCACGTTGATCACTGTTTGCCTTTCGCTTACTGGCCAAACAACGATAAGTGGAATCTCTTTCCTACTACAAGCAAAGAGAACTTAAGTAAAAGTGACAAAGTCCCTACCGCTGAAAAACTTCGCACGTCTAAGTCTCGTATTCTCGAATGGTGGCAGCTAGCATGGAGTGATTCGGCTCATTTTGAACAGCAGTTCTTTTCTGAAGCAGCGCTTTCTTTACCCAATATTCCACCACAATGTCGAGACTTCGAAGAGGTGTTCGATGCAATGGGCTTGCAGGTACGGGGTGTGAAAAGCAGACTGTTGATTAGTGAGTGGTACTGATCATTAAGTGGGTTAGTTATCTCAAATAACCTTCAACAAACTAATCATCGAGAACATAATGAAATACATCGGAATTGATGGCTGTAAGGCGGGGTGGATCGCTTGGATTGTCTCTAGCAATGAGCTACCTACGTTCAAAGTGGTAAACACGCTCGATGAACTGGCGAGTGATCTTGTCGGCTCTACCGTGCTTATCGATATGCCGATTGGTTTTAGTGACGCACAGACTCCAGATAGATTATGCGATAAAGCAGCAAGACGTTTCCTCACCAGCAAGCGTGGATCTTCCGTGTTTCCAGTGCCGTGCCGAGAGGCGGTTTATCAAACCGATTACATTGCGGCGTGTAGTGCTAATGTTGAGCAGCTTGATAAGAAGTTTTCTAAACAGACTTGGGGCATAGTTCCCAAGATCCGCGAGCTTGATGAGCTCATTGAATCTCGCTCAAGCCTTTCTATAAGGGAATCACATCCTGAGGTGGTGTTTGCAGCTTTGAAAGGCGAACCGCTGACGTTTTCAAAACGAACGCAAGAGGGCAAAGAGGAACGGCTTACTATTATTCACAACTTGCTCCCAAATGGTGTAAAGGCTTGTCGTTGGCCATTTCAAATACTAAGCGTAAAGATGTCGCGATAGACGATATCTATGATGCTTTTGTACTTATGTTGGTTGCCTATAACGCTCCGCAATTATCGACCTTACCAGAGCCTTCTGATGTTGGTGGAGAAGCGGATGTCGACCAGAATGGACGAGTTCGAGAGATTGTCTATTGGGACAAAACGCGCTAACAAAGCGTGCGCTCAACTTGGCTTAATATGTTACTTTCTAACTTATGTTATTTTCCAACTCTGCTACTTTTCACTCTTACTATTTTTGAGTCTTTGATATGAAACGTTTTATTGTCGGCTGTCTGGCCACTGTGCTCAGTATTGCTAGTTATGCCCAAGTCGCCCCTATATCTCAATGGCAATGCGACATGATGAAAAAGAACAATGTCTTGAGTAGTGGTGCACCTGTTGGTTGTGAGCGACTATCTAAAGTGGATTTCGATTTCATTAATTTCAAAGGGGAAACGCAACAGGGCAATATTATCGTGCTTGATGTTATTGCGCCTGCTGTTGAACAAATCTTTTCAGAGCTTAAACAGCGCAATTTCCCTCTTCATTCTGCTCGCCTTATGCGTGAATTCAGAGGTGACGATAACGCCTCAATGGACGCGAACAACAGCAGCGCGTTTAATGCTCGTCCTATTACCGGCGGAGGTGGTTGGTCGAAACATGCTTATGGCGTGGCGATAGACATCAACCCAGTTCAAAACCCTTTCTTAGAGTTCGATAGCAACGGAAAAATCACGGTAAAACCTTCACAATCTGCGACAAGTTATGTGAACCGTACTCGCTTTCGTGCGCGTGATGAAATAGAACGCCGCGGCATGGCAGAAGATGTGGTCGAGCTGTTTGCCCATCACGGATTTATGATTTGGGGAGGGGACTGGAACTCCCCAATTGATACTCAGCATTTTGAGGTCGGCTCAAGAAAGTTTGTTAACCAACTGCTCTCTAAACCACAACCTGAAGCCAAGGTGTTATTTGAGCGCTACGTCGAATCTTATCGACAGTGCTATCTCAAAAATAAAGGTGAGGACGCAGAAAAAGCTCGAGCTATCTGCGCAAAGAAAACAGTCGGGACTTTTTAGTGCTATGTTTATCTAGAACCGTTTGTGTTTTAGCAAGTTAAACTCGCTTCAGGTGTGTTTTGAATCGCTAAGGTCAGCGCTCGTCGTTGGCCTTTTTTGTATTCATTTCTTCAATAGAACACCGAGCATTGAAAAGGTTATTGGGTATCCATTAGTCAATAATCGATAAGCGAATGCAGCGCAAAGTCATCGGTTTGTCATTTAAAAACTCATAGCGTTAACGTTATGTGAGAACCATTGCTGGTGGGGGAACTCTTCGCTGAAACGCCAGTATTATTAGTGAACTGATCACAACGGACCAACTAATGAAAAAGATACCTTTGGCTCTAACTCTTTTAAGCACTCTACTTTTTTCACAATACACTTTGGCTACTGACACTTCACCTACCACTCAAAATCCCACTTACGAACTCGATGGTAAGTCGGTATTAGGTCGCACTGAGAACGTGTACCTATCAAGCGTTAAAGGGCTAAAAGACGTTCCTTTCATTGGTAAAATTGATACCGGTGCGGAAACCACTTCTATGCATGCTGAAGACATTCATGTGAAGAGCTCTAATCCCGACTACCAAAACCTCAAAGACAAAGAGTTGATGGCGGCGTTAACCGAAGACCTGTTGAACAATTCCGATGTTGATTACGATGATTGGGATGGCAGCACCTTTGCGAAATATGAAGCTGTGGTCTCTTTTAAGGTTCAAAATCCACGCACGGGAGACATGGTATTAATCGAAGCGCCTTTAGAGCGTGTCAGCATGATACGCAGCCGCACTAGCAGCACGCCTTTACTTCGTCCTACCGTAAAAATGTCGCTTACCATTGCAGACCAAGAGCTAAAAACAGACGTTAACCTGACCGATAGAAGTCACTTCTCTGCGCCAGTATTGATCGGCAAAACCTTCCTTGCGGACAACGCGCTGGTGTTTGCGGGCTACGACTACTTACAAGAGCAAGAGAACGCAACGGTGGTTGGCCGTAAAGAAGTGGTTTCTATCTCGGGAATGGCGATGAATGCGACCTTCTCTTTAAAGAACCGCTACAGCATTTTGCATGCAAAAGACATCGACATAGACAAAAAGAACAAAGAAGTGACGTTTGATATGTTCGACAACGACGGCAAGCCAAAAGAGATGACGTTGCCGTTGGTTCGTATGTTAAGCGTGAGCGGTAAGAAGAGACCTTTGGTGTATGTGCCTGTTCAACTCGATGAAAACACCACAAAAGACGTTCTGGTGTACCTACGTGAGCGCTCGAGTAGTGAGTCGCAGTTGAGATTTGGAACCAACACCGCCAGCGAACTCTTCATGATTGACACCAGTGCTGAGAATATTTTATCAGAAGGTTCAGAGAACTTTAGTGATGTGGCTGAGTCTGGTGAGCCTATGATTATCTCGCCGGAAGAGGACATCACACTAGATGACTTCCCTCTTAAGGCGGTGGCTTCTTTCACTGTCAATACGCCTTTGCTGAAGGTCGACAGTTTTGAAATGACAGGTAAAGGCAAAGATGCTTCCGTCGAATTTTATCTTACGGATGTAAATGGTGAGAAGCAGAAGGTGACCAAGCCAATTATTAAGAAGCTTAAAGTCGGGGATGATACTCGTCCGGTTGTAAGTGGTGAATTTGCGGTATCTGGAAATGTGCGTACGCAAGAGTTTGCCATCGATGTGCTTAATACAAATGAGAAAGAAGCGTACTTTATTTTAGGTAAGAAGATGGCAAAAGAAGGCGTTTACGTTAATACGCGTTCTGATTACCTTCTGAAAGCCGAACCACTGTTTAAAGTAGGGCACATTGAAGTAGTAGAAGTGAACGGCATGAAGTTCCCGGCTAAGCTCGACACTGGCGCGGATGTGAGCTCAATGAACGCAGTCAACATCAAACGATTTAAGAAAGATGGCCAAGACATGGTGAGCTTTACCTATCAAAACAACCAAGGCGATAAGCAAGATTTCACCAAGCCAGTGATTGATGTAATGCGCATCAAAGCCAAGAAAGGCGAGAAGGTGAACATTCGCCCTGTAGTAGAAATGAAGGTTAAGCTCGGGGACCTAGAGAAAGAGGTGAGGGTAAACCTTCAAGACCGCTCTCGCTTTGAATACAGCATGATCCTAGGTAAGAACTTCTTGAAGCACGGCGCAGTAGTCAGCAGCGATGAAGATTACCTGCTGGGTGATATGGAGTAACACCTAAACTTATCTAAGTTCGTATCAGAATAGTTCTAAACAGCCACACATTTCAGTATTGGGATGTGTGGCTTTTTATTGAGTGCTCTATTAAGCACATCAAGCTCTATCTTCTCTATGGGGAAAGGATCTAGTTCTTGCTCAAATTTAACTTGTTAAGCATAGAAATAGAGTTATCAAAGATAGCTTCGGTTATGTGTTTTGGGAAACCTTCAGGCAAGCGTGCGGAGAGGCGCTCAATTGCTTTGGGTAATTCAGTTTGCATGTCATCCAATATGCTTTGCATGCTATCAGAATTAAAGCCAACTGAATGGGCTGTATCAAGAAAGTGGCGAGAGTAGATCTTGCTTATTTGGTACTTCTTACCACGACTTGCTTTTAATCCCATTGCTAACTTTAATTTTCTGATGTTTAGCCCTTTTTTTCCTGTGATAGGGTAAGCCGACAAAATGTCATAAAATGGTGTTAAGCGATAACTACCTTGCTTTTCAATAAATATTGAATAGTTCTTTGCATGCCCATCAATAGCGCCTATAGCCCATTGGAAAACTTGAAACTTCATGAAGTTATATCTGTCTTCCAGTGCATTTGATGAGCCTTCAAGTAGCTTCATAATATCGGCGATTCCGGGGCCTCCATCACTTTCGTATTTTATTGATGAAGGGATTCCTTTGGCTTGACAGATATCTTCCTGAGGAAGGCGCAGTAGGTGTGTACGATCCTTAATCCAACGTCTATCAAAACGTTCAACAGCAATGGCTTTATAATTATGGGTTGTGATGATCTCGACTGTCGGAACATCAAATCCCAACTCTCTAGCTAACTCAATACAGATGAACTCATTCTCGACACTTTCAGTCAGATCTAGAATAGAGGTGGGCTGCTTAATCTCACCAATAGGTAGCTTAATGATATGGCTTGTAGGTGTATTCCCTTTAGGCAAGCACCAATCTCCATTCAACCTTAGTAATGCTGTTTTTTCTTGAGCGCCAGCAACCGATATTCGGAAATCATCTTCTTCCTTAATCATACCTAATGGAATATCGGAATGATGGGCTGCTAAGATTTTTTCAAGCCGAGATTCATCAAGAAGTTCGTATGACAGTTTGTTCTCGATATAGGGTTGACTTGGAGGGAGCAGAGCAATGGCACCAACGCTGTCTTTGCCAATTTCTTTCAGAAGATCAAAAGGTTGATTTGAAGCCGTTTGATAGCGTGCCACAATCCTATTACGTATAGCAATATTGTCTGGTAGCAGGTTGTCAAAGTAGTTGATAACGGCATCAGAAGTTATCGTAGGTATTTGTAGTTTAAGGGATAAAGATAATGGGCGAGATTTGTCGCTACTTAGCCAAGACTCGTTATATTTAAATTCATGAGAGCCATTGTTTTGCTTTGTTAGAGTACCGACCAACTCACCATTCATATAGGCATTAAGTTGTTGCATTACCAATCTTCCTCATCAACAGTGCTTTGACTATTTTTTGCATCTTTGGGTTCGATTTTAAGGGTGAGATCTAATGCTTGGATAAGCTTGAACATTGTTGAAATAGTGGCCTTTTCTGGTCTATTTTCAAAGTTCGAAATGGTTGCTTGTTTTATCCCTACTTTTTTTGCCAGCTCAGACTGAGTCCATCTATTCTTTTGGCGTATTAGCAGTAAAGTATTAGCTAATTGTTGTGGGCTATAAATCACAAGTTATCACTCCTTACTATGAGGTTTCATCCCCATGAGAGGATATTGGTCATGCTATCCCAACAAAGGGATATATGTGATTTTATACCTTACAGGGGATATTGCAAGTTATATACCTTGTAGAGGATAAAGTAGGATTATTAAAGCCTTTAGCTTAAAGAGGTATTGCAAGAAGGTGGATACCAGCCTTTGTTAGACTTGTCGCTAAGTTCTTCTGTCGACTAGCGATTATCCGTGCGGGTAAGGTGAGATGATGGTTACACGTAAGTAGAGGCTTTGTTTCCTAAATCAGGGAACTAATGCTTAAAGCTACGATCAGATCATCTA
>NZ_JBFSVK010000028.1:0-87689 GCF_041467855.1 Vibrio sp. 10N.247.311.51 | reverse complement strand
TTTTCTCACACTCCTAAGTCTAGATTGCTAAGGAGGGAGTGGATTCCATACATCACGAAACGGTGCAAACATCTCTGATTCCACCACTTCCCTCACGTTGGGGAACGGAAGTTTTGATTCAAATATTGGCAAGTCCAACTTGTGGCCTTCACCTGCGATCCACTGAGCGAGGCGCTTACCTGCTTGAGCGGAATACATCACGCCATTACCGCCATAACCCAGTGCGTAGAAGATGGATTGCTTGGGATTCGGCTGATAGATTCTCGGCATCATGTCGTGGCTAACATCCACCCAGCCCCACCATGAGTAGTCGATTTTGATCTGATCGAGAGACGGGAATTTTCGAATTAAATCCGCTCTCAACATGTCTTCGTATTTCTTTTCAGGCGCGTTCTTGCCACTGATGGCACTGCGTGTACCGATCTGGACTCGGTTATCCGGTAGCAGACGGTAGTAATGGCGCAGGATTCGGGTATCTGTAATCACCTGATTGGTTTTGAAGTTACACGCGGCGATTTCGTCTTGAGTTAGCGGACGTGTCACCATCGAATTAGAAAGTACCGGCAACAAGCGATTCTTAAGCTCTGAATGCAAACCTTGGCTAGTGTATCCACCAGTACAAACCCCAACAGAACGTGCCTTCACAACACCACCGGGCGTTTTCAAGTAGTGCACACCGTTGCGCGTTTCCCACCCCATCACAGGGCTAGCTGGATGCACTTTTACGCCTAGCGCTCTCGCCTTTCTTAGATAGCCAAACGCAAGTTTCCCTGCATGAATACCAATCCCTTCTGGCTCATGCATTGCGCCTGCCGCTTCTTGGTCACCAACGTAATCTCGCTTTACGGTTTCCGCATCTAAGATCTGCGCATCGTAATCGAATGTCTCACGCAGCAACTTGGCTTCTTTTTCTAGTGTTGCCATCACTTTTGGACGGTGAGCGACGTATAAGTGACCACCCGGCTGCGGGTCACAATCAATGTCTTTGATTAGAGACTTAAAGGTGTTCATGCCATCGACGCATTCGCGGTGCATTTTCAGCGCGGTTTCTAGTCCCCAGCGTTCAATCCACTGAGAGCGTTTTAAGCGTCCTGACGCACACTGAGCCTGACCACCATTTCGGGTACTGCAGCCCCAACTCATACGGTTAGCTTCAATCACAGTCGCTTTAATGCCGTACATTTCAGCAAGGTGTATCGCGGTACTTAGGCCTGTGTAACCTGAACCGATTATCGCCACATCAACATCCATATCCGATGTAATTGGACCATCATCTTCAGGTGGCGCGCCTGCCGTATCTACCCAGTACGTTGGTGCGTATTCCTTACCGTGACCTGGGCTCTTGTCTTTAAGTGGATCGTATTTTGGATCGTATTTATCTTTTGCTTGGGTGCTTTTCACCTTTGGCGGCACATCGGCTGCCGGTTGTTCCATTACTAAACTCATAATTCGACTCTCCTAGTCATAACACGTGAACGGGTTGTGGTTTCGTGTCTAGCTCTTGGGAGTATTGTTGGGAGTCAAAAGAGGTCGTGTTTTACGGAAGGCATTTTTTACGCTGATTTTTCCATCTTTCAGGGTAAACACGTCGACCATGCGAGCTTCGATGATGCTGCCATCAGGATTAGTCGCAGAGAACGTCGATTCACTCACCGCGCGGTCACCACACACAAAATGGACAGGGTCGCTCCAAGCTGCATCTGGAAAGTTCTGCCAAACCAACTCAAAGCTATTGCGAACGGCTTCGTACCCTTCAATAGTATTTCCAAGCAAGCCTTCACCTGCCACGGTGTGGAAGACACAGTCTTCAGTCACAAACGACATCAGTGCTTCAATGTCGTGGTTATTCCACGCATCACTGAAAGACTGTAAAAAGGCGGTGTCGACTTGGTTTTCCAGCACGAATGTCGCTGCATTGGTTTGCATATTCATATTCCAGAATCCTTTATGTTTTCGTTATTGGTTTAAATTTTAGTGGCTTTGCGCCACTTTTTTATTAGAGTGTTTAAACTAGATTTGTGGAAATTTAACAACTTGATAACAAGCTTCGCCACTCTAACTTCGAGTTAGGTTATAAACAATCTCTAAGCTCACAGATTTCATCTTTTTATAAATTAATTAGTGTTCTAATTTTATTTACCAGAAAACTAACTACGTTAAGTCTTAAACTAATTTAAATTGATATAGATATTAGCCTTTAGTCGAAGTCAAAATCTTGATGGTACTTTCGGCCATACTGCTCAAGTTTACGGTTATGGGTATTCACTTGTAATTCAATATTTCCCTCACCTTTATTAATAACTTGACCGTTATCTATATGGGCTTCATTTTTTATATCGGTTAGCTTCTCTTCAATATAATCGGTCGGTTCATTTAAAACATTCATGGATATTAACTCCTTTATCAGGTTTACTTTCGCTGACGGAAGAATATGAACGGATACTAGACCGTTTGAATATTCTTTCTCATCGTACAAAGGCTGAATGGCATCATTACTGCCGTCCTTAAATGGATGAATGGAATACCACTTATCCGTTTGTTGCTCCTGCTTATCGCAGTCCGCCACTTTAAAGATCTGAGTTCTTTCAAGTTCATAGGGTGAGTTAAAAACACTAACCCTATGATAATTAATCGCTTTAACAATATTGATGCAGTCTTTACTTTGGCTATGGCACACAGACCACAACGCATTAATCAGGCTATCTGTCCATTCAAGTAACCGGGTTGGAAACCCCTGCTTCTTGGCTAAGCACATCAATAACCAATCGTTTATCTCGTGTGAACTCAGTGAATGCCCACCGTAAACTCTCACGGTTGAAAGCAACTCTTGTTCGACTCGGCGAATGTTTTTACGATTTGACCGGCCTAAGCTTGGCATCAGATTACGGTTGTCATAATCACACACGTTATAAATTAAACCACGCTCTCCACGACACCCCGTGATAAGTGAATCGATTATTTCATACAGCTCTTCGAGTGAGCTTATATAACGTTTATTGTTCACAGCATGCATGTAATAGGTCGCTTAATTTAAATTTATTGCAATCAAAAATTAACTATTATGGTTAATCAGTATCGTTACGAATGATTTTTAAAATGGTAATAGGTATATATCTTTATCAATGATAATATATCCTCATCAATAACTAACAGTTATAAAACCATTAACTAAGGAGCAATTAGCTAAGGGTCGATTAATAAGGAACGACAAAGTTTATATAACTAAAACCACTTATATGTACAACAGTCATTTAATTCATGTTCTAACGTTTGACTAAGAATTATTGAAATACGGGTTGCCGGTATTCACTTAAGTACATTGCCAATACCCGTTAATATTGCCCGACCACAATCTCGATTGCACTTTCGTTAACACTCTCGAAAATACCGTGGCCGGACAAACTTCCTATGGCTTATACGTAATCTTTGTATTTATCTAGGAAACGAACCGGTGTTGATAGTGCATCTCGGCGGAACGGGTCGCCCAATTCCTGAGTACACATGATTTCAATGATGGTTGTTTTGCCTTCATTCATCTGCATGTCGATGGCTTTTTGCAAGGTTGGACCTACATCTTCTAGCTTATCAACCGTGATACCTTCAGCACCCATTGCTCGTGCAATCTCTGCAAAGCTTTGGTTATCCAGCTCGCCGGCAACAAAGCGTCGATTGTAGAAGTCGACTTGGTTCTTCTTCTCAGCACCCCATTGACGGTTGTGGAATACCACTGCTGTCACTGGAATGTTATGACGAACACATGTCATGGTTTCCATCAGGCTCATGCCCCACGCACCGTCGCCTGCATAAGAGATAGCTGGACGATGAGGTGCCGCTGCTTTTGCACCAATGATGGTCGGGAACGCGTAACCACAGTTACCAAAACTCATTGCAGCAAAGAAGCTACGTGGTTTTTCAAAGCGTAAGTAGCTGTTCGCCACCGAGTTGATGTTACCGATATCCGTCGAGACCATTACGTCTTCAGGCATCGCTTTTTCTAGCTCACGCAATACTTGGCGCGGGTGTAGGTATTCACCACCAGAGAACGGAGTCTCGTGAGAGTTTTCTTCAATCATATCTAAGCTGAAAGAGTCACGTTCGTGCGTCCACTCATCAAGCTCTTTTTCCCAAAGTGCTTTCTCTGTTGCGACCGTGTCTTGGCGAGCGCCTTTATTGTCATCACACAACAGTGCACGGCCTTCCAATCTTTCAGCTAATGCCACAGCCGCTGCTTTTGCGTCGCCACAGATGCCAACAGAGATCTTCTTGACCAAGCCAAGCATCTTGTTGTCTGCATCAATCTGAATGATTTTCGCGTTCTTCGGCCAGTAGTCCATACCATGTTGAGGCAAGGTACCAAATGGACCAAGACGTGTACCCAAAGCGATAACCACATCTGCTTGAGCCATCAACTTCATTGCTGCTTTCGAGCCTTGGTAGCCTAAAGGACCACACCATAATGGGTGACTAGCAGGGAACGAGTCATTGTGTAGGTAGCTGTTCACTACAGGGGCACCTAACCTTTCTGCCAACGCCGCACACTCTTGAACTGCATCTGCCATTACCACGCCACCACCAGAGATGATGACTGGGAATTTCGCTTCAGCAATCAGGTCTGCCGCTTCATTCAGAGATTTTTCACCACCTGGACCACGGTCTAAACGCGCAGGTTTAGGGATCTCGGTTTGAGTTTCACCGTAGAAGTAGTCACGTGGAATGTTCAGTTGAGTTGGCCCCATTTCGCTCATCGCACGGTCGAAGCATCGGCCTGTGTATTCCGCCATACGGTCTGGGTGCGTTACGTGTCCTTGATACTTTGTAAACTCTTGGAACATTGGAAGCTGGTTACACTCTTGGAAACCACCTAAGCCCATTGTTTTTGTACCTGTCTCAGGCGTCACAATGACGACCGGGCTATGTGCCCAGAACGCCGCTGCAATCGCAGTCACACAGTTACTAATGCCTGGGCCATTTTGCCCGATAACTACACCGTGGCGACCCGATACACGAGAGTAACCATCTGCCATGTGGGCAGCGCCTTGCTCGTGTACTACTGGGACCAATCGAATGCCAGCAGGAGCAAAGATATCCATTGCGTCCATAAATGCCGACCCCATGATGCCGAACATGTCGGTAACATCATTAGCAACCATAGTTTCAACGAACGCTTCTGATGGTGTCATTGTTACTGTGCCGGAAACAACCGTACGTTTTTCTTGCTCGCTCATTCTTCCATTCTCCTTGAGTTAACCAAAATTTCATTTTTCGGAATGAATTGTCTCTTTTTCGAATTCAATTTCACCTTAGTAGTAGAATTTTTGCGCGTCAACTTTTTATATTAAATTGGAACAATTCATTCTAATTAATAAAACTGGATCACATTATTGGTAGTTTTTCGTACAAAAAGTGCCGTTAACTTAGGTTGAGCTGTTAATAATCGACGACATAGCGCAATAGCATCGACAAATAATGGGTTATATAGAGGGAAGAATGATGAAAGAGTCGGAATTGATACCAACGCGACAGGTAAGTGTGAGAGAGTGCTTTGGGATCGACAGCAACCTAACGGTGATGGCGTTTGAACATGCGGGAGAGTATGTGCCAAAAATCGATCCTAACTACTGTTTTGATCCTGAAGTGACGCTGGCCATATTGGCGGGGTTCACTTCCAATCGTCGCACCTTGATACAAGGTACGCACGGGACGGGCAAGTCTTCTCACATTGAACAAATTGCCGCGAGATTGAACTGGCCATGCTTGAGGATCAACCTAGACGGACACCTAAGTCGCTTGGATTTCATAGGTAAAGACAGCATCGTGATTAAAGACGGAATGCAGGTGACAGAGTTTAAAGAAGGCATTCTTCCTCAAAGCATTCAACAACCCATCGCACTGGTCTTAGACGAGTACGACGCTGGTCGCCCTGATGTGATGTTTGTGATTCAGCAGTTATTAGAGCAAGACGGCAAATACACTTCTTTAGAACAAAACCGAGTGATCACACCTCACCCTTCTTTCCGCCTGTTTGCTACCTGCAACACGCTTGGCTTGGGTAACTTCTCAGGTTTGTATTCTGGCACTCAAGTGCTTAACCACAGTCAGTTAGATAGATGGAACATCATCGCTACGCTCAACTATTTAGACCCACAACATGAAACCAAGATCGTGTTATCCAAGCTTCCAAATCTGAATAGTGAAAGCGGCCAGCAGTTAGTAGAGAAAATGATCGCAACAGCAGGATTAACGCGTAACGGGTTTCGGGCTGGCGACCTTTCGACTGTGATGTCTCCACGAACGGTGCTCACTTGGGCCGAAAACATCCAAATATTCGACGATGTAGCGACGGCATTCAGGCTTTCATTCTTAAATCGCTGCGAATACGAAGAGAAAGAACTGGTTAGCGAATATTATTTTCGTTGCTTTGGTGAGGCCTTGGAAGCGCATACTCAAAACTATTCGCACTCGGAGTCGTAAACCATGGCCAATGTTTCTTCCCAGCAGAAAAAGATCCTCGATATTGGTGTGTCTGTCGCCAGAGCAATCAGTGGTGAACTCAATCTAAACTATCGGGGAGAACGACTCTATAAAGGCAATAAGCCCTGTTATTACCATTCTGCTCACACCAACGATCTCACCTTTGTATCTCGTCACGAGCTGAAAAACAGCAAGCTATCGATGCAAGGCAAGATCGATTCATCGGCACTGCGACTCTTACTTTCAGACGCTGACCTCCACTATTCATTGCGCCCTCAAAACGAAATAGAACGTCTGCTTTACGACTTCTGTGAACAGGTCCGAATTGAATCGCAAGTCCCGCCTTATCTAAAAGGCGTGACCACCAGTATCCAATTTAACTTTGCGTATTGGAGCGACCAATATCATCAAAATGGCTTTACCGAATCACGAATAGGCATGTTGCTGTTTACACTGATGCAAGTCATCTACACCCGCTTAACTGGCGTTCCGGTGTCTGAACCTATCGCTGAAACCATTGAATCGACTCGCGCAGGCATCGTGCCTACTTTTGGGTACAGCCTGAAGCGCTTAAAGCAACATAGAACCGACCAAAAACAGTTTGCTCACTGCGCCAATGAGTTAGCAGCCCTTGCACAAGAGCTCATCGACCAAGAGCAAGAGCAAGAGAGTGATAACTCGCCGACACCTACGGTCGAAGAAGACATCAAGATCCTTGCGCAACTTGCCCTTATCGTTGATGGCGACATTCAAGATCAAGACGTCGATACTGACATCACAGGCAGTAGTAAGGTGTTCGAGTTGTCGGGCGCGAATTATCAGGTCTTTAATTCAGAATTTGATCAAGTCATCGCCGCAGACAAACTCGTCAGGCGCGCCCTATTACTCGAACTGAGACAAAAGCTCACCGATGACATCATGGCGAGACAAGTGAACACCCGCCGCTTAGCCGCAATGCTTACTAGCTTTGTTGCCACACCACAAAGGAACAGACGTCAGGACCATTTAGAAGAAGGCATTGTTAACGCCACTACCATCACCAAGCTCGTCACATCGCCATTGGATCGCACTGTCTTTTATCAGCCTGACATCGGTGCATCTCATCAATGTGCCATCACGTTTTTGATGGATTGTTCGGGATCGATGCAGAAGCACAGTCACAAGCTCAGCCTACTGATGGATACGATTCTCAAGTCCGTTGGACTCGCCAATATCCCTTTCGAGATTATTGGCTTCACCACCAATAACTGGAACGGTGGCAAGGTTTATCGGCAGTGGCTTAAACAGGGCCAACCGAAACACCCAGGCCGCTTAAACGAAGTTCGTCATATTGTATTCAAGGATTTTGACACGCATTGGAGACGCGCTCGCCTTGGCATTGCGAGTCTTCGTAAAGCCGACGTCTTTAAAGAAGGGATTGATGGCGAAGCGGTGCAGTTCGCTAGCCAGCGGTTGCAGCAGCACATCGCTCAGCGAAAGGTGTTGATTGTGTTCTCAGACGGCTGCCCAATGGATACCGCCACCAGCACCGCCAACGATCAGTTCTATTTGGATAACCACCTCAAACAAGTGATTGAACGTGAGTCGACCAAAAACGGAATTGAGATTCATGGCGTGGGGATGGGAGTGGATTTGAGCCCATATTACCGCAACAACATTACCTTGGACGTACAAGAGAGCTGCTTGTTCGGGCTATGTAGGAACATCTTTGAGATGCTAAAGCGCTGACGTGTCAGTGAGGAGGGTGTCATCAAGCATTAAACGAGAATCAAGCCCTCCTCCTTCAAAGATAATTTTGATAAAGAAAACGTTCTAAGCCAAAAACAACGACCATACAGAGACCGCCATCAAGTACCCACCAATCAACATCAACACAATAAACACTAACTTCCTGAGTTGATCATTAGACAACGGCGGTGGGAAACGTCGAGCAAACATCGTGACAAGCGCTACCAAGGGAACAGCAATAGCAGATAACCACAGTATGCTCTGTTCCATGTCGCCTGCAGCGTAGACATTGACCGTACGTGACATCGACGTACAAGCGAACACCATCAGCAGTGTGCTTCGCACCAGATCGAGCGTAAAAGGTTGCCGATAGAGATGATAAACAATCGGTGGACCTGCCATCCCAAATAACCCACCCGCGAGCCCAGAACTAAAACCTGAGACAAGGAAAGATACGGTTGCCGAACGGTCCTTTCTGGTTTTAGGTTTAAACATAAAACTCAAACCTGCGAATAGCACCATCGCACCCAATAGTCCTCGGAGAATATGCGTTGCCGAATCGCTTAACTCGTCCAGCAAGTACACCCCCATCGAAACGCCGGGAATAATACCGATGACCAACACCACCAGAATCTTGAGTTCCCCAAGCAGTGGCTTACCCATCAATGCAACCAAGCAATTGAACAAGGTCACAATACTGACCACAGCGGCTATAACGGGTAAGGAAACCAGATTAAGGCTAACCGTTAAACCAATCACGATGATACCGAGGCCAAATCCGGTGACAGTTTGAAAATAGGTACCCACCGCGATGGTGGCAAGAATAGCGAGTAAAACAGGTAACTCCATCAGCAGTCCTAGTTGGGTTGTTTGGGTTTGATTCGAATTTGAGTGCTAGATTCAGGAGCGAGATGTTAATACCTAAATTCAAACTCCGACTCTTCTCTTTCTTCAACATCAGCTTCAGAGTCAGCCTTAGAGTCAGACGCTTTCCCTTGCTGCGCTTGTACCGCGGTAACGGCAATGACATTAAAGATATCTTCGGCACTACAGCCTCTGGACAAGTCATTCGCTGGTTGATTTAACCCTTGCAGCAACGGGCCAATCGCAACTGCCCCACCTAGCCTTTCCGCAAGCTTATAACCGATATTACCTGCTTCTAAGTTAGGAAATATCAACACGTTAGATTGACCTTTCACCTCTGAATCAGGCAGTTTCTTCGCCGCTATTTCAGTGACAATTGCCGCATCGAGTTGAACGTCCTGATCGACGGCGATTCCGGGACAACGTTGTTTCACGAGTTGAGCAGCATTACGAACCTTATCGACCGATTCGTGTTTGGCACTCCCGTTGGTCGAAAACGACAGCATCGCGACTTTAGGCTCTTCCATCAGCAGCGTTTGAGCACTGTTTGATGCGGCCACGGCAATCGATGCCAGCTCGGTTTCAGTGGGGTTAATCACCAAACCACAATCGCTGAAAATCATACCGCCTTTAAGATTATGGAAAGGCTCACACAGCATCATCAAGAAGAAACTCGACACCAATTCGCTGTCCGGTGTAGGGCCGATAATCTGCAGCGCAGCTCGCACCACATCAGACGTGGTATAAACCGCGCCATTAACTGTGCCGTCTACCAGTCCTTCCCTTACCATCAAATTGGCAAAAACAAGTGGATCTTGAACCAGCTCTAGGGCGTCATCATAAGTCATGCCTTTAGCTTTTCTTAATGTATACAGCCGCTCAGCGAGCACTTCTTTGAGTGACGACGCCTGTGGAGAAACAATATGAATGCCAGCGAGGTTAATGTGGTGAAGTTCTGCAGCAGCGATGATCGCCGATTCATCGCCCACGAGTGTGATGTGAGCGAGCTGTTTGTCGATTGCCATTCTTGCAGCAGCTAGCACTCGCGGGTCCTCCGCTTCACTCAAAACAACACGCTTACGATCTAAATGAGCTTTATCAATAATCCGTTCAATCGCCTTCATCTTTAAATTCCATTTATTGAGATTAATTGTTCCATAATTTACATTTATATTATTGAAATAATAAAAAAGGTCAAATTTTATTCAGATAATTGAAGAATAATGATTTGGTATGTACACTCTTAGGCATAGACATATCGCAAGGATGAATCACTGTATGCAAACAGAAACACCACAAGTTCAAGGGGATACGCCGACCCTCCGACTTTTTGCACTATTAGAGGTGATAGCGCAAAAAGACGAGTTTATTTCTCTGCAAGGTTTAGTCGAAGAGACCGGATTGCCAAAACCCACGCTGCACCGAATGCTTCAACAGTTAGAAGCGGCGGGCATCATTCAAAGAGATGGCGACGAAAAGCACTACAGCTCAGGTATTCGACTCAGAAAACTTGCCGAAAACCTACTTTTGAATAGCACCATGCACAGCGCGCGACGCACTATCCTTGAGAACCTGAGAGCTGAAGTTGGTGAAAGCTGTAACCTAACGGCGCTATCAAGTGGCGAGATCATCTATCTCGATCGTGCCGAAACTGAAGCACCCCTTCGCTTTCACCTGCACCCTGGCTCTCGCGTTCCCGTGCACTGCTCGGCTACCGGCAAACTGTTTTTAGCACACATGTCTAAGTCGCAGCGCAGACGATTAATTGAAAATGTGCCGCTGACTCAATACACCGTAAACACGATTACCGACTATTCGACTCTCGAGAAAGACATCGAAGAAGCAAAAATCCAAGGTTTTGCTATTGATGACGAAGAGTTTTTACCAGGCTTAGTCTGTATCGCAGTGCTGATACCCTCACCAACAGGTCAATCAAACCTAGGCCTAGCGATACAAGCACCTGTGATTCGAGTGAAACCAGATGAAGCAATAAAATTCTTGCCCGCACTTCAAAAAGCAGCAAAAGCGCTAGCGAAGATCGAAGCTGATAATTGGAGTCAGCAGTAAGCACTTTCTTAGAGAATTTCGAAGTCCATGACTTAGCTGATCATGGATTTCGAAAATGCTACTTTGATAAACAATGATTTGGTAAACAATGCTTGCGCAAACAAGGGCTTCAAAACTATCGAATTAACAACCACAATCTGCGACTAATCAACATTTGGTCGAAGTGTTCTGAACACTCGCCAACCCGCACATCAGCAACACGTCTAAAGTAATCACGACAAAGGAATCACGATGCTAAACATTGATAACCAGCACTTACTCTCTTTTATGGTGACAGAAGCGAACAACGCAGTTGCAGTCACAAACCCAGCAACGGGTGAGCTCATCGGGCACGCACCGGTATCATCAGAAACAGAGTTAGCGAACGCGATTGAACAAGCTCATGTAGCGCAGAAAGAGTGGGCAAAAATTCCTGCTAAATCTCGTGCTACACTGCTTCATCGCTGGCACCAATTGATCCTTGAAAACAAAGATGACCTTGCTCGAATCATGACGATTGAACAAGGTAAACCGTTAGCCGAAGCGGCAGGCGAAGTGGTGTATGGCGCGAGCTTCATTGAGTGGTTTGCAGAAGAAGCGAAGCGCACTTATGGTGATTCCATTCCTAGCACAGTCGCTGGCAAACGCTTGATGACCATCAAGCAACCGATCGGAGTGGCGTGTGCGATTACGCCATGGAACTTCCCTATTGCAATGATCACTCGTAAAGCGGCTCCTGCCTTAGCTGCGGGTTGTAGCTTTGTCGTGAAACCTTCGGATGAGACACCGCTTTCTGCGTTTGCTGTGGTTGAACTGGCTTATCAAGCGGGTATCCCTAAAGATCTACTTCAAGTCGTTCTTGGTGAAAGCCCTGAACAAGTGGGCAACCTATTCACTTCGCATCCGTTGATCAAAAAAATCTCTTTCACTGGGTCGACCCGTGTGGGCAGTATTTTGATGGCTCAAGCTGCAAAAGGCATCAAACGCACCTCTATGGAGCTCGGTGGCAATGCACCTTTTATTGTGTTTGACGATGCTGACATTGACGCGGCCGTTCAAGGCGCAATGGCCTCGAAGTTCCGTAATGCGGGCCAAACATGTGTCTGTGCAAACCGATTCTACGTTCACAGTAAAGTGTACGATGAGTTTGTGGCTAAATTCGATCAAGCGGTTCAACAGCTTAAGATTGGTAACGGTTTAGATGAAGGTGTCACTATTGGCCCTGTTGTCAGCCTGAACGCAAAGAACAACATCCAAGCTTTGGTGAATCGAGCGATTGAACAAGGTGCCACGCCTGTCACACCAACTCAGGAACTTAATGGGCTTTTCATTCAGCCAGTTGTTCTTAAAGATGTAAAACACAGCATGGACATCGTTCAACAAGAGATCTTTGGCCCAGTCGCGCCTGTGATGAAATTCGACACGGACGAAGAGCTTATAGAGATGGCCAACGATACGATTTATGGTTTGGCGTCTTACTTCTACAGTCAGAACATCCACCGAGTGTGGAATATCGCAGAAGCGCTTGAGTACGGTATGGTCGGCATTAATGATGGTCTAATCTCAACCGAAGTCGCGCCTTTCGGTGGTGTGAAACAATCAGGCATTGGCCGTGAAGGTGCGAAAGAAGGCATCGATGAGTACATGGACATTAAGTATCTTTGCTTTGGCGGAAAATAAGGTTTGTAGTAACTAGGTTTCGGCAATGATTAGGGCTCGGAAATAATTAAGTCTTAGTGATCACTAACCTGACCCACTTTCCACCTTTCCCACCACAAAAATGAATCAAAAAAAAGCCGCGCTATAAAAGCGCGGCACCTTGGGCTCGGTTAAAGGGGGGTTATTTTTTTTAGTATTTTACATTCTCTGTTTTTGTTATTCGGTTGCTTCGCTATTCCTGCGCTTTCAGTTTTAGACGCATCGCGTGCAGCACTGGCTCGGTGTAACCACTAGGCTGAGCACACCCTTCAAATACCAACTGACACGCCGCTGAAAATGCAATGCTGTTCTCAAAATCAGGCGCCATGTTACGGTAACTCGGGTCGCCAGCATTTTGCTCATCCACCACTGCGGCCATACGCTTCATGGTTTTCATTACTTGGGCTTCCTCGCAAATACCGTGACGTAACCAGTTAGCGATGTGTTGACTTGAAATACGCAGCGTCGCGCGGTCTTCCATCAAGCCGACATCGTTAATATCTGGTACCTTAGAACAACCAACGCCTTGGTCAATCCAACGAACTACGTAACCCAAAATACCTTGGGTGTTGTTATCCAGTTCACTTTGAATATCTTGCGCGGTCAGCTTTTGATCGCCCAGTAGCGGGATAGTAAGAATATCATCGACATTGGCTCTCACTCGCTCACGAAGCTCTTTCTGACGGCTTGGTACACTCACCTTGTGATAGTGTAGCGCGTGCAAAGTCGCGGCGGTTGGAGAAGGAACCCAAGCGGTATTGGCACCCGCTTGTGGATGTCCGATTTTCGCGTCCATCATCTTCGCCATGTTGTCTGGCTCTGGCCACATACCTTTACCAATCTGGGCTTTACCTTGCAGGCCACAAGCTAAGCCAAGATCAACGTTTTGATCTTCGTATGCGCCAATCCAAGTCATGGTTTTCAGCTGTGTTTTAGGTGCAAATGGTCCCGCTTCCATACTGGTGTGAATCTCATCGCCGGTACGGTCTAGGAAACCTGTGTTGATGAACACAACACGATCTTTAGCCGCTCGAATACATTCTTTAAGGTTCACCGAAGTACGACGCTCTTCGTCCATGATGCCGACTTTGATAGTGAATCGATCTAGCCCTAATGCATCTTCAATGCGGCCAAACAGCTCATTGGTGAACGCCACCTCTTCAGGGCCATGCATCTTAGGTTTCACGATGTTGATGCTGTTCGCGGTCGAGTTTTGGTACGCGCTGTTGCCTTTTAAATCATGCATCGCGATTAGCGAAGTGATCATGCCATCCATGATACCTTCAGGCACTTCATTACCTTCGGCATCAATAATCGCAGGGTTAGTCATTAAGTGGCCGACATTACGGATGAACAACATGCTGCGGCCTTTAAGTGAAATCTCACCACCCGTCACGCTAGTGTATTGGCGATCTGGGTTAAGGTTACGAACAATGGTTTTGCCGTTTTTCTCTAGTGATTCTTGTAGATCACCTTTCATCAAGCCTAACCAGTTACGGTAAGCCAGTGCTTTGTCTTCACCATCAACCGCAGCAACCGAGTCTTCGCAATCCATAATGGTTGTTAGGGCAGCTTCGACCAACACATCTTTAATACCCGCCACATCAACGCTACCAATCGGTGCGCTTGGGTCAATTTGAATTTCGATGTGCAGATTATTGTGTTTAAGAAGAATGCACGAAGGGGAACTTGCATCACCTTGATAGCCAATAAACTGGTCGCTATCGATGAGAGTGACTTCTTCACCGTTATCCAGTGTCGCTATCAGCTTATTGCCGATGCTAGCATTACTGATGCTGTATTTGGTCACGTCTTTATGGGAGACGCCGTTTAATGGCGCTGCGTCATCAAGGAACTCACGAGCATAAGTCACTACTTTAGCGCCACGGGCTGGGTTAAAGCTTCCGCCCTTTTCCGCGCCATCACTTTCACTGATCACGTCTGTTCCGTAGAGCGCATCATATAGGCTGCCCCAACGCGCATTGGCTGCGTTAAGTGCAAAACGTGCATTCATGATTGGCACCACAAGTTGCGGCCCTGCTTGTGTTGCGATCTCAGGTTCTACGCTCGCTGTCGTCACTTGAAAGTCATCGCCTTCAGGAACCAAATAACCGATCTGCTGTAAGAACTGTTTGTACTCCACAGGATCTAGCGTTTGCCCAGCACGCTCTTGGTGCCAAACGTCAATTTGATGTTGAAGATCTTCACGCTTGATAAGCAATGTGCGATTTTTTGGAGCCAAATCTTCAAGGATGGTTGCAAATGATTGCCAAAAGTCTTCAGCGACAATGCCTGTTCCAGGAATCACCTGCTCATTAATTAATTGGTAGAGGGTGCTATCAATGTTCAAGCTTCCCTGTTGAATACGACTGCTCATAAAATCTCTCTCAAACTAATTGATGGCTACTCAATAAATTTTCGTGACTAGCTCAAATTTACTTTACTGACTTAAACTTACTTAACGGACATGAATTTAGCTAATTTATGCCGGTTATATTGGATATTCATATAAAAAATACCATACAAACTGTGTTATTCAGTTACTCCACTCTCGATTTCATTGGCGACACTTTTAATCAAACGACGCATCCACTGGTGGTCTGGATTGGTTTGTAACAATGGACTCCATGCCATCTTCACCTCAAAGGGTTCAATCGCAAATGGCGCAGGCTTGATCAACAATCTAGGGTTATTGCGCTGCAATTGAGCTGCTTTGGTAGGAATAGTCAGGATCAGATTCTTCTGTTGAGCGAAGAGAATCGCCGATAAATAGTGTCGCGTAAACACCGTGATGTTACGGGTTTTACCAATGCGCATTAATGCTTCATCTATCCAACCGAGCTTTTGTGCTTCGCTTGGGTTGATCCCCACTCCCGTTCCCATACCTGTCTTACTTACCCAAATATGTTGCGCCTTTAGATAAGACAAAATATCGAAGTTGTCGGCTATCGGGTTGTCACAACTAAATAGACAAGAAAACCCGTCGTGCCAAAGGCTCATCTGGTGAAACGACTGAGGAATGTCGTCAAATCGGTTGATAATTATATCAACGGTACCTTGCTCTACATCCTGATAACTCACATCACTTGGCGTCATGATATCCAGTCGTATTTTCGGTGCTATCTCACTTAACCTTTTCAGAAGAGGTTGAATAATGGTCGACTCTGCATAGTCACTCGCCATGATACGAAACACGCGTTCACTGTCTTCTGCATTAAACTCTGTGGTCGGCTGCAGTGTCTTCTCTACATTCGCCAAGATGTTTCGAATCAGTGGCTGCAACTTATGCGCGCGCTCGGTCGGTATCATCCCTTCACTTGTTCTCACTAATAGCGGGTCTTCAAACAGATCACGTAATCGGCGAAGGCCATTACTCATTGCTGGCTGAGTAATACCCAATTGATTTGCTGCTCGTGTAACGTTTCTTTCACGTAGCAACATGTCTAAATACACAAGTAAATTAAGGTCTATACGAGCAATATTCATAAGAAAAATACCGAATATAATAACTATAAATTAACAAAATTATCACATACATGGTTATTATTTGTCCATGGTTAGATTTAATCCAAATCAAATGACCTCGCCAAATTGGCCAACATGTCCACGTGAAACTAAGGAATAGTTATGTCGCAAATTACACAAGATATCGAAATGATTGAAGTTGCAAAAAGCGCTGCTGGTGCTCCATGGGATGCAATTAACCCTGAATCTGCTGCTCGTATGCGAGCTCAAAACAAATTCAAAACAGGTCTGGATATTGCACAATACACAGCAGATATCATGCGTGCAGACATGGCGGCTTACGACGAAGACAGCTCTCAATACACTCAGTCTCTGGGTTGCTGGCATGGTTTCATCGGCCAACAAAAGCTGATTTCTATTAAGAAGCACTTTGATGGCAAGACTGACCGTCGTTACCTATACCTTTCTGGTTGGATGGTTGCTGCACTTCGCTCAGACTTTGGTCCACTTCCAGACCAATCTATGCATGAGAAAACATCCGTTGCTGGCCTAGTAGAAGAGCTATACACCTTCCTACGCCAAGCCGATGCTCGTGAACTGGGTGGTTTATTCCGTGAGCTAGACGCTGCACGTGAAGCGGGCGATGTGAACCTACAAGATCGTATCCAAGACAAAATCGACAACCATGTGACACACGTAGTGCCAATCATTGCCGATATCGATGCTGGTTTCGGTAACGCAGAAGCGACTTACCTAATGGCTAAGCAGATGATTGAAGCGGGTGCTTGTTGTCTGCAAATCGAAAACCAAGTAGCCGATGAGAAGCAATGTGGTCACCAAGACGGCAAAGTAACGGTTCCACACGCTGACTTCCACGCAAAACTTCGTGCTCTTCGTTACGCTTTCCTTGAGCTAGGCATCGACAACGGCATCATTGTTGCTCGTACCGATTCACAAGGTGCTGGCCTAACAAAAGAAATCGCGGTAGTGAAAGAGCCGGGCGACCAAGGTGACATCTACAACTCTTACCTAGATGTTGAAGAGATTGATGTTGCTGATATGGCTGAAGGCGATGTTTGCTTCAACCGTGACGGCAAGCTAGTTCGACCTAAACGTCTACCTTCAGGCCTATACCAATTCCGCCAAGGTACTGGTGAAGATCGTTGTGTATTTGACTGTATCGAAGCAATCAACGCGGGTGCTGACCTACTTTGGATTGAAACTGAGAAGCCACACATCGGTCAAATCAAAGAGATGATGGACGGCGTACGTGAAGTACACCCTAATGCGAAACTGGTTTACAACAACTCTCCATCATTCAACTGGACGCTAAACTTCCGTCAGCAAGCTTACGATGCGATGGTAGCAGAAGGTAAAGATGTTTCAGCTTACGACCGTGCAAGCCTAATGAGCGCGGAATACGATGAAACTGAACTGTCTGCAAGCGCTGACGAGAAGATTCGTACATTCCAAGCAGACGCATCACGTGAAGCGGGTATTTTCCACCACTTGATCACTCTACCGACTTACCACACTGCAGCGCTGTCTACTGACAACCTTGCGAAAGAGTACTTCGGCGACCAAGGCATGTTGGGTTATGTTGCGAATGTTCAACGTAAAGAAATCCGCCAAGGCATCGCATGTGTTAAACACCAAAACATGTCTGGTTCAGACATGGGTGATGACCACAAAGAGTACTTTGCTGGTGAGAACGCACTAAAAGCAGCGGGCGAAGCGAATACATCGAACCAATTTGATTAATCGCTAGCACTTTGATTAGTCGCTAACGCTAAAGCCTCCCCTGTCCTTCTCTCTTACTTAGGTAAGATCCGGGGGAAGGCTTTGAGATAAAGCTTGTACTGCCAGCTTTATCTCAAAGCCTCAGATTTGTGTTCCACACCACGGTTAACCGAACAACTTCTGTTTAAGCTAACTGTATACATATTTGTTCAGATTCCTATTTGTTGAGATTTTTATTTGTTGAGAGTGCCTATGACTTCAATACCTACACACCTACAAGATGCAAAAACACTGTTATCAGAGAATGGTTTCGCGACGGGTGATACTTGGTATCACGGCACATCTTCAGCTTTATTAGCTTCTATTCAAGGCCAAGGCCTAAAACGCTCTGGTGACAAAGCGCTCAACGAAGCAGCTTCAAAAACCATGGCGACCATCGGCAACAACTATACCGAATCGGTTGAGCCAGTATTTCTCACTCAGAGTAAAGAACTGGCGTATTACTGGGCTCAACAAACCGTTCGTGAGCGAGGCGTTCGATTCGAAGGTGAAGAACAACCTATCGTATTAGCGGTAAACCTATCTGAAAAGCAACGCGCCAAAGTAAGACCGGACGTGGGCGCAATGAGCCTATTGATGATGAGTGTGGGTGAGCAATTCATGTCTCACCTCACTGAAATTTATCAAGCCAACAACATTGCAGGCCCCGACATCGAGCTTCGCACAGCCGATCGCATGGACTACCTCAATAAACTTGGTATGGCCTACATTGATGAAGACATCAGCCGCGCTTGTGTTCAAGAGTTAGCTGAGCCCGAGCTGGCGGATTAAAAACGTTCAGTGAATCAGTCTTCTTAAAACAAAAATGGCTCCCAATACGGAGCCATTTTTATTTGCTATCAGCCTATCTCACAAGACACTGGCGCATCTAGGCTATGAGCACAGAAGACCTTTCTGTGCAGGTTGCGTCATTTCGATGTCACCCTGTAGAGAACGGTAAACGATGGTGTTCCACACTTCACCATTATCCATTTCAAACTCAATAGCGTAATTCAAACCCGCGACAACCTGAGTTCGCACACTCAGAATCTGCTTGAGCTCAGCTGAAGTGTTCATTTGGCCAAGAACTGCATTTAAAGCTTGCTTAGCTTCCGGTGTGATCTCACTTTGCGACCAACCACCCGTCAGGTTTTTAGTGCTGCAGATGGGGTTCGCATTCTCTTGTGGTTGAGTTGGTACCTCTGATTTCTGACTACACCCAGCTAACGCCACGACACTAAACAAGGTTGCTATTCCAAGTAATGATGTTAATCGTACTTTCTTCATAAATTCTCTCTACCTCAATCATTTACGAGGGATTACTCGCAATAATGTTTCATATTCAGACAAGCTTAAACCTCGAATGTCATCACTTAATCAGAGATTATGGTGTAACTACTCTATAAACACAGGAGATTGTCAGGAAAACAAACCGAGCGCTGGAGCCCTTCGTTTATCCACCTGATATTTAGAACATTAAAATGGGTAGCGAGAGAATAAGCGAGTATAAGAAAGGTACAATTAATCAGTTAATTACATGCTTCACACCCAAAACATTCCCATTACGATTAATAAGATGAGCTCATCTTGATGTGGATTATGATATTGGTTCAAAAAATAGATATTTGAAATTATTTTATAAATTCAAAAGTTTATGCTCGGCTTAATCATGTCTGATTTTAAAACTGTGATCCAACCCTACAAGTTGTTGATAATAATGTATTTTGTTCATCTGTGAATTCATTCAAATATGGCAAATCTTTATTGTTAAGGGTGAGTGCAAGTAGTAAAATCTCGCCCGATTATGCAACTTACTTCTCACACCATAGACACAAGTAAAGTTACGATTGGCTCTCTCAAAGTAACGTAACTTCAAACACATACCTAAAATCAGTGTCCTATAGATAGTGCAGATCAAATAAAAATAATTATATAAACCTAGGCTAGGTTAAACATGAAATTAACGTCGTCTTTAGGCTCACTGTTGGCTAGCAGTCTGTCTATCGAAATAAAACAGCGAGCGCTGATAGAGCTCGTCATCAGCACTTATCAGCCACAACAGCGCACTGAGCTTTTTCAAAACGTGACTGAATATCGTAGAAGCCAGTTAGAATTGCTTTTCCCAGAGCATCAAAACAAAAGCTACTCTGTATTGTTTGAGGTGATGGACTACCGCGATCTGATTCTGCGCTATCCAAATACACTATCTGCAGAGATTGCTCTTCTAGAGCAGGCCGTAGGGCAGTGCTATATGCATTGGCTAGATTTCTGGTGTGAGTGTGAAATTGCTGCGATCAAAGCAAAATCTCCATTAAATCCAAGCTCCATTTCTCATGTCGACCTCCCTATCAATGACAGTGCTTATTACGGTGCGATCATCGAACAGATAGAACATGAGCCACTTTTGGTACAAACACCGAGTCACCCACAGGGAATGCCAATCAGCGATGCCATTGCTTTAAGCAACCTTGAGGTGTTCATCAAGGGTGAAAAATGGTTTGAGATGCTGCCTTTATTACACCTTTCTCAGGCAGGTAAGCATTTTATTCTGCTCAAACATCCAGTCGATGAAGCCTTTCCAACACTGGTTTCCTCTGCGCTGATTCAAGACTGGTCTAAGAATGACACTTGGCTAAGCTACGCACCGCCGTTCAGCAATGAGCAATGGCAATACTGTTTACCCAATTACGGCTACGATGAACTCTCAGGGTTACAACTTTTCACACCGCCTACACTGTCAAAATGTTACTCTCTCCCAGAATTTGACCAACAATTCCAGTTACAATTGTCCGACAAAAATGCCCTGTGTGAAGTGTTGCGTCTGACAGTCAGTGGCAATACCCAACAAAAGCTCTATTTCCTCTACCTTGCTCAAAAAGAGCTGATGAGTGTATTACACCAAATAAGCTATAAGATTGGCTTCACTATTATCGAGCAACCTTTCATGCTTCAGTTTTATCAAACCATTGATTCCAATGCATACTTCCATTCTGGGTATTGCGAATTAAATGATGATGGCACAACCATTTATCGTGGGTTCTGGAATTTCGAGATGATGGTAAAAGCGTTCAATAATATCGATTTCCGGAACTACAAACGCGCAGTGCGAGAAATCAGAAAGTCATTAGAAAAGTCGCGCTCGGCAGGAAAAACTAGCTCGGTAAAAAAGGATGAACATGTTTGATTTCGGCCTAGAGGCGATCATCTATGCAAAAGCAATCACCCTGCTTGCAACCGTGGCTGTGGTTGTCATGTGGTTGTTCTATTACTGCTATCGCCTGAAACAGAAGAACGAAGTGATCGCGGGGACACACCATGCCCCTTACATCGCGTATTCGATCTGCATTGTTGCGTGGATCAGCAGTAACGCTTATTTCCATACCGACTTATTACCAGAACTTGGGGCCTCGGCCGCTGTGTTCGCCGCAAAGTTTGCCAACCTCGCCTCTTTCTTTGCGTTTGCCTTTGCCTATTACTTCTCGTGTAAGCTCGCCGCAGAACAACGTAATGGTAAGGTTCATGTGTGGCAACAAGCCATTTTCGTCACCCTGACCGTCTACTCCTTCTTTATCAATTTAAGTCCGGGGTTAACCGTTGCACACGTCACCATTTCAGGCCCAAGCCAGTTCGTGATTGAGTTTGGCCCGCATACGCCGTACTTCTTCATTGGGATGATTAGCTTTGTAGTGCTAACACTACTCAACCTTGTGGCCATGCGCGCCAACAGCAGCAAGCTGACCTTAGCCAAAACCAACTACATGATCGCCGGCATTTTAGTCTTCATGCTGTCGACTGCGACAATCCACCTAGGCATGACCTACTTCTTACGTGATTTCTCGCTCACTTGGCTGCCACCAGCTTTGTCGATAAGTGAAATGTTGTTCGTTGGCTATGCCCTGCTGACCTCGCGCTTCTACAGCGTGAAATACCTGGCGTACATGAGCCTAAATGCGATGTTGGTTTGTGCTATTTTGGTGATCCCTTTTGGCGCGATATTTATCCCGCTGACAGACGACAGTCAATGGCTTGTTGCTATCCCAATCTGTGCGATTATCGGTATCACTTGGCATGTTCTCTACAAACGCGTAAGCCACTACGCCTCCTTCTTTGTCTACGGAAACAAGAAAACACCAGTACAACAGATCCTCTCACTAGAAGAAGATTTCAAGCTGTCGATTGATGATGCAATGCGTCAATTAGGTAGCCTAATGCAGATTCCAGAAGACAAGTTGCGTCTGGTGAACAGCAACTACAACGAAACTTTCTACGAAGATTATCTGTCTACCCACAAGTCCGTTTTAGTGTTCGATGAGCTGTCTCAGGAGCTTGATTACACCGCACCAGCCAAGCGATCGATTAAAGCCCTGTATGACAAGATGAGTTCAAACGACACCGCTTTGGTGATGCCTTTATTTGGTCAGGGGAAATCGGTCACACACTTATTGGTCTCGTCACACAAAAGCAACGATAAGATGTTCTCTAACGAAGAGATCTCTGCACTGCAAACCTTGTTAACTCGTGTACAAAGCACTATTGAAGCCGATAGACGCATTCGCCAAAGTCGCGCTCTAGCTAATTCTATCGCACACGAAATGCGTAACCCGCTGGCTCAAGTGCAGCTGCATTTTGAGGTGTTAAAGCAGCACATTGATAACCAAGCCCCAGCCAAACAAATCCTAAAGGATATTGAGAATGGCCAGGCGGCGATTCAACGCGGGCGACAACTGATTGATATTATCCTGCGCGAAGTCAGTGACAGTACGCCTGAACACGGCCCTGTGACCATGACCTCTATCCACAAAGCCGTGGATCAGGCCGTAAGCCACTATGGTTTTGAGAATGAAAAGATCATTGAACGCATTCGTTTACCACAACACGCTGATTTTGTAGCAAAGCTCAATGAAACCTTATTCAATTTCGTTATTTTCAACCTGATACGTAATGCTATCTATTACTTTGATTCTTATCCAGAAAGCCAAATTGAGATCAGCACCAACACAGGGCCTTACGAAAACGTTCTGATATTCCGAGATACTGGCCCAGGCATTGACGAAGCCATTGCACATAAGATCTTTGATGACTTCTTCTCTTACCAAAAAAGCGGTGGTAGCGGCCTAGGGCTCGGTTATTGCCAACGTGTAATGCGTTCATTTGGCGGCCGAGTTGAGTGCCACTCTAAACTTGGGGAGTTTACTGAGTTCCACCTGTACTTCCCTGTGGTACCCAATGCACCCAAAGCAGACGCACTTCGTACGCCTTACTTCAATGATTGGAAAAGTAATCAAAACGCAACTGAAAACAAAACCAACGCAGAAGCTAAGCCAGATAACCAAGCGGAAACGCAAAGTTCAGAACCAACAAGTACCCTAACCCCAGAGAACCATTTGGCTCCAACCGTGCTTATCGTCGATGATAAAGAAGTACAACGCACGCTTGTTCAGATGTACCTGAGTCGACTTGGCGTCAATAGCTTACAAGCCAAAAACGGTGAGAATGCCGTCGAGCTGTTCAAAACACACAAGGTCGATTTGATCTTAATGGACGTACAAATGCCGATAATGAATGGGTTTGACGCAAGCCAAATCATCAAGGCACGCTCTCCTCAAACGCCAATCATTGCTTTGTCTGGCGAATCAGGACAGCACGAGTTAGATATGATCAGCAAGTTGATGGATGGTCGCCTAGAGAAACCTACCTCTTTGAACGCGCTGCAACACGTGCTCGATAACTGGCTTGAAAAAGGCTGGGCGTCGAATGCTTCCAAAGAAGCCGAAGGTGAAGAGTAGATGGCTAATGGCTAACAAGTTAATCAACGACTTATAAAAAATCCCCTCAAGAAAGGTTCTCGAGGGGATTTTTATTTGGGAACATTTCAGCCATTAGAAAAGATATTAAAGCTCTTTAATCTCAATCTGACGCAGCGTCTCCATGTATTCCAAAGTTTCATTCACATCGACTGGCTCGTACAAACGTAATACACCAGCCCAACCTTCAGACACTTCAAAATCATAAGCTGTACCGGTACCACAATTGAATGTGACAGACACTGTGCCATCACCGTTATCACGCATGGATTCACCAGAAGCATAGAAGTGCTCAGAGTCGATCCAACCATCCGCTCCATAAGTGGTTAGAGAGTAGTAACCACCGCGCCCCTCAAAGTCCAAATTTGGCGTTGGAATCGTCCACTCTTGGCACGTTGTTTTACCTTGGCCAGGAACACGCTCTAGATACTGCGCAGTGTCTGCAGGTAACCCAGCATAACCAAATGCCGTCACGTATTTGAAGTGGTGGTCTTCTACGTCATCCAAAGTCGCACCAAATCCCTTTAACCCTTCAATAGGCGCGCCGTGTTGCATCACGTTATTAATAAGTTTCAGTCGGTAATTTTCAACGTCACTTGGGTTATAGCCTTTGCCCTGATAAGGCTTGTTAGAGTTCGCTTTGATAGAAAGTAAACTCTGGCGGCGCTTAGTGTCTTCAATAGAATCTGCTATACGCGTTCTTGCTAGCACATGAACATGAGTGCCGGTCGTCAAATCATCTGCCGTTAGGTGAAGTGTTTCACCTCGGCGAACCACTTTATGCACAAGATGATTTTCGTCCATGATATGAATAATCTGGAAGTAATCGTTGTCTTCGTCTGGCACATTGAATGTTGCGCCTTCTGATACATCCACAACCATAGTTGAATAAACGACATCACGATTTGAGCGAATCACCGTTTGCGCGTCTTTGGATACTGGGTCAGCGTGCAGCCAATGGTTAACACCCACTTTGTTTTGCAGGCCAAGGAAGTTCCAGTCAGACTCCGCTTCAGGATAGTTATCCCAATTAACACCACCGATAGCCGCGTGGTCATAAACCGCTGAGCTGTTATTGTCTGCGGCCGTTACGCCAAATGCAGTTAACGCCAATAGCGTCACTAACGTCGTTTTCTTCATAATGGTTTCTCATGTTTGTTTCGATGAACTCAGTATGTAGACGCTCCCTAATATACTCCAATTGATTATATGAAATTAAGATATACAATTTAGGTATATCTAAACAGTTTCGATGATGGAGTCCCGTGATGATGAGTAACCGCTTTAAACAACTAGACCTCAATTTACTTAAAGTATTGAAGGTGTTGGTTGAGGTAAAAAATACACGCAAGGCTTCAGAATTACTGTTTACAAGCCAACCCTCTATCAGTCGCTCCCTACAAAAGCTACGTGAGTACTTTGACGATGAGTTGTTTATACGCTCACAACATGGCTTAGAACCAACCGCCAAGTTGCTTGAAATTAAGCAGACCTTGTTACCGGTATTACTGCAGTTAGAACAAGTACTTGAACCAAAGTCTGAATTTGATGTTGCTCAGTTTGATGGCACGGTGAATATCGCGATTAACGGATTTATTGCCAACAGCATCTCCGCAAAGCTAACTCAAATATTGTTAACACACGCGCCGAAGGTGAAAGTGAACATTGTGGATTGGGGTGCCCATACGTTGGATTTGATCACCTCTGGCGAGGTTGATTTAGGGGTCAATTATTACCCATTAGAACTATCTAAACAGGTATACCAGAAACGTGTCGCAAGTGATGATTTTGTATTGGTTTGCCGCACAGGCCACCCACTTGCCAACACATTATTGAAAAGTGACCAGCAAGAACCTTTGCAATTAGCGAGCTTGGTCGTCAGTGATTGGAACGACAATATTGCGTTAGCACCAAACGTGTTAGCCGATGTTGGCATCAAGACTGAGGTCAAAATACGTTCGACTTACTTACACAGCTTATTGTCTATAGTGAAACAGAGCGACGTATTATTCCCATGCTCAAAACTACTGGCTAATTCGCTTTCAGATGAGTTTTCCTTTGTGCAGTTTCCTCATATGCCCAATATGCCAAATGGCGATATTGGCATGACTATCGGGCGTAAACATCGCAATCAACCGAAAATGCGCTGGTTGGAATCGTGTATCGAAGAGGTATTCAGAGGTTAGTTACCGCATCTCTAAAAGTTGAAAAACAAAGCTAGCTCTTACTGGTGATTAGCCTCTGCCATCGCCGTTTCAATCAAATCCAGCAGCCATTTGTATTTGGCTGAGTGCTGGTTTTTCTTATGAAGATAGGCGAACACCTCCATCTCCTCGGGGCCCTCTTCCAACCCCTCAATCGCGATTGAGCGCAATATGCCTTTATGTTGTTCAATCACCGGTGGCATACAAGGAGCGATAATATTGGAGTGCTTGATCGTTTCAATTAACCCAACAATAGAAGTCGTTCGCAACGCCATATTAATTATCTTACCTTGGCTCAAGACTTCCTCTTCCAACCGTGAATGTTTGTTTTGGTCGAAATAAGCAAGGTCAACGTGAGCAAATGGAAACGACAACAAATCATCAATCGTTGCGATGGACGCCTTGAAAGGATGATCTTCTCTCACTGCCAATACAAACTTTAAGTTCACGAGCGGTACAGCAATGATCTCAGCAGGCAAATTCTCAGCTTCAAAGTGAATGACAAAATCAATCTCGTCACTTTTGAGCCTTTCTAAAGAATTTTGGGAACTCGTATGACTGATCAGCCTTGAAAATGGACTTTCTATTGATAGCTGATGAAAAAGAGCGGGCGTCAACCAAGGCAGGATATGAGGGTTTGCCTCTATCTTGAAATCTTCGCTTAAATCCGCAGGATCAAACTGCTTTCCTTCTTCTATCGCCGTGAATAGCCCGTCCAATAAAGGAAAAACTCGTCGATACAGGTCGTCTGAATAAGGGGTTGGCAAAAACTGCTTATGGGACAACACAAACAATTCTTCACCTAGAGACTCCTTAAGCTTCTTGATGCTTTGGCTAACGGCAGGTGTCGAAACAAACAGCTTCTCAGCGGCTTTTCGCAAGCTCTTCTCTTGATATACCACCACAAACACTTTCAATAAATTCAGGTCGACGTTGTTCAGTTTCATAGCTAACCATAAAGCATTGCTTAACGAATGGTTAAGTTTATATGAATTAACTTAACAAAGTCCAATTTGTATAGTTGTCCCACCTTCACGATGTACAAGGATGTAGTGAGATAACTCTATGAGGCAGCTATGTTATTACAACGTTCTATCCTTTCCCTAACTCCTCTTTTGTTGGCCAGCGGTGTTATCGCTGAAGAAACAGAAGTTCAAGACATGTCAGACCCATTGGCGGTCTATACACAAGCTGGCTTCGGCTACACAGATAAAGGCTTAAACCTCAAAGTAGGACAAACCTACGACACAGGCAGCGACACGACCATGGGCATGAATGTGTTCGAAATCAAAGGCATCGCTGGTGAAGCTGTTGGGTGGAACAACCGAGGTGCCGACGACAGTATTGACTCAATCCGCTTTAGAAACTTTGGGGTCGACCTAACCAATGGTCGAGGTACTCAAGTTGATATGTCTTGGGATTTCGATAGCAACCAAGGTAGCGCGTCTTATAGCTTTATTCAGGCATTACCACAAATGGGCATGTTTAATTTCTATCCGCTTGCAGGTGTCGGTGTTGCTGCTGGTGAAGAGTTGGTTGAAGGCACTGGAGGCGATCTCAACGCCGATCAGCTTCGCGACCGCTACAACATGCACGGTACTTTCTACGTGGCGGGTATGTACGCAAAAATGCAACTTACCGACAAGGTTTGGTTGAACTACAACCCTATGTATTTAGGCACAATGTCAGGGTCATCAACGTTCAAAGATTTTGGCTTTGAGGGCAATGATTCAGTACTCGCACATGAATTTGCAGCGAGCTATCAAATCAATCCAAGAGCCAACGTTCGTTATTTCGCAAACTGGACAGAAAACACCAGTATCGAAGACGGTGATCACCGCATCGAATTTAACTACCAATTTTAAGTAGTGATTTCGGCTTTAACGAGCCGGTTTCGCTTGAACGAATAAGTTTAAGTTTTGAGGACACATTATGAACATGATATCTAAAGCCCTTACCGGTACTTTCACACATCCACTGCGATCAACAGCGATGCTCGTTTCTGTAACAGCCTTGTTTTCAGCAACGGCGATTGCTGGAAACGATAACCCAACAGAAACCCTTCAAACACGTTCGGGAGACTTCACTTTCGAAACCGACTTTCTTCATGGTATTCCAACACAAGAAAGCTCAGCAAAACTGTTCGAACTGATGGACTATCAACGCGCGTCACAAGCTTACATTTGGTCCGTGCCTTTGGTGTCAAACTACGCATGGAAACAAGCCTATGCCGACATGGGTGCAGAGGATGGTCAAATTACTTATGTTGAGTCTCATGAATCTAAGCTAGGAGGCTTAACTTACAACACCTCTACGCCTTACGCGATTACTTGGTTTAACGTAGAAAAAGAGCCCGTTATTATAGAAACCCCCACAAATGAACTGCGCGGCGCAGTACACACTATGTGGCAAATCGGTATTTCTCAGATGACTGAGCCGGGCATCTACGTGGTAAAAGCCAAAGGGTCTGAAACACCGAGCAACCTGCCAAAAGGCGCTAAGGTTTTTGAGTCAGACACCAACTATGTGTTCTTCGGCGTTCGCTTAATGGCAGATTCAGACCAGCAACGTATGAAAGACTTAGAGGCCCTGAAAATTACCGACCTTAACGGCAAGCCACTGAGTGATAACGGCGTAAACTTCCCTGAGCGTGGTGAAGATGCCAAACACCCAAGAGGTATGGCATTTTGGAATACGTTGAATGAAGCCATTCAAGCAGAACCAGTAGCAGAGCGTGATCGCATGATGCACGACATGCTACGCCCACTGGGTATTGAGAAAGGTAAGACGTTTGAACCATCAGGTCAGCAGCGTGAAATCTTAGAGCAAGCTGTAGTTATGGGGGAAGCTATGGTTAAGAATATCGACTTCAACAAAACAGAACGCTTGCCACACGCAGCTTACGGTAAAGAAGGCAACTTTTGGGAAGTCGCGACGGCTTCAACACCAAACCAAGATCGTTACTACGGTATGGATCTCGATGGACGCGCAGCTTGGTTCTATGAAGCTGTAACTAACGACGTAGCAATGCACGGTTTTGAAAATGGCGGCTGGGGTCAGATCTACCTAGACAACTACCGAGACGACAATGGCAAAGGACTAAATGGCAGTAACCACTATACTTTGACGCTAGACGGGGATGTAAATTTCGCCGATTTATTCTGGACAATTACAGTCTACAACGTAGAGAACCGCGCCATCATCGACAACGATATTGAGCGTGCCGACGTGGGTTCTAACATTGAAGGGACAGTTAAAGATGCACAAGGCAATTACACCTTCCACTTTTCACCAACTAAGCCAGCGGGCGTTAATGAGGCTAACTGGGTGCAAACTCGAGAAGACGAAAACTGGTTTGTTTACTTCCGCGCATACTCACCAAGTAAAGCATTTGTAGCGCAGCAGCCAGAAACCTTACTGCCTAACTTTAAGCGTGTGGACTAGCTGTTAAGTCTATGTACTAACGATTAAGTCCTTTACGATCTACGATAAAAGAGGAGCCTCAATGCTCCTCTTTTTTACTTTGGCCAAATTGTAAAAACCAAGGGTACCGTCTTAGGAACCTAACCAAAGATGAAGAGTAGATGGCTAATGGCTAATGGCTAATGGCTAACAAATTAATCAACGACTGATAAAAAATCCCCTCAAGAAAGGTTCTTGAGGGGATTTTTATTTTGGGGTGAACACGTGAAATTCAGCGCGTTATATTTCATTAATATTGTCGTTCGATCAGACGAACAAAGTAACACCCGTTTCTTGGTTAATCGAAATAGATTGTGCCACTCCATTTCTTACCAACCTTAAATTGATAACGTCCGATCGCCACTCGATATCAGAAACTCGAACCTCATCGTTTTGCGTCAAGTTATGTACCGTGGCAACTTTAAGAACCGCTTCTTGGCTACGTAAAATCGTGTAAGCTAAATCACTGGTTGCAGGGTTGTCTGGCGCATACCCCAACAACAGAGTTGCTGAACTATCCGTTATCAGCTGCTGATTAAATTCAGTTTGTCCATCAATCGAATAACGCAAATCAATGGACGCTTTAAGAGGTATCTCATGGCAGCTCGTCATTCTTGCTAAAGGCCCATCTAGTGGATTGTCGCAACCTTGTGCCTCTGTCAAAGCGCTGTGTTGTCCTCTGACATGCCAGACCAAATCTAGTTGTTGGTGGTGAGGGTTCTCCGCAGTATTGAATTCAATCGCCACATCCCCTAACCACAGAATTTGACGGCGAAACACAACGTCTTTGTACGCGGCTAAATCCCACTGAACAATAGTATGGCTATCGACCGTCGGTAACTCACCACACCAATCTGTTTGTGTGTCTAACCATGTGTAGGACGGTTCTTTTACAAACGTATTCACTTGAGGGTTGGCTGGCGGTTGATTCTTCTGATTCACCGCCAAGGTGTTGTGCGTCACCGTATTTTTATAATACCCGTAATGCAGTTCAGCACCGTACCCTGTTGTTCCCAAATCAGGCAAAATTTCTTTACTATTTCGAGTAATGATCATCCCTAGTCGATCATAGTGATCATGCTCACCACCATACGGAGAGTGCTTAATTAATAGCATGTTATCGTGCTCTCGATCGTGCATGATCGTGACGCCTGATTGTTCTGCATGAATAGATTGGCACATAAGCGGCTCTGCCCCAGGTAATGCATCAACACCGTACAACAGCGCGTCGATATTGTTGCGTGGCTTATCTTGATAGATGCTCTGTAACGCCGATGCAAATAAAGGGTCTCGGAACTCGCGATACCCGAATTCGAACAGGTGGCTATGAGTTAACTTCTCTTGACCGGCAATACAATCGTTCAGACGTGGAAAGTCACCCGTATTGATGAGTAGCTTGAGCGGGAACGCCAACATGGTATGGAAGTTTGGCACCGATTGTAGTGAGTACCTTGTTTTACATGCCATTTTTTCGAAATTCAGAAGTGCTTGTAAAGCGTAGTAATGATAATGGATAGAACCTTCAAACCATAAGCCCTCCCCTTTTACACCATGCTCTAACTGATACTTCAAGCCATAAGGGGTGCTCACCGCAAAGTCGATGAATTCTCGCTCACCAAGTATCAAGCCTATCACGCCAATAGTCGCAGAAATCTTCATTTCATGGTTATGCAATTGATCAGCTCGATGTTGCATCAGGAACTCAGCGCCTTCACGTAACAAGCGCTGTTCAATGAACAATTGCTCTTCGGTATTCAACTGCTCTTTAACGAAATCATAGCCTCGGGCAAAATCAATATTGCAATTCGCTTCACAGAGAGTCTGCGCATTTGCTTTTCCTGGACCGTTATATGGAATACCGCCATGTTCTTCGTAATTCGGGTAATATTCTGCATAACCCAATAAGATCTCACGAACTTTTTCGAAGTATTTGCGGTCTTGAGTAATGTGCCAAAGCAAGCCTAGGTCATTACACGCTTTCGAATTGAGCCCATTAAGCCAACGCCACCATGCACCATCATAAGGTTCCCCAGTAAGCACCTTACCATCAACAGGGCATACATGTTCAGTGGGTCGGTCTCTATCCCAACTTAAGCGAACCCCATGCGTGGGGCAAAAATAATATAAATTCCATGTTGCGCGGGCATCAGGTGGAACGAGAGTGTCTGAAGTAAGCACAACCTGATTATCTTGAATAATTTGTTCGATGATCTCTTGGCTGGCATTTTGACGAATGACCGCCATTTCCTGAGAGGTAAACTGCAGCATAATGGATACCTATACTAAATCTTTAGATGAATGAAAATTGAAGTATTGTTTAGCGTTTTGATAACAGATGTTCTCGACACTCTGTTTAAGCAAAGGCTCATCATTCGGTAATTCCCCGTCATCGACCCACTTACCGAGTAAGTTACATAGAATGCGACGAAAATAGTCATGACGAGAGAGTGACAATACGCTGCGAGAGTCGGTTAACATTCCGACAAAGCGTCCTAGAGACCCTAAATTTGCTAGATCTTGAAGTTGTTTTTCCATACCCGCCTTATGATCGTTAAACCACCACGCAGAACCAAGCTGCACTTTACCTGGCTGCGCATCACTGTCTTGAAAGGCGCCTATAATTGACCCAAGCACTGGGCTATCTTTCGGGTTAAGGCTATATACGATGGTCTGAGGGAGTTGGCGGTCTTGATCTAACAAACTCAATAAATGACTCAGGTTTTCTGCAATTGGGTTGTCACTGATAACACTGAAACCCGTACCGCCACCTAGATCATCAAAGCGGCGCTTATTAACATTAGTTAACACTCCAATATGAATTTGCATCGACCAACCATGCTTATGATAAGCCTTGCCAAGCACTTCAAAAACGGCCGTCTTAAACTGCGAAATTTCTTCACTATTCAGCGTATCACCACGCTTGACCTTTGCTATAGCTTGATCAAGAACGTCAGGGTGATAGTGTGAAAAATCCACAACTTTTAACCCTAGGTCAGATAATCGGCAGTTATGTTGTGCAAAATAGTCCACACGAGACGTGATTGCTTGAGCGTAGCTTGCAAAATCGACGATATTAATGTCAGTGATGAACGCCAGTGAATTGAGTGTCTTTTGAAAACTACTTTGATTCTCTATTTCAATCAGGCTGTCAGCGCGAAATGTCGGCAAGACTTGTACAGCAAATTCTGAACGATTCAGTTTATCGTGATAGCTCAAATCGCTAAGTGGATCATCGGTAGTGCACAAGGTATCGACTCGACTCTCTTTAAGCAGACTTTGGAATCGGTGAGACTCTTGGCTGAGTTTTTGATTACAGTATTGCCAAATAACCTCACAATTCTCTGAGTTGAGTAGTAAATCGAGACCGAAGTATTTCTTAAGCTCCAAATGACACCAGTGATACAGCGGGTTGCCGATAAGATACGGCATGGTCTCACACCACTTTTGAAACTTTTCATAATCACTCGCATCACCTGTGATGTAATGCTCATCGACTCCGTTACTTCGTAATGCACGCCACAAGTAGTGATCGCAACTCAACCAAGCCTGAGCAATATTGTCGTATTGATGGTTGTCATAAATCTCTTTGGCATCTAAGTGGTTGTGATAATCAATAATGGGAAGCCCTGCCGCGTAATCGTGATATAAACGCTTGGCAGTGTCCCCCTGCAATAGAAAATCTTTGTGTATGTATGAAGACATAATTCAAACTCTTGTAGAAAACTGTATTGATAAGCTTTAGGGAAAAATTCAATCATGAAATTGTTTCCTAAAGCCCCTCTACGAGGTGGTTCATATAAGCCAGAGAGCGTCCCCTCTGGCCTATATCTTTGTTACTTTTACATGACTAGTTATTGCCGATTACTTGGATGTAGATACTTCTAACCGAGGCGTTTTCCTCGCACTCTTCAATAACAGAGAACCCACAGTAACAATCACTGCGCCACAGAAGATAAAGGCCATGCGACCCCAGAACGGGTTCGGGATTAGTACCATCGCCGTTACAAGCGCACCGAAAACCAGAATGAGTTTGCCTAACATGTCGCGTTGTTGGCGATCCATTTCATCTTGTCCTTCCTCTTCGATAACAGGAGTCGCAACATCACTCCAAAACTCTTTAAGTTCTGTGTTTCGTTCGCCCACTGGCTCTTTGTAGAACTTAGTTGTTAGACAGAAGAAACCACCGGTGATCACAAGGTGACCAATAACCCCAAGCAGAACTTTTAAGTCACTCGCTTCACGTCCTGTGAACGGAGCCTCTAGGTTTAATAGATTGGCAATGACGTCTGCTGTAAGCACAAAACTCACGATGTAAGACACCAACATGCCCACAGCCAATGTCGCCCAGGCTGCCCAGTCGGGCGTTTTCTTAATAAACATACCGAAGAATAACGGCACTAGAATCGGCATCTGTAACAGCGTACTTACGTACATCATTGCGTCGAAAAGGCTCAGACCACGCAGAGAGTTAATGAACAACGCCACCATGATGATCAATATGCCAAAGACCATAGTCATAAACTGACTCACTCGCATCAGCTTCTTGTCATCCGCATTTTTGTCCATGATTGGCGCGTAAAAGTTACGCACGAACACACCTGAATTTCGGTTTAGACCTGAATCCATTGAAGACATTGTTGCTGCAAATACAGCCGACATAAGAAGTCCCACCATACCAACCGGCATGACGTTTTCGACAAACACTAGGTAGACTGCATCAGCTGCTTTACTACCAAGTTCAGCCGCGTGCACAGTTGCCGCTTCAGGATAGATAATTGCCGTTACCCAAGGTGGTAAGAACCAAATTGCAGGTCCAACCAGCATCAATACAAACGCAAGGAGTGCCGCTTTACGTGCGTTAACAGAATCTTTCGCCGTTAAGAAGCGATATGAATCTTGCATGTTATTGATGTTTTGCAGCTGCTTAACGAACATGAAGATAAACCAAGATACGAACAGCAATGGATAGTTCATATCAGAGCCCATGACACTGTCGGCAGGGAATTGCTCGATAAGATTCGCTGGACCACCAATTTTTGCCAATGCAGCCACAGCACAAACCACCGTCACCGCCATGATCACAACCATTTGTACAAAGTCTGAAGCAACAACCCCCCATGCTCCGCCCAGTACTGAAATGAAGAGAACAATCAAGCCAGTCACAACGATCGTGGTTTCGATATCCACTTTAAACACAGCACTAACGAAGAGTGCGAGACCATTTAGCCAAATACCGGTGTAAACCACACTTGTCGGCATTGTCGCCCATGTAAACACTTGTTCATTCGTTGCACCGAAGCGACGACGCACACCTTCAATAGGTGTAACAACACGCATTTGTCGAAAGCGGTATGAAAAGAACAACCACGAAAGTAGAAAGCCAAATGCGTTCGCCATGAAAATAACCATGATTGGGAACCCATCGGTAAAAGCTTTACCCGCAGCGCCAGTAAATGTCCAAGCACTAAACTGCGTCATGAATGCGGTAGAGCCAACCATCCACCACAACATCTTGCCTCCTCCACGAAAGTAATCACTGGTAGAGCTGCCTGCAAAACGTTTGAAGATGACGCCAATCGCTATCATAAAGATAAAATAGACACCAACAACGAGCATGTCGATATTCATTACGAACCCCTTTTCATTATTGTTCCGTTTAAATGATTTAATTTTTAAAATACCGTTTCATTATTACATTAACGACATTTTATTTAAGGGTAATCTGTGATTTTTGTGATCCAAATAATGCAAAAGTCATACAAATGAGATCGGGGTTGGATTATTGAGATCGGCGCTTTTTAGGTTGAAAAGATCATTGATGGATATTTGGATACATCGTGGCGAGAAGAGGCAAAAATAGATCAAGTAATCTAGGGGTATGGAGACCAAATTACGTGTCTAGGAGGTATACCAAGCCATGACTCAGGCGCCTATTGCTTGGCATTTACTGAAAATCAGCCACTAATTATCCAAACACCGGATATAAAAAAGCCAGCCTCACTGGGCTGGCTCTCTGAAATCAAGCGTTAGAATTAGTCCAAAAGCGAACGAACATAATCAGCAATCTCTTGGTTTTGGCAGTTATCAAAGAAACACTGTTGGAAACGAGGGCTACCCACAGCTGTCTTCACTAGATCTTGATCGATAGCGCGCAGTGAATCAATAAAGTTATCCTTCACTACCGCTGCTTTTACCTCATTAAGAAGCGCGGCATTGCGTTGTTGTGGCTCTGCTCGCTCTAACGGGTAACCTTGACCACGCTCACCTGTGAACGCTTTTTCAAAGATGTAACGAACGTTCAGTTCACCAGCCCAACCAAAACCTTTCGCAAAAGCGAGCGCGATAGCGTTGCCGTTGTTGATTTGGTTAAACAAGAACGCATCAGAAGGCTCTAAACAGTAACCACAAACCACGCCTGGATGTAAGTTCAGCGACATCAAAGCACCTTGGCCAGTGCCACATCCTGTCACAACAAAGTCAACAGCCTTTGAGTTAATCAGAATGCTCGCCATAATACCTAGATGAATATACGTTAAGTGGTGATCGTTCTCGTCTGTCATTCCTAGGTTGAAAACATCGTGACCAAAACCACCAGCAACTGACTCTAGTTCAGCTGATACCATTGCATTTTTGCCTGCTTGACTGTTTTCCATCATTAGTGCGATTTTCATTTACTTTCTCCCGCAGCATTACTGCAAATTTAAAAATTAGTGCTCAAATGTTCGTTCTAAAAAATTTAGAGCTTAAACAAAGTCTTTACGCATTGGCGTAAAGTTATCAATTAATACGCCGGCTTCTAGGCAAACACAGCCATGTTCGATACCCGGCTCTTTGTACATAGTGTCGCCTGCGCGCACCACTTTCGTTACATCGCCAATAGTGAATTCAAAGGCTCCCGACAAAACGTATGTGAGCTGCTCATGAGGATGGGTATGCAGCGCACCAACAGCGCCTGTTTCGAAATGAACTTCTACAGCCATCACGTTCTCGCTATGAGCAAGCACCTTGCGAGAAACTCCCGCGCCAAGATCTTCCATTTTCACGTCTTCGTTATACACAAACATGTCGTTTTTATTCCTGTTGTTGCGGCGTAATTTTGCACTGGGCGTTATCTTGGTATAGACGAAAAATAGTAACGAGGTTAACCCCTATCACTGATATTTCCATCAGCGAGCCACCAATTGAACCAATAATCAGATTATTAGTTAGCCAGCATGCAGCTCCCAATAAAAAGCCGACTCTTAGTGCAATACCGTTCAATCTAAATATTGAGTACGTTCCAATAATCGTTCCCGCTAAAGGCAGAAGTTGATACCAATCCTGAGCAAAACCGATTCCGCTGCCAACCGCGAGGGCAATAAATAACCCTGCAGCCCACAGCGATTTGGTATACATAGCGGTGCCAGTTCTTAATGCTGAAATCAAAGCACCGATTGCCGATGTAATGGAACCCAATAATAAAAAGTGAATAAGATGGTTAACGTTCAACATCAACATAACCACTTTGAGCTTTTTGTCGTCCTTCTGGTAAAAGGTCGAAAGGCCCAGAAGGAAACTTACTAGCCCTACAGATTGTGCAACGATCTCATTAACCATCTTATATTACAAAAATTGTTATCGTGCTAACCATCCACCATCAACAGCAATGGTATACCCATTAATGTAATCCGATGCCGGTGATGCTAAGAACACACATGGGCCAGCGACATCTTTTGGTGTACCCCAGCGATCAGCAGGAATGCGCTCAAGAATAGCTTGGTTACGATCAGCATCTTCACGCAATGCTTGAGTATTATTGGTTGCCATATATCCAGGTGCAATCGCATTAACATTAATGTTATCGCTCGCCCATTCGTTCGCCATCGCACGGGTAATGCCCATTACAGCACTCTTAGACGCAGTATACGAAGGAACACGAATACCACCTTGAAAGGAGAGCATTGATGCGATATTAATGATCTTGCCGCCAGTGCCTTGCGCTTTAAACTGCTTCGCAACAGACTGAGACATAAAGAAAACGGTCTTAGTATTGATGTTCATTACGTCATCCCAGTTTTGCTCAGAGAACTCAATCGCGTCTTCTCGGCGAATAATGCCAGCATTATTAACAAGGATGTCGATGTGACCAAACTCAGTCAGCGCTTTATCTATAATTCCAGGAATATATTCCTGCTTTAGAAGGTCAGCACGTACGTCTAAAAACGTATGACCCGCTGCATTCATTTTTTCGATGGTATCTGTTGGCTCAACACGATTTACGCCAACCACTTTACATCCAGCTTCAGCTAAACCAATTGCCATACCTTGACCAAGACCGGTATCACAACCCGTCACTATCGCTACTTTACCTTCCAGATTGAATGACTCTAACATCATGTTCGCTTCCTCAATTACGTTTAGTGTTGTGGCATTTCTGTAATGTCGCCCACTCGATTTAGTCATACAATAAAACATAAATTCGTTGCTGACAATTATTTTTGAAACGACATTTCAAAAAATAATTTCTGATTAAGTTAAAACTTTGAAGTTGATCGTTCTCGTTTTTTATTTTTTTGAAAAGGCTTTTTAGAAATTACGAAAAGTGGTATTTTGTCTTGATATTAGATAGCCCAAAGGAAGAAAAATGGAGAAGTCCACCCAACCAGAAGCCGTTTCATCGGTATTAAAAGTTTTTAATATTCTTGAATCTCTGGGGGAACAGAAGGAAATAGGCGTATCAGACCTTTCACAACGTCTAATGATGTCTAAAGCCACTACCTACCGCTTTCTACAAACAATGAAAATGCTTGGCTATGTATCTCAACAAGGCGAAGCTGACCGATACTCACTCACATTAAAGATGTTCGAACTTGGTTCAAAATCACTCGAGTGGGTTGATATGATCACAATTGCAGAGAAAGAGATGCGTGTGATTTCAGAAGAGACTAATGAAACCATTCACTTAGGTGCGTTGGACCATGGATCTATCATCTACATACACAAGATCGATTCTAGCTTCGCGCTGCGCATGCACTCGCGCGTTGGTCGAAGAAATCCTCTGCATACGACTGCGATTGGTAAGGTTTTATTGGCAGAACGTGACGAAGAATTCGTTCGCACTCAGTTGGCAGACGCCGAGTTTGTGAAAAGCACAAAAAATACCCTCGAAAACGTCGACCAACTTATCGATGAACTTAAAGCGGTTAAGCTACAGCACTTTGGCGAAGATAATGAAGAACAAGAGCCAGGCTTACGTTGTATCGCAGCTCCAGTTTACGACCGTTTTGGTACCGTAATTGCCGGTGTCTCAATTTCATTTCCTACCATTCGATTTGATGAAGAGAAAAAAGCTCACTATGTAGCGCTACTGCACAACGCAGGTAGAAATATATCCAAGCAATTAGGGTTTAATGATTACCCAATCAAATAATGAAAAGGCAGCAATTATTGCTGCCTTTTTTATTGCGAATTGTCCCATCGATTACCAGCCCAAGAATCATCGACAAGTCATGCTGTGCGTAAATTGAACAACATCGAGCTCAGATAAATCCCTCCCCTTCCTCAAATCATGTGAAGACCGTCAAGCCTATAACCCACCATGAACCATGATCTCGAAGATCACCTAAACCAGATATTTTAGGGATTTGGCAACAATTCCATGATTTAAAAGAGTAAAAGGGTTATACATAATGATGTGTTATCTAAATTACTGAAATTATCATGACGCTCAAAGAGATCCTTAACATTCCCAATGTCCGCTACTTCTTAATGTTTAGAAGCAGCTACTTTGCGCGTTTTTACTATCCTATATTCACCCTACTTTATTTAGATTACGGGCTAACCCTTTCTCAATTCGCGATGCTCAATGTTGTTTGGGCGGCCACCATTGTGCTTGCTGAAGTACCATCGGGCGCATTTGCCGATACCTTAGGCCGCAAGAAACTGGTGGTGCTGTCTTCGGTTGTGATGTTTGTTGAGATCGCCATGATAGCGCTAGTGCCAACTGGAAACCCCGACTTGGTGTTCATAGTCTTTCTTATTAACCGGATTCTCAGTGGCTTAGCGATGGCACTGGCCAGCGGCGCCGACGAGGCATTGGCTTACGACACCTTAAAAGAACAAGATAATGAAGAGTTGTGGCCGCGAGTGCTGCAAATCCAGCTTCGTGTCGCCTCAACCGTCGGTATCTTTGTCACGCTGATTGGTGCGGCGATGTACGACGTGAACTTTATGGCGAACATCTTTCATTTCCTTGGACTAGCCGCACCAGAAAGCACTAAAGATCTGATGCGTATTCCTGTGTTCGCCACCTTATTTGTTGCGATGATTGCTATCTATGCCGCGATTAATATGCGCGAAGAGAAAAAGGTAATGCCAAGCGGCCAAACCAAATTAGCAACCACCATCTCAAGTCTCAAATTGACGATCGATGCGGGTAAATGGGTATTCGCTACGCCTTACGTGCTGTTCATCTTGCTCTACTACAGCCTATTCGAACACACCTCACGAATGTTCCTAACCATGAACAGCCAATACTATCTGGCGATTGATATTCCAATTATCTACTTTGGTTTTATTGGCGCGGGTATCAGTTTGCTTAAGATTATATTGGCAGGACAAAGCCGAAGATTAGCAGAGAGCATGGAGGCTAAAACCTTCATAGTGGTTATGGGATTGGCAAGCATGGCGACTTATTACTGGATCAGTTTAGGTTGGTCGATTTACGGGGTCATTCCGGCACTGGTATTAATCTTTATCATCATGACGATGAACATTTTCATCAGCTACCACCTGAATAAAAAGACCGAATCGCACAACAGAGCCACCGTTCTTAGTTTCAAAGGTTTGATGTTTAACCTCGGATACGGGCTGATCGGGATCTTGTACGCTTACTACTATAAGTTGGTGTCTCAGGGCTACACCGAACAAGAAATAGAGCAGAACCTTGCCTTCTTGGCCTCACTGTCTTCGTTTTTCTATTACTTCACCTTACTGTTCATTTCGATCAGCGCGCTGTTCTATTTCAAAAACAAGAAACAGCCGATCTTCTGAAGAAAGCATCGAACTGTTGAAGAGATCTCTACTGCCGAATAGAGAATAAAAGTGAGCCTGTGGCTATAAACAGATCATGACACTTCTTATCATGTGATTTTTTGTTAGTATCACCACCAAATTACATCACTCATGGAAGCGTCATGTCTTTTAGTTGGATCGCCTTTACTCTCCTTGCCGCCTTTAGCCAATCTTGGCGCAATGCCTTTCAAAGTAAATTAAGTGGTACCATGAGTGTGGCTGGCGTGACGTTGGCGCGTTTTATTTGGGCTGGCCCAATCGCCCTTATTTACCTCTACGCCCTCTATCAATGGAAGCCAGTCTCCGCACCGGATTTTTCGGGTGAATTTGTTTTCTATATTGTTGCAGCCGCCATTATGCAGATCCTAGCAACCGGCTTAATGGTGATGCTGTTCAAGCTCGAAAACTATGCGATAGGCGCAGGATTAGCCAAGTGTGAAGCTCCCGTATCTGCGGTGCTATCCGTGTTGTTTTTTGGTACCGCATTAACAGTGACAGGTTGGGTCGGCGTACTTATTGGTACTTTAGGCGTGCTAATCATGAGTAGCGCTTCTGGCTGGCGAAGCTTGTCCCCGAAAGTGTTCTTATTAGGTATGGCTTGTAGCACCGCCTTTGCTTTAACGTCTCTTTGGGTACGGGAAGCGAGCTTGAGTATCGGGTTACCCTTCCCTCATAGCGCCGCATGGGTGCTTTTCCTCGTCATTTCCCTTCAGACAGTGATTATCTGTACGTATCTCTTTTTCAGAGAACGCGACACGCTGCGCCTGATATTCAAGAAGTCGAAACTGGTCGTCATGACAAGCCTAGCGAGTGTTATCGGTTCTCTGGGTTGGTTTAGCGCAATGTCACTTCAAGCCGTTCCGTACGTAAAGACGCTTGGGCAAGTCGAAGTGATCTTCATGGTGTTGATATCCTACTTCTGGTTAGGGCAACGCATCGCACGCAAAGACATTGTTGCACTCATCTTACTCTCTATCGCAGCGGTATTGGTGATGTGGCAGTGATTTGAACGTCGCCATACTTGGACGCTGGATAAAAGATAACTGGAAATCATCCACCAGTAAAATATTCATCCACCGCATAAATATTACGGTGGCGTAAAATGATAAGAACGGCCTCCACATAATTTTTATAGTGCACGTATCAGCTATTAATCATTACCCAATAGGATACAGCCCAATGAAAACCCTTACTCAAATCGCACTAGCAACGATCTTTTTTACAACCTCAATGATGGCATTCGCAGAACCCGTGACAACAAACCAAGCGCAACTAGAAGCTTCAACCACAACAGTGAAGCATGAAGGAATGACCGTGACGCTGACAGATAAGCATTTTACTCCTGCAGAAGAAACTGAAACCACTGCCTCACAGACTTTAACGCAAAGCCAAAAAACAGACTCAGCGCCACAGCCAACAATATAATGGCTGTATCAAAATAGTGGCGGGTCAAACTAACGTATAAAGACCTGTCATCATCAGGCAGTGACGATCTCGTTAATATGACTAGGACAAATTGAAGTCATATTGCGACCGTTTGTTTTCGCTTGATATAACGCTTTGTCGGCTCGACTAATAAACCCATCCCAATTCTCATGTGGGTGAAGCTGAGCGACACCGAAACTCGACGTCAGAAACATCTCATTTCCTTGCACGGCTGAGATCTCTGAAATAGACAATCGCAGCTTACAAGCAATAGCCTGTGCTTGTAGGAAATTAACATTGGGTAATAAAATCATTATCTCGTCTCCGCCAAAACGGAACGCGCTGGCTGTTGGCGATGTTTTTATCGCACTTTGAACCATTTCAGCAAAAGACTTGATCACGAGATCACCCACAATGTGTCCATGTTGGTCATTGATCGACTTAAAATTATCAATATCCATCATAATGGCACTGACAGGTGCAGTCCCCGCCTGCTTCATGATGACAGGAACCATTTCATCTAATGCTCTGCGGTTTCCAAGTGCCGTTAAAGGGTCGCTGTAAGATAGGTCATGAATAGACCTAAGCAACCTTGCATTAATCAACCAGAGCATCGTGAAGCTCATCGATACGATAAGAACAATACTGACTAAAAAGGCAAGCTGATGAATGAGTGCAGCCGCCATGAAATCCTGTAACTCAGCTGAAAATAGCGTCACCATTACTCGGAAAGCCATAAACCCGCCATATATCAAAAATGACAAGGCCATCATCCGAGTTGCTAAGGTCAAGTCATCACGTTGCCCCTTCAATACCGCAAAAGCAGTGCAAATAGTCACAAAGGCTAAATAGAAACTAATGAGGATAATTCGAGCCTTGATGGAAGGTTCGTAGTACGTGAAATAAATAAAACATGGCAAAAGAGCCAACATCATCAGACTGCTGAGGTAGGTGCATTTTAGGGAATATTCTCGAAACAGGCACAAGCTATACAAAGCGAGATGAAAGCCAAGCGCAATGACCATATTGGCACCAATAACAGTGACCCAATCCGGTAACTCCCCTCTTAGGCTCAACATCAACGGCCCACTTCCGATAACAAATATTGAAATGGAAAAAATTGAAAGCCCTTTAATGGACTGTTGGGTAAATTGGAACAGCAACAAGCCAATGCAGTAAATGAAAGAAAACAAAATAATAATAAAATTAAGTGTTCTAATATCCAGCGAAAAACCATCCATGATTTACTCTCTTCCCTAAGCCAATTAAATCACAATATGGTCAATAATTATCTAAACCATAAATTTATTCACCATATGAATCATTACACTTTGTAAAATAGGGGATGTGTCACATATGGGGAGATCTGTATCACATGAGTCCATAACATGGAGAGGCATGTAAAAGTCGCCCCCCATATGGCTTCATAGCATCACTGAATCTACAGGCTTCTGCACTCGTTACTTGGTTGAATGACGACTGTCTGGCATTATGCGCCCAAGAAATCTGTGGTTATTACACAGCAAAGAATGAACGAAGGTAGTCAGTGGTAGAAAACAGCCAACAATTAAGTGACCGTTACGACGAACATGGTTATTTTGTTATCAGAAATTATTTCAATGAAGCTCAAATTGCATCGCTTAGAAAAGTCGTGCTGAAATTTCATGAATCATGGAAAGCAGACAATGAAGAATTCTATAAAGAAGAAGCATTTAACTCGTCTTTAATTACGGGAAGCGAGTATTTGCCTGCGGACGATAGAAGCGTGCTTTTCGACTTCATCAGCTCGAAACAAGTGATGGACGTGGTTGATGCGGTGATTCCGAACAAGCCGGCATTCATGAATACACAGCTGTTCTTCAACCCAGTAAACCCGCAGCAAAAAGACTTCTGGCATCGTGACTGTCAATACGACTACGACATTGATGACCAGATGAAAGTCATCATGGAAACCCAAGTATTGCATCTGCGAGTGCCCCTTTTTGATGAGCCCGGTATGGAACTTATCCCCGGCACGCACAAACGTTGGGATAACGAAGAAGAGTACAATGTTCGCCAAGAAGAAAACGGCAAAGTGAGCAGCGATGACATCTCTGGTGGTAAGCAGATACCGTTAGCCGCAGGTGACTTATTGGTGTTTTCAGCGGATATGATCCACCGAGGCCGATATGGCTTGGATCGTTTGGCTTTGGATATTTTGATCTTCGATTCGGCGGCAGATTATGTCGACTACGTTGATGACGACTGTTTACCAACACCAGCTATGTTGAGCAATATTAGCGACCCAAGGTTGTTTATGAACACGCTGCATTTGAAATCGATGTTGTGCTCGTAAACGATTAAAACAGTTACATCAAAAGTCACATGACTTGAAAATAATAACAAATATGTTCACATTTATTTCATAGCGTTCGCAATAAGATAGCTTCATATTCAATATTCGATATAAGCAATATGAAAAAATTAATTACTAGCATGTCACTACTTACAGCACTTGTTTCGGGTGCTGCTTTAGCCGAAGTGAATGGTGAAGATTTTAACGAATTCCCTAAGCAAGATGCGGCTCACTGTTTTGGTTGGGCGGCAGGCTTAGATAAAGACCAAGATTACGCTAAGTTTATTGTCGAGCTATCGAAAGATCGCACAGTTAGTGTCAAAGAAGATCCTTATATAATGGAAGAGTTCGGCACTGCAATGGGTTATTCAGAAGCGATGTTAGAATTTGCTGGGAAAGAAGCTGCGGACGCTAAATATAAACTAGTCTGCGATCCAATCAAACAAAGCTATGGCTTTTGATCGCGGGGTTTCAACGCTACGTCAAAAACTTGATGCAAAGGCTCCACATGGAGCCTTTAAAGTGTACTGACTCAGTCAGGCATTCCGAATAGTAAAACTTATTTATGAACCTTCGCGATTTTCATTCCATGTATCCAGAACAAATTTTAATTGAACCAGGCAACAACTCGCTCTTTCAAGCTCGCATTCTTTCTCCAAATCCAATACAAGCCTTCCTCTAGCTCTTCAACGCTCATACGACTTGGCTGATAAACCGGATGGCTACCATCGTACTTGGACCAATCTTTAGTAAGAAGTCGCCCTTCTCGCTCTAGCTGAACAAAAGATTCCGAACCGGGAAACGGAATCATGTAGTGCGGGATCACCTTATCAACCTTGATATCTTCGACGAACTTCTGCGTCTGTTTGAAGATAGAAGTGTCATGTTCATCAAAACCGAACAAAAAATCTCCCCATACTTCAATACCATGAGATCTTATCTCAGCGATGTACTCTTTCATTTTAGATGGTTTCACAAAGCCTTTTTTTTGAGCCTTTAAAGCCTCTTCAGATGGCGTTTCTATGCCTAATAATACAGCTTTGAACCCTGACTTCACCGCAGCACTAAGCAATTCGGTGTCACGAGCAATCAAGACTGTCGTTTCCCCATAGAAGCTCATGTTAAGCGGCTCAATGCCTTTAAATAGTGCCAAAGCATATTCACGGTCATGAGTGAGATTGTCGGAGTGTAACTCAACCCACTCAATACCTAATGTCTTGAGATCCGCTAACTCGCTGACGATACTTTCGATTGGCCTTTTCTGGAACTTATCAAAGAACCTTGGCACTAAACAGAAGTTACATTTAAATGGGCAACCTCTTGTCACAACTACTGACCATGTATAATTGTACGCTTCAGGATTGATGATATTTGTTGGGTATGGATTGAGCATACTGAGATCGACAGGCTCGGAGCTTTCATAAATAGGCTGTAGCGAACCAAACTCAGCGTCACGGAGTAACTGAACCCAGTAGTTCTCAACTTCTCCCATCGCCAAACAATCCGCATATACTGCCGCTTCTGAAGGGTTAAACTGAGTATGTAACCCCCCGAGTATGACTGTTTTGCCTTTTTTCTTATATTTAGAAGCTAGCTCGTAAGCCCTATAAGCATCTGGAGTGGACATAAATATCACCACCAAATCAGCATCATTATAAAGGTCGGCTTTTGCACCTATGGTCTCATCAACCATATCTAACTTGTACCACTTTGGTGTCGCAGCAGCGGCGGCAAAGATGTTTTGTGGAGGTCCCCCCGTAGAGGCTTTGTATTTTGAGTAATCGCTGCCAGCAGACGCTTTAATTAAATAAATTTTCATAACGTATCCTAATTATTAACTTTTGCTTTGCTACAAAGAGCTAAAAAACTCAAAGACTCTATTGTCCATATAGAAATATACCCCTCCCATCACAAACCAACTGATGATGATTAAGGTAAACAAAACTGGATGTTCTTTTAGCTCAATACGTTCAACAAAGAAGGCTTCTTTTGCGCGAAGATTTTCCCATCCCCAAAACCAGCAAAATAGCCCCCAGATCAGAAGTAGATGAAACTTAAGAGCAAACAAGGCCATGCTCAGAGCCAGCAATGTTTTCCACTTAGACATTACTTCAGGCACGTTCATCTTTCTTAACTCCCAGTTATTAAACTAGGAATCATTGTAAATAGGTGTTGGTCAACTTTTGGTTAACTAATTTCAATTTGAACAATCGATTGCCAACACCAGCTATGTTGAGCAATATTACCGACCCAAGATTGTTTATGAACACGCTACACTTAAAATCAATGCTGTACTCATAACCCATAAAGGTATCCGAACTATGACTGACACTAAGCAAAATACCCGAATTAGCCAGTTCCGTTTCGGTCAGCCAAAAGAATCTCTCAAGTTAGAACATGTCGCTTTAGGGGCACTAGACAAAGATAAAGTTCGCGTACAAATTGAAGCGACTAACATCAACCCTAGTGATCTGTTGTCGATTTATGGTGTGGGCCAATACAAACATAGCCATCAGCCGCCGAGAGTGCCGGGATTTGAAGCGGTAGGAAGTGTTGTAGAATCCAGCAGTGCTGAGTTTTCAGTGAATCAGCGCGTGCTTGTGGCAAGCAGTGGAACATGGCAGAACTATGTCGATGTATCACCAGATGACCTGTTCCAAATTCCTCAGCATTTAGACAATGGCTACGCCTGTCAGTTGTACATTAATGCGCTAACTGCATGGGTGCTGACAACAGAAATAGCCAAGCTGAACCAAGAAGATGTGTTGATCATCAACGCGGGCAGTTCAGCCATCGGTAAGATCTTCTCCCAGTTATCAGCATCACTCGGCTTCAAAATCATTGTCGTTACATCACAGCCGACACAATACCCAATCACTTCCAGTTGGGTGTTAGATGCACACGACGATTTAGCTTCTCAAATTACGGCGTTAGGCTTACCTATGCCAACCGTTGCCTTTGATGCAATTGGCGGCTCACCCGGAACCGATCTTATTCACACCCTTGGCAACAACGGGCGCTTTATCAACTATGGGACGCTGTCTCTGGATTTTTACGAACCACGCTTCTTTGAGTACGCGAAAAGCCAAGACATTGATTTCAAAACCTTCTTCTTACGTTATTGGGAGGAAGCGGAAGGTAAAGATGTTCGCCGTGATAAGTTCACGACCATGCTAGATCACTTCATCACAAACGACATTCAACTCGACGTTGACCGCTATCTGCCATTAGATGAAGTGCAAACCGCGATTGATCTCATTGAATCGAAAACCACACGCTTGAACGGCAAGATCATCTTGCTGCCTGTGTAGTTTGATGGAATTGAGAGCACACTATTTACGCCAAACAAGATACAAAACGAATAACCCGCCAAGCGCTGCCGTAACAATACCTACAGGCAGTTCTTGTGGAGCTAATATGGTTCGGCTAATCACATCCCCAAATAGTAAAAGTACCGCGCCCCACAAGGCAACCAAAGGCAGAGCTCGCTTATGAGTGACACCTGAAAACGGTCGTACTAAGTGGGGAACCATCAAGCCAATAAAACCGACTACTCCGGTCATCGATACAATCGACGCAGTACAAAACGCACAACAGAGAAAAATCTCGCTTTGTAGGCGGTGTACGTTGATCCCCAATGAGCTTGTCGTCTGTTCACTCACCAACAAAGTATCGAGCTCCCGATAACGTTTGAAAATCAACGCAATAAGACACAACACGCCCGCCAAGGCAAAAATCAAATTATCCCAACGCGCGAGTCCTAAGCCTCCCATCGTCCAGAACAAAATCGAACTCGCCGCTCTCTGGTCGCCTGAATAAATCAAAAAACTGGTGATGGCTCCGAATAGAAATGAGATCGCCAAACCACACAAGATCAAGTTGTCATTGCCCTTTTTCTTCTGCATCGAAAACAGAATCAGAACGGCCGTCGCCGACACAATACCACCCGAGAATGCAGCCAGTGGCAGTGACCAAACACCCAGAGCGTCTCCCACTTTGGTGATCACCAACACCGCACCAGCAGACGCGCCAGATGACAAGCCAAACAGAAACGGATCCGCGAGATCATTTCGTGTCGAGGTTTGAAGCAACGCCCCAACCATCGCCAACCCTGCACCAGCGATAACGGCTAACAATGCTCTCGGTAACCTCAAATCGATCAGTATTCGACTGGTCATATCCGGCGTTGGATCATTGAAAGAGCTCAACCCTATGAGCACTTCTTTGAAAGACAAAGGGACCGAGCCAAATTGTAAACTCATCATGAAGGCGAGCAGCATGGCAGTGATACCTGTTAGCCATGCTGCCCTATATTTATCAAATAAAATCAACGGATTACTACTCTTATCAATAACAAGGTTTCATATGACAACCTTCCCGATCACTCAGAAACGAACGCCTCTGCAAGTTTCTCAATAGCATCGATATTGGCAGGCCCAGGGGTGAGTTGCTCATAACGCAGTTTGACATAACGACCAGAAGTGACCGCATTGGTGTATTTCATTAACGGATGGGCTTCGAGGAAACGTTGCAACGAATCGGCACCACTCGCCGATTGGTAATCAAGAAGGATAATCACATCTGGGTTTTCACGAGCGACATTCTCCCAAGATGTTCTTGCCCAACTTGCTTCCATATTACCTGTGATATTTTGGCCACCAGCAGCTTCAATCATTGCGTTTGGCATTCCGTACTTACCCGCGGTGAAAGGCTTATCTTCACCCGAATCAAACAAGAACACTTTTGGACTCGGCTTACCTGATGCTTTCTGCTTTTCTGCTACTTTTTCAACTCTCTCTTTCCAGCTGTTTACCAAAGCCTCGGCTTCTGCTTGCTTGTCGAAAATAACGCCTAACTTTTGCATGTCGCCATAAAGCAGATCCATTGTCGCACCTTCTTTTTGACCTTGGGTATGAATGCAACTTTCAGAGAGCACTAAGGTATCAATCCCGTATGGCTTCACTGTTTGAGGTGTCACTTCACCACCCACTTTCATTCCGTAATTCCAGCCAGCGAAAAAGAAGTCAGCATCAGCAGCAATCAATGTTTCTAATGAAGGATACTTAGGTGCGAGCTCAGGAATGTCTCCTAAACGTTCTTCAAACGAATTCGACATCTTGTACCAACCAGTAATGCCTGTAACACCCACCATCTCCTTTTGAAGACCAAGGGCAAAAGCCATCTCGGTCATATTGATGTCGTGCACAACCGCTCTTGAAGGTCGCTTTTCAATGGTCAGTGGGCTCCCACAGTTATCAACCGTCACTGGGTATTGAGTACTTGTCGCATGCGCAAAAGAGAAAGGTAAAAGAAACAAAAGACTGGAAATTACAGGCCACTTCATTGGGCTGATCCTATTAAAGAGTGATTAGAGAGAGTTAAGTGAGTTGAGTGAGTTGATGCAGCTTCAAAATGGTGGATGGTGCTGCACAGATTAGGATGATTGAACGTAAGAACGCGCAATCCAAAAACAGGGATCATGTATCGGTCTTGCATCACGGTATCTGGGGCTGAGAACGCCACCATCTTTTGGTCTGACATCAACAGGACTTTGTCGGCGAATGGCGCTACCAAAGGTAAATCGTGCAACACCACAACAGACGCAATGCCGCGTTGTTTAATTAGGCTCAGAAGTTCAAGGCGAGCGAGAGGATCAAGGTGGTTTGTGGGTTCATCTAAGAGTAAAAGCCTAGGCTCCTGTGCAAAGGCGCGAGCAATACTTGCACGTTGCTGTTCACCACCGGATAGCTCACCAAAGCACCGCTGGCTTTTGTGAACAAGACCAACATCTTGCATCGCCTGCTGAACCGCTCGTTTGTGCTCTTTTGCACTACAACAAAACGTATGAGGAGTACGGCCTAAGCCAACATACTCAGCAACACTCAAACGAGGATCAACATGCTCATGTTGAGTAACCACCGCGACTTGCTTGGCTATCTGCTGCCGCTCAAGGCTTCCAAGTGCAATACCAGACAACATCAACTCACCCGCGACGGTTTTATATTCGCCTGTAATGCCTTTCAGCAAACTGGACTTTCCACTTCCATTAGGCCCAATGATGGCAACGCATTCACCGTCGTTCACATCAAATGTCACGTCTGAGACGGCTCTCCAATTAGCCAAGCCATCAGCGCAGAGCCCGCGCACAGACAATACAGATTTATTCAAATTCCCACCGAACATCCAAAAACAACATTTATTGTTATGTTGTGTTATGTTATAACATAACAATAAATTAGAGGTATAGTTATTAATAGAAATATTAAGACCGCTCTAAGAAGTAATGGGAATGGCGGGATAACCCAATCACCTTAAACAAAGACAGTCGTGTTTAAGAAAAGGGATTCGCTTAGAAAGTTGGATTACAGAAATCGAGGATTGAAACGAGAGCGAAGATTTGTGGTGGGTTTCATCATAACTTAAGTTGTTGCGAGGTGGTCATGAGTCACATTTATTTGAAACATCAATAAGTTGTATCACTAGAAATATGACACTGGTCACCCATAAGATAACCTCGATTCTATATGGTAGCGTCATACTTAAAACCACGATGTGAACATACTTATGAAAAGACACATACTATCAAGCGCCATCCTACTCTCTCTAGCCTTTCCCACCTTCGCAGCTGATGGAGACATACACGATATCACGATATTGGGTACTTCAGATATCCATGGTCATTTTATGGCGTGGGATTACGCGGCGGATAAACTCAACACTCGTGGTAGCTTGAGCCAAATCGCGACCAAGGTTGGTGAGATCCGCAAAGAGCAATCTAACATTATCCTTGTCGATGCTGGCGACACCATCCAAGGCAACTTCGTAGAAACTTTCAAAGACGAGCCTGTTGATCCAATGATGCTTGGCTTTAATCACATGAAATATGATGTGTGGGTTTTAGGTAACCACGAATTCGACTTTGGCCTTAAAACACTCAACAGAGCCGTTACGCAATTTAAAGGGCAATCTCTCGGTGGCAACATCAAGAACAAAAACGGAAACCCATTCTTGCCTGGTTACACCATCCTTGAACGCGGTGGTATTAAGATCGGCGTGATCGGAATGGATACCCCAATGACGGAGGTCTTTGCGCAAGGTACCAACCGTTTAGAAGGCGTCACTTTCACTAATCCAACCTTGGAAGTGAAGAAAATCGTCAAAGAGATTGATGATAAAGTGGATGCCATCGTATTGGTTGCCCATATGGGGATTGAGAACGAGAATGACATTGCTGACACCGGTGTCACCGACATTGCCAATGCAAACCCAGAGCTTGATGCCATCGTCGCTGGTCACATGCACACTCGCATCGATAAGGCCGTTGTGAATGGCGTTATTATTACTGAGCCCGACAAATATGGCCGCGCCCTATCGCGTATCGATCTTCAATTTGAAGAGCGCGATGGCACATTCACTCTCGTCAACAAAGACAGCTTCACCTATAAAATTAAAGGTATCGACTCTGATGAGAATATGGACGAGTTATACCAGCCTTATCACAAACAACTCCGAGAAATGGCGAATCGACCTGTCGCTCAGCTTACCGGCGTTGATTTAGTCCCAGAAAACGAAATCCGCGGTATCCCTCAAGTCCATGTTCAAGACACAGGCATTAGTGCGCTATACCAAGAAGCGAGCTTCTTCTATGCACCTAAAGCCAATGTCATCGCACTTCAAATAGACAACGACAATGCAGAGCTTGATGTTGGCCCAATCAAAGCCAAAGACATCGCGTACAACTACCAATACGCGGGTGGCGAAATCACTGTCTACCAGATGACAGGCAAAGAATTAAGAACCTACATGGAATGGTCTGCGGGCTACTTCAACTCAGTACAACCTGGCGATGTAACCTACAGTTTTAACCCTGAACGCAGAGCATCAAAATACTCAACCAATGACTTTTTCGCAGGCGTAACTTATACCATCGACCTCACTCAGCCTGCAGGTACCCGCATCACCAACCTCGCGTTTGCAGATGGCACCCCGGTTACTGATCAAACAGAAATCCGTATTGGTATGAATAGCTATCGAATGGGTCATCTAACCAAGAAAGGCGGCGTGCTAGAAGGTGAATCATTCCCTGTACTCTTTGATACGGAAGCAGAGTATGGAGAAGAAGCAGGCACAATCCGTAATATGACCATCAAGTATCTCAAAGAAGAAAAGAACGGTCAGTATGAAGGTAAAACTCAGCAGCGATGGGCACTTTCTGGTTTAGAGAGCCGTTACAATGAACAACGAGAGATAGTGAAGTCATTGATTAATGATGAAACCATATCAATTCCGACCAATGACGATGGCCGCTACACAAACATCGCTTCTATCAACGTAAAAGAACTGATGTTCAAATCTGACGAAGCCAAACAAGCAGCCATAACCACACGCGAACAAAAACTGGCGCAGGCTAGTGAACAAGAGAGCAAACAGATCAAACGCGAAGTCGCTCTGATTGAAGCACTCAACTAATCCCTAACCTCAAACCAATAACGACTTAACAACGCTTGGAGCGTGGTTAAGTCGTTGTCGTTCCCGCCCTACAACACCACATCTGTACTGAGTAAAACGGTTGATATTGGATGAATGAGCTGCAAAGGCTAACTCGTAGTTGGTAAAGTGCTATGAGTTAAAAATCAGCCTGTCACTGTTTTTAGAAATGTTTAATTTGAGTAACAAGATTTTATGGATGCTAAAAGCAGAAATAATTTCAAGCAATCAGTTTTATTGTACGAGCTCTCTCTGCGACCATGAGCTGAAACATGTCTATTTAAAGTAATGTCGCATTCACTAGCATCGAACCGCATCGGTGAAAATAGTTCCTCAGTTGTGTTTGCGATCTGAAAAAGCTTACTCTTTAAACCTAAGTGTAAAGCTTCAGAACTTTCTCTTTTTCTAATTCCAGAAACGTAGCGAATATTATTGTATTCACCTTTGTTTGCAAGATGCATTAACGCTGATTCGATGATACTAAATAAACTCGGTATACAAATATTATAAAAACCTAAATTAAACGATTTGATAGATTCGATTAACATGTCACTGTAAGGTGGGATCAATAGTCGAGTTTCTCTTTCTAACTCAACTTGTAATAATGATTCAAAGCGCTCAGTCAATAGCTCTTCTATTGCTTCAACTTCACTCAGCTCATGTTCCCGTATGTAATCAAACAGTTCATTTTCTAAAGTTTCGGAAGTAATACACCAACCTTGCTTTCTTAGTTCATCACTTCCGCACCATATTGCTTGATCTAAAACTCGTTGAAATAGCTCGATAACATAATGTTCATTCATCTAAATTTACCTAACAGATAATTTCCATACCGAATGTAAAATCTTCATCCCACTTCGTAGTAGATTGATTCTACTAAAATTTCTTACTTCATTAAAATCTCTTATGCTATTTTCGAGTTTTCAGCACCTCCAGTATAAACTTTTCTACATAGTGATATGTCCAAGAGCTACCATGCAAGATTGCAACTAGATCAGAGTTATTTGAATGCCGCTAGATAGGTATAATTTCCCCCGAGATACAACGCGAGGATTCACAATGAATAGCATTAGAAGAATGGAACAGGAACAAACTAGAGAAACAGCACGAACCATCTGACGAAAAACCTAAAAGCCTCCTAGGTGACTCTAAGCTCCCACTAACACCCGTATTCCTCCTCACACTGATCTATTTCCCTATTTTCGAAGTACAAGTTATTAATAATTCGATATAAATCGCTCTATTGTTTGAGATTATTGTCTACAGTTTTATAGAGCTTGTCGCTTCGGTAACTGCCACAAGTAACGACATCTTTTGTTGGTAAGTTTTGGTTATAAGGAAAGGAAATGGAAAGCCCAATTGTCACACTCACACAGGCCAGCAAAAGCTTTATTGATGGTAAAGACACTCATAGCGTGTTGGGCAATGTCGACTTCGCTTTAGCAACTGGGGCAAGCGTGGCTTTGACAGGGGCGAGTGGCAGCGGGAAAAGTACTCTGCTGAACATCATTGCGGGGTTTGAACCTCTATCTGGTGGCGAGTTGTGGCTCGATAACGAGAACACATCAGATTGGAGAGATCCACCGTGGAGCCGATTCCGCCATCAAAAACTAGGCGTGATCTTTCAACAGTTCAACTTACTAACCCCACTCAACGTAAAACAAAACATCGCCTTCCCGCTCCATTTAAATCAACAGAAATGGAGCGACTGGTGCGATTATTTAGTTGATGCATTGGGCATCAGTGAGCTACTCGAAAGACATGTATCCGCACTCTCTGGCGGTCAGCAACAACGAGTCGCAATAGCGCGTGCTCTAGCCCATAAACCCAAACTATTGCTTGCCGACGAGCCCACTGGCAACCTCGACCACAAAGCAGGGTTAGAGGTTATGAAGCTGCTGAGTGAAATCACCACTCAAGGCAACACTGCCGTGCTTTTGGTTACGCACAGCCCAGAATGTGCCAGCTTTATGCAGACAAAATTGGTGTTAGATGATGGTTGTTTAAGGAACGCAGATCTAACCCCAAGAGCAGCAGCGTTGTGAGTAAACCAATGAAGCAAACTGGCTTCGCACAAAGTCAGCTCACCCATACAAAACTGACTCTGAATCTATTTGCGGCACACTATCGTCAATCACCATTGCAAGCCGCGGCGATTCTGATCGGCATTGTGCTGGCGGTCACCTTGTTTGTCGCGGTGCAAGCCATCAACCTCAATGCCAAACGCAGTTATGCAGAATCGACCGAGCAACTTAGCGCCCAAGCGCAAAACCTTATCATTCCACCAGCAGGGCAAAACTATTTGCCGGAATCTCTCTACTTCAGCTTAAGACAAAGTGGATTAAGCGCAGCGCTGCCCGTGATTGAAGGGCGAGTAAGAGACGAGCAAGGTCGACGCTGGTCAGTTCAAGGCAGTGAGTTGATCGCCGCCCTCACTTCAAGATCTCGTCACGCTCGCGTCGACGAACAAAACAACACTCAAACCAAAGAGCCAAACATTTCCCTGTTCGACAATGCCTTACCTTTGCCGCAACTCTTAGCGGGTGAACCCATTGTGATGATGAGCCAATCTCAGCACCAGAGTTTGGACGAAGTAGACGCACTCACTTTGGATGAAGTGCTCACTCAAGTGGTAGTGCTACCAGATGAATGGCAGCTAGGTAGCCGAATGTTGATGGACATTGGGTTCGCTCAGCAACTGCTTAACAAGCAAGGGCAACTGAGCTATATCGCTATTTTTGACACTAAGAGCAATACTCAGGATAAATGGCAAAGCATCATAGGGGAGCAAGGGCAATGGATATCCAACAACCAAAGTACGAATCTCGGTTCAATTACCGATAGCTTTCACCTCAATCTCACCGCCATGAGTTTGTTGGCGTTTTTAGTTGGCCTGTTCATCGCTTACAACGGTGTGAAGTACAGTTTGCTGAAACGTAATCGGCTGTTGGTGCAAATTCAACAAGCCGGGATTGCGCCAAGCATCGTATTTTCAGCCCTGTTAGTCGAACTGACTCTTTTAGTCACAATGGGCGCTTCGCTTGGTTTCATTCTCGGCATTCAACTCAGCCATTGGCTACATCCCACCGTCGCGATAACGCTTGAGCAACTTTATGGTGCAACACTGCTTCCAGGCACATGGCAGTGGCATTGGTTAGTGCAGGCACTGCTGCTCACGCTGGCCGCAACGCTTGTCGCATGTTGGCAGCACTTTAAACAGCGAGTGCGACAACCCCTCTCTTCCCATGGCGGTTTCTATAAAGCGCCGGAAACGTCTAACGAAACTCAGCTGTTTGTTATCGGGGCAGTATTAACTATTCTCGCGTTAGCAGGGTTACGGCTGAGTGAACATCATCGCTTTACCATGGCATGGCTCGGTGTGTTGGTGGTGTCGATTCCCTTGTATCTGCCCAAAACGCTCAGCGTGCTAGCGAACTGGAGCGAAAAACGTACCCAATCGGGGTTAATACAATATCTGTTTGCTGAGCTGCGTGAACTTATCTCCCCTCTCTCCCTTGCCATGATGGCGTTGCTTCTCGCCGTCACCGCCAATGTGGGGATGAACACCTTAGTCGGCAGCTTTGAATCCACCTTAAAGCAATGGCTTGAACAGCGCTTACATGCTGATATTTACGTTAGCCCTGCCCAAGGTGAAACCGCGAACGCAGAACGTGCGTTAGAACAGTTTGATAATGTTGAAACCGTTTATAAACAATACTACGTCGACGATAACTTGCAGGGCTTACCTACTTTGCTCGGCACCAAAGACAAAGACACACTTGAGCAAACCATGGTGTTCCAATCCTACCTTAATGACTTCTGGACGCGCTTTTACCAAGGTGAGTTCGTGGCAATCAGCGAACCTACGGCGGTGAAGCTCGGCTTGTCCCTTGGAAGCCAACTCAAGCTCGACGCGATCCAAGACAAAACACTCATCGTCGGGGCGATTTTCCACGATTACGGCTCACCGAATGGCGAAGTGTTGCTTGCACCTAATTTATGGCTCGAAAGTGGATTTACTGACTTACCCACCAGCTTGGGAATCAAAGTTTCTGGCGCCCCACAAGTGGTGTACGAACAGCTACGCCAGCAACTCAATCTGCACCCAAGTCAGCTTTACGATCAAGCACAGATCAAATCGATCGCTTTAGATATCTTCTCACAAACCTTTGCCATCACTCGGGCGCTTAATGGCGTCACTTTAATGGTGGCGGTGATAGGGTTGTTCTGCGCCTGTTTCATGTTGCTCGATGCACGCAAAGCCGCCATTGCAAGGCTGTATGCGCTCGGTGTAAGTCAGAAAAAATTGATGGCGATGGTGGTCGGGCAAATCGTTGTTCTGGTCGCCTTCACTCTGGTTATCGCCATACCGCTCGGGGCTATGGTCGGCTACGTACTAACCGACATCGTTACCCTGCGCGCCTTTGGTTGGAGCTTAAATTATGTATGGAATTGGAGTGACGCACTCAGCATCGCAGCCATCACCATTCTAGTGGCTATGTTTGCGACCTTGATTCCACTGTGGCGTTTGGTCAGTAAACCCGTGGTATCCAGTTTGCAAAGTGAGGTGTTGTGATGAATCGATCAATGAGAGTTTTCGTTCTCACATTTACCCCCTTATTCTTTTTAGGATGCGAGGAGTCCACGCAACCATCAGCTCAAAATATGGGTTCGATACTTGGTGCAGAAACACAAACCGATGATGAAACACAAAAAGAGACTGATCAATTCACACAGGTAGTAAAAGGCGTGGAGATCACCTTCCCTGCCGACCATCAAGCACACTCTGATTTTCGTCATGAATGGTGGTATTTAACCGCAAACTTGATTGATGAAGAAGGCAATACGTTAGGCGTGCAATGGACACAGTTTCGCTTTGCGGCTGCACCACAGGAAAGTGGCAATAGCACCAAGGAAACTACGTGGCAAAGTCAGCAAATTTACATGGCACACAGCGCTGTCACCACTAAAAACAAACACTATGCCGATGAAAAATGGTCACGTGACCAACCAGAACTGGCAGGAGTAAGCGCTTCACCATTTCGTGTCTATCTTGATGACTGGCAATGGACGTCGACGACCGATGACCTGTTCCCAGCTACATTGGTCGCTAACTCGGGTCAATTTGGATACTCGCTTAAGTTAACCAACAACTCGCCTTATCAAAAGCAAGGCGAACAAGGCTACAGCACTAAAAGTAGCGATGGCAAAGTGGCTTCCTATTACTACAGCCAACCATTCATTGATGTATCGGGCGAGGTAACCATTGATGGCATCACGCATCAGGTTTCTGGCAAAGGTTGGATAGACAGAGAGTGGAGCTCGCAGTTTTTACTCGACTCGCAACAAGGCTGGGATTGGTTTGCGCTAAGGCTGAGTGATGAAACCAGCTTAGTGGTATTTCAGCTTCGAAACTCAACATCAGGCGAAGCCAGTTATGCTAACGCAAGATTAATGCAGCAAGACGGTTCTGGCATTGCCATTTCACAACAAGAGATAACCCTAACCGCCGTCAAGCAAACAGAAATCGACGGAAGCGATTATCCAACAGAATGGCAAATTTCAATTCCAACTCAACAGATCGAACTGACCGTCTCGGCACTCAATCCAAATGCCAAAATGCCGCTGTCGGTTCCTTATTGGGAGGGGCCAATCATGATTAAAGGTTCTCATTCCGGATCTGGCTATATGGAGTTGACTGGGTATTAAGCCAACAGCATATTTCTGAAATGAGAAGCTTTAATTTTTAACAGACGAATAAGAATAAAATCAACCGTTACATCGGCTGCCATAAATATCGTTTACCCAGCTTGGGTTATCAATGAACGGGTTGCGGTTACCTTGCCACTGCACGGCTTTCTCGTGGCGTTGACGTTCCCAGTTGTCTACTGGGTCAGCGTTATGCCATTGAAGCAACGTACATAGCTTTCCAACTTTAGGTTTACCTGACGTACTCGAAGTGTCATCAACCAGATACAAGTCAGGCATGTTTGCGTTGTTGCCCTCATAGCGCACAGCCATGTAGAAAATTGAACGTGCGGTATCACCTTTCACTGCATCACGAGGTTCAAAGCTGTCGTAATCCGTTTTGTTCAGTGGCGACTTTTTCAATGGCGAACCGCCAAAATCAAAGTCTTTATTTGAACGGATGGAGTTAATCTCGGCATCTGTTGGCTGTAGGTGGTGGATATCGGTATAGCCCCATTGATCTTTGCGCTTAAAGCCAAAAGATTTAGGCCAAAGGTGCTCACGATTCCAAGCATTTTTGTCGTTGTCACCCGATGAGGTAAAGTCTTTGGATTGTGAACGACCGCTGTAATACAGAATCACGTTGTTCGGATTGTTCGGGTCTTCGTTGGTGTCTTTCAATGCAGACCAAACTTGAGTGTACGTTAATTGCTTTTGCCCACGAGCAGCAATCACACCGAGCATATCTTTTAACGCATTTCCGTCGAGTCCTTCAGCTTCGAGGTAGTAGCCATCAGGGTATGTAATATCAGCAAGCGCAACTGGACTAAGAGCTGTAGAAATTAGGAAAAGGCTTAGATTTAAACGCATTTTCATTGTTTTAAGTATCCTTGTTATTGTTTTAATGACCCATCATTAATGAGTGCCCTAATACTCTACAAAACAATATCCATATGCAATCGGTTTATTTATAAAAGGTGCTTCCTGATACTTTTCAATACCTCACGTTAATTATTGATGACTAGTATTCAGCTTTCGAAGCTAATTTTATGCCAAGACAAGTTGCTCTAGTTTGTCACTCCCCAACAAACTAGAGCAACTTAAAAATCAACGCCGTAGACAAACATATCAATGGGTTTTCTATTCAGTCGATAGCGCTAGTGCAGAAATCCCTTGGAATATTTCTTGTCCTTTATCTGTTTTAATTTCAAAATCATCGAGCCAATAGATGTCAGTTAATAACCGAACATCTCCGATTAATTCACAGCGATCCTTTTCGCACAGTGTGTCGATTTCTCCACTCCAACATGTTGATATATCGATGACTATCATTCTTTCTATCTCAAGAAACTGATGGCTAAAATGCTCATGCAATGACTCTATACCTTCTGCGTAACTAAGCACTAGAGTGCATCTCCCTTCACCAATATCGCAAACTCTATATTTGCGATCGTTTAAATATATTGTGCAATCCACGTAGATTTATCCTCAATCATTAATTCAGATTACATTGTTTTAAATAAATCGAATCTCTGCGAGGAATTAGAGAAATTCATATATGCAAAGTCGAGCAAACCAAATATGAATTTCTCTAACCCATAGTTCTATTGAATCAAGAAACTAAGATAGCTCGGTAACCAACAGTTAGGTTTATCGATAAAACCGAAAGCGCCATCGATAACCTTTAGGATCCCTTAGTTTCAACTCATACATGATTAATACTGGTGCTTATTTAATAAATAAGCTTGGTGCTATTTACGTATGCGTTAATCAATAAGATGCAACCGAAATGAAGTTAAAGCGCTCAATCGCACCCATAAATTATTCAGCTAAATGGAAGGTCATCGTTCTCGTGTTGTCTGTAGTACTGATGCTTCTCAGTGCCCTACCCTCTGCATTTGGTGAACGTGAAGCTTTGCACATTTCAAACCAAACGCATTCGACACACGCTGATGATGTATATCGTTATCTTGTGGACAATAGCATTGATGTTCACAGTGTTGGCGAAAACAACGATAGGTTAGTTGTGACGTTTGCTTCAAGCGGGCAACAAGCCCCCGCACAAGCTTTGATGTCCGATTTTATCCAATCATCGGAGACCGTTGCCCTCACGCTCGAACCTTCAGCTCCTTCTTGGCTAACCTCGCTGGGCTTTCAGCCGATTAAGTTTGGATTAGATCTGCGCGGTGGTGTGCAATTTCTCTTAGACGTTGACCTAGCCCCTGTCTTTAATGCTCACGCGCAATCAGTGATCGACGACCTTCGTCAGGAGTTTCGTGTACGCGGTCGTGTAGAAAGCGGTGAGGTGGTCATTGCTCGATATAATGAAGCATTACTTGGCGATATTCGAATCCACTTAAGAACACAGTATCCAAATTGGACTCTGAGCCAATCTGGTGAGCGCTTAACGATCTCAATGGATGAGGAAGAGAAACGCGCGATTCGAACTCTGACTGTGACACAAAATCTTCAAACAATGCGAGGCCGCATAGAAGAGCTAGGGATCACAGAAGCCGCAGTCCAACGCCAAGGTGAAAATCGAATTCGCATCGAACTGCCAGGAGTACAAGACCCGACATCCGCAAAAAACATTATCGGCGCCACTGCATCGTTAGCGTTTTACCATGTGGAGCCTAATGTCAGCGCACGAACAAAATCCATCAATGACCAGGATGGTAGACCTGTCATTCTGCATAGAAACAGTATCTTAGGGGGCGAGCATATTATCGATGCACGCGCCAGCCTAGGAGAATTGGGAACACCCGAAGTTAACATCACTCTTGATAGCACGGGGGGGCGGCTGATGACCAATCACTCGCGCAGCAATATCGGAAACCCGATGGCGACTCTGTACAGTGAATACAGTCAATCAGAGACAGGACAATCCATTGAGCAAAGCGAAGTTATCAGCGTAGCGACAATTCAATCAACGCTGGGTAGCCGCTTTCGCATCACTGGCGCGGGGTCAATGGCAGACGCTCAAAACCTGGCTCTTCTATTGAGAGCTGGCTCACTCACCGCTCCTGTTACCATTGTTGAAGAACGCACAATCGGGCCAACTCTTGGTGCTGAAAACGTCAAAAATGGCTTTGCTGCACTCGCCTTGGGGCTTGGTTTTACATTGGTATTTATCGCTTGTTGGTATCGACGCCTTGGCTGGGTTGCGAATGCTGCACTGACTATCAACTTAGTGTGTCTGTTTGGCCTATTGGCGCTCATCCCTGGCGCTGTGCTAACGCTTCCGGGCATTGCTGGGCTCGTGCTAACCGTGGGGATGGCTGTCGATACCAACGTGCTTATCTTTGAACGCATCAAAGACAAAATGCGAGAAGGCAGAAACTTTTCCCAATCCATAGATCGAGGGTTCGATAGTGCATTCTCTTCAATTTTCGATGCCAACCTCACCACTATGATCGTTGCCATCGCTTTGTATGCAATAGGTAACGGCCCAATTCAAGGCTTTGCTATCACACTCGGATTAGGCCTACTGACTAGCTTATTTACCGGCGTATTTGCGTCTCGAATTCTTATCAATTATTTGTGGGGAAGAGACACCTCACATGAGGTGAAACTGTAATGACCAAATCAATTAACGTCACCAAAATACGTCAATTGATGACGATGATATCTCTGATTCTTTTGACGCTTTCCATTACATCAATCGTTGCAAGGGGGTTCAATTGGGGACTCGACTTTACGGGAGGTGTTGTCGCCGATATTCAAACAAAACCAAACGTAACTCAAGTTCAGCTCAAATCTCACCTCGACTCAGCACTGAGCCAAGATGTTCAAGTGACGGCGGCAGGCAGTGAAGGAAATTGGCAACTGCGTTTCAATGATACAGACCTCGATTTTCGAGACGCACTTAACCAAGCACTGTTGCCAATAGACAGCAATTTTCACATTGCTAACAGCAGCGTAATTGGCCCTCAGGTTGGGTTAGAAATGGTCGAACAAGGCGGCTTAGCGATTTTGGCTTGTTTCGTTCTTACCTTGCTGTACTTGAGCTACCGATTTGAATGGCGATTAGCGCTAGGTTCAATTGCGGCGTTGATTTACGACATTGTTATTGTCCTAGGGCTCTTTGCGGTGACTCAAATTGAATTCAACCTAACCGTGTTGGCCGCTTTACTGGCAGTGATGGGCTACTCCCTGAATGACTCGATCATCATTTCAGATCGAATTCGTGAGGTATTTCGTGCGAAGCCAGACGGTGAAACCGATGCCCTTCTCGATCAGTCCATCGTGTCAACGTTGTCACGAACGCTTGTCACATCAGGCACCACCTTAGTCACAGTCTCAGCATTGTGGTTTTTAGGAGGGAGCGCACTAGAAGGTTTCGCCATTGCACTGTGTGTCGGGATTTTAAGTGGGACATGGTCTTCTATCTCTATTGGCACACTCTTGCCAACTCGTGTGGGCTTGAAACCAACCCACTATAAACCGGAAGAAACCGAATCCCTTGAAAGCATGCCTTAGCTTTTACTTACTGCGCTCATTGCTTACTGCTTGCTTAGCACGCTATTAGGCGAATGTCGGTCGTCTGATAGCAACAAAGAATTTCTCTAATTCATAGTCTGAATCATCGGTTCACCTTAAGTTAGCAACATGGTTAGACGCATAGCTTTGTAGATATCGTTTTAGATGCAAAAGCTTAAACGCATAACTTGAAACGAACCGTTTGCTGCACAGGAAATTGCAGTATTCACCCGATTTACTCTCGTTAAAGGACATTAGCGAGCCTTCGGTTACTCAATAAAGGCTCAACATGCTCAACGTACTCAAACAAGAATACAAACTGCCACTTGGCATCGTTGCCGTTCTATTTTTCAAACTGATCGGCGACAACTTACTCACAGGAGAGCTGTCTCAGTTCGCCTACATAATGATTACTGCGGTGCTATTTTACGCGGTGATGAGCGCCATTTTTTCGGTTGTTCGCCACTCAGATGCGCTGGCGATCAAGCTTGGAGACCCATACGGTACTCTTATATTAACGCTGTCTGTTGTCTTGCTCGAAGTCATTATGGTCTCGTCCGTTATGCTGACTGGAGAATCGAATCCCTTCCTAGCGCGTGACACCATGTTTGCTGTCGTGATGGCGGTGCTTAATGGCTTTGTCGGTATCACCTTGTTAATCGGTGGGATGAAATACCATACCCAAACCTACAACCTTGATGGAATAAAAGCGTACTTGGTGGCCATTATTCCACTCTCATTACTGTGCTTGGTACTGCCTAATTTCACCAGTATGGATTCACTGGGTAACATGTCGACCAGCCTAACTTGGACATTAGTGCTCGCTTCGATCGCCTTGTATGCCGTATTCCTGTTCATCCAAACACGCAGCCATACCGACTACTTCATTGATGGTGATAATGAAGATCATCACGAACATCACGGCCCTCTGCACAGCAATATATTCCACACGATTATGCTGGTGAGCTATTTGATGGTGGTGATTTTGTTAGCGAAAAGCCTCGCGATTCCAATTAACGATGGCATCACGGAAATGGGCGCACCTGCGGCTCTAGGTGGTTTGATTGTTGCCTTGATTATTCTCGCACCTGAAGCGGTTGGTGCCGTTAAAGCCGCCGTGACCAATCAATTACAGCGTGCGATGAACCTCTTCTTTGGCTCAGTTCTCGCCACTATTGCACTAACCGTTCCCGCTGTTCTGCTGATTTCAGGGGTAATGAACGAACCCATCCAACTCGGCCTTGCCCCTGCAGAAATGGTGTTATTAGGTGCAACGCTATTAATGACAAGCGTGAGCTTTAGCAGCGGGAGAACTAACTCGCTCAATGGTGCTACCCACCTCATCCTGTTCTTTGCCTACATCATCTTGATGTTTGATTAAAACGCATTGTGGGCTCCGGCTATCAACAGCCAGAGCCCACGTTAACTTGGAGTTTCCATGCAAGAGATTATTTCCGCGATTTGGCTGCAAGACTTCGATGCCTTACTTGAATTGAATTCACTGCACGTTTTATTGCTTTTGCTTGGTGTCGTGCTTTTTCTTGAGTCGAGTTTTGTTTTCTTACCACTACCCGGTGACGGCCTAGTGCTGTTTGTCGGGGGTATGGTTGGTTTGGGCGCGATTGATTTTTCAAGTGCTCTAATGCTTCTAACCAGTGCCTCTTTTTTGGGCAGTATCATTGCCTACCTTCAAGGGCGATGGCTGCACAATACTCCGTTCATGCGTAAAGCTGAACAAACACTGCCAGATGAATCGTTACCCAAGGCAAAAAAACTATTAAACCGATTCGGTTTTTTGTCCCTGTTCGTTTCGCGGTTTGTCCCATTTGTTCGCGTACTGACCCCAATGTTGATGGGCGTTGCACAACTCAGCGCAATAAGAACGCTGATTGTTAGCTTCACTAGCTCGATTACATGGGTCTTCAGTTTATTGCTGATAGGAAAGTGGATCATGCGACACCCATTCGTCTCGCAATATCAAGAGTTGATTACAAAGTGGTTCTTAATGGGCAGTTTAATCCTGATGGTTACCGCATTTATCGCCCTCTTTATTCGGCTTGCGACCAAGAAGCGACAACCACAAACATCCGAATAAAAATCGCTTCAATTGTATTCTCACTTATTGTCAAAGGTCTAACATATGACATTAATTACATTAGCTTTTTCATCAGAAGGGGCGGAAAAGCTGTACCTCAAAATACTGGAGTGTCTAACTCTAAGAAAGGCTAAACGACTGAATCAAACGCTTCTAGAGGCTGAACCCGTCGAACTGCCATCAGTCTTAAGGAAGCTCTCTGACCAGCAACGTATCGCCACTTGGACTCTACTAAGCGAAGTAAACCCAAGCCTTGCTGCCAACTTACTTGATCACTTATCTGATCCCGAGCTTCTATGGCTGATCAGTCAACTATCTGAAAGTAGCACCATAGTGCTATTTCAATATTTGCATTCCGCAGACCGCCGGTTGCTACTCAATGAACTGCCAAGTGACCTACAAAAACAGCTCAGGCAAGCCCTACCTTCAACATGGAAAGACGAAGAGCGTGCAGCCTTGAGCTACCCACAAGACTCTGCCGGAGGGATTTGTAAAAGCGAAGTCCTCAAACTGGCAGCAGACGCTACCATCGACAGTTTGAGCGCAATATTAAGCGCAGAAGAACACAACTTAGATCGACTAGAGTGGCGCTACGTTTACTTGCATGACACTGAAGGCAGCTATTTAGGTGGGCTGAAGATCCGTGATGTACTGCTGCTGCCACGTGGCACGTCATTAAGGGAATACATAGATACCACAGTGCCCGTTATCAGCCCTGACACGGATCTAAATACGATTAAAAGTACGCTGGACACCACTTTACACCCCGTTGTTCCCATCGTTGATGAACAAGGTTTCCAAATAGGCATCGTCGGTTTTAAACATCTCAATGAAGCCTTATACCAACGTTCGAAGCAGCAAATGCTGGAGCAATCCGGTGTATTTGGAGGTGATGAGTCTCGCACCATGCCAGTACTAAAACGTAACCTACGTCGACTCGCCTTTTTATTGCCTTCAGTCGCCTTAAGTTATGCCGCAATTTCAATCATTGCTATTTACGAACCCATCATTGAACAAATTGCCGTCTTAGCGGCCGTGTTGCCGCTTGTCGCCAATCTTTCTGGTGCGGCTGGGAATCAATCCGTTGCAGTGTCGATACGTGAATTATCTATGGGCCAGATCTCAGCCAAAGACCTGCTGTATGTGGTCGCGAAAGAGATTCCAATCGGCGCGATCAATGGAATGCTAATTGGTGGTGTTCTGGCTCTGCTTACGCTGTTCACGCTTGGCGGGGAGCACTCTGGATTGCCATTGGTTATCGCCATTGCTTACACACTTTCTTCCACTCTTGCCGTCGTGATTGGAGGTACATTGCCCTTGCTACTAAAGCGGCTCAACTTCGACCCAGCCATGCTATCAAGCCCAATGCTGACAACCTTAACCGACGCAATTTCGTTCTTCAGTGTTCTGTATCTAGCACACGCTTTTTTACTGTGATTTAACTTTTTCTTCCACCACAAAATGGGGATTCTTATGCATTTAGAAACATTGTTCACCTATATGACACTCACGGTTCTTGGCCTATTACCCATCATGAACCCACCCGCAGCAGCAACGGTTTTACTCGGTTTGAGTAAAGGACGAGATAAGAGCTATATTGTGTCGCAAGCCAAAACGACTGGAGTCTATCTTTTCATTGCCTTGTGCATCACCTTCTTCATTGGTGCATCGGTACTCGAACTCTTCAGTATTTCAATACCGAGCTTGCGTTTAGGTGGTGGCATCATCATTGTCGCGATTGGTTTCAATATGCTGTTTCCTCGCCCCGACAATGGAGCCGCCCCCTCTGGGCAAGATTCAATAGCACTAGTACCTTTAACCATTCCTTCACTGTGTGGCCCTGGTTCTATGGCGATGATCATCAGCCTGGCCGCTCAAATTGCTACTTATGAAAACCACACAAGTATGACTAGCGTCTATGGTGGTGTAGTCGCAGGGCTTGCTCTCGTTGCACTTATTGCGACCTTCACATTAACCATGGCGTACCCTCTGCTCAAGGCGCTTGGTCAAAATGGCATCAATGCATTTACCCGAATTATGGGCTTCCTATTGATCTGTATGGGAGTACAGTTTTTCACTCTCGGGATTCAAGAAATCGTTCTTGAGATCAATGAACTCTTATAAGTAAACAAACCGCCCAATTTTGAGCCTCAGCCATTTTTGGTTGGGGCTTTTTTATGTCTATACCCAAGTAACCTCAAGGTGCTTGGGTATATACGTTTAGCAAATATGAATCGCTGTAATTCATAGTCTATTCCCCGGTCAGTAAATAAAATAGCGGCATAAACAAACACAACTTGGATTTATATTTATGAAACTAACTAAAACATCTCTATTAATTGCATCACTTATTTCTTCACCTTTAGTCCTTGCAAATAACAATGTTGATTTCTCTGACTCTAAACAACATTATTCGGGGTTTGATATTGGTTATGGCAGCAACGATTTTGATATTGGCCTTCAATATGCCAAGTCACTAAATAACGATTGGAGTTTGCTAAGTTCATATAGCAGTGACGACAATTTTGATAACCACGAATTGGGATTTGATTTCCAGCGTACTGATGGACTAGGAGGTGCATTTAATTATCACCACGATACTGACTATCAATCTCGAGATTTGCGTTCGAACGACTACCAGTTCACTCTATATCGTTCAAGTAATATCACGGACAAGCTTAACCTGACTCCTGAACTTGCAATAGGTAATTTAAAGCATCAAGACATGAGTAGCAGTGTTTATTACACCAGTGCATCACTTGATATGACTTACAACCTGAACCCTAGCATGTGGGTAGGGTTCACGCCGGAATACACTTACAGCTTAGGTAAAGTGAAAGAAAAGAATGGCAACCAATCGACGCTTAGAGATTGGGATTACACGGCAGAACTTGGTTATCAATTAAATAGCACAAGCGCGTTCGTCTATAGCTATCAATATGATGATGGTAATAACCTTTCATTATTATCTTTTAAACATTCATTCTAAATAATTAGAGCTGCCGGTAATAGGCAGCTCATTTTTTAATACCTAATTTTTAAATATTTAAATAAGTGAGACACTTTGAAAACTAAACTAATATTACTGAGCTGTATTATCAGCGCTTATTCCATTGCTGATGAAAACACAATTGATTTTGAGTCCGCGGTAGAAGAGTTTACAGAAGCGACCATTGAAACAACACCCATTGATTTCACCGACCCGACTGCCGCTTATAGCTCCCTTCAATTAGGGTACAGCAATGAAGGCCTTGATGCCGGATTTGGATATGCTAGAGCAATCAATGACGATTGGGCGGGATTGATTTTTGCTCAGTCTCTAAACAGTTTTGACACATACAGAGTCAGAGCCGCGGCACTGAGCACCAATTTCGGTAGTGGCGTTATGGGAGACTATTTATATGATGACCGACATGACACACGCACTTTCGTATTGAACGCGATGCAAGTCCTGCCGCTGCATGAACGGCTACTGATTGCACCGACTCTTGGCGCGGGTGTCATATCCAGCGATAACCTTAATAAAGACGTGCCTATTGCTATGGCGCAATTGTACGGTGTCGTTACCATTACAGAGCAAGTCTCTATGATGATAGCACCTATCTACACGACGTCTTTGAGTGACAAAACACTTAAAATCAACACGTTAGATTGGGAAGGTAATTTTTCATACCAAATCGCAGATAACCAAAATATTTCATTTAAGTATAGTATCTACGATGAAACCGACAACAAGGTGGGCATTCACTACACCTATGCGCTGTAGCTACACTCATTCACTATAATGCCCTTGAATCTACCTAAAACGAGTACTCTAACTCGAAGCTCTTGTATCACATCATGCCCTAAGCGCCTTTAGTAACACGGATGTTGCTAGCCCTCCTTTTACTCACTCAAGATATTTAGAACGCCTTTCGTTGAAAGCTAACTTCTGCTCACAGCGCATTGCTGCGAACCGTATCAAACATTCTTTAACACATATCGTTCTTAAACTATTGAACAAAGGCTAATTTCCCTTATTCTTAGGTTACGCTTTCGAACTTCATTACGAAAAGGTAACCCATGAAAGAACTTCAAGACTTAGACCTAAATCTGCTCAAGTTACTTAAAGCGGTTGTTGAAACTCGTAATACCCATGCAGCAGCAGACAAGCTTGGTATATCGCAAACCAGTGTCAGCAGAGGGATGGCGAAGTTAAGAGAAACTTTTGGCGACCAGCTTTTTCTTCGTAAAGCACACGGCGTCGAGCCTTCAGAATTGGCAGAGAAACTCGCCGAAGCGGCCGATGAAATGTACTCCCCTTTGATAAAAGTGGTTGAGTCCTACCACAACTTTGACCCTAAAATATTTACCGGCGAAGTCACTATTGCATTAAATATATTTCTACTTGAACTGTATGGCGATGGGGTTTTTAAGGTTTTGCAAGAAGCTTTACCACAAGCGAGCTTTAAATTGATCTACTGGCAAGATAAAAGCTTGGTAGAAGTACTGAATGGACAAGTCGATTATTTACTACAACTTTCAGGCATTCCATTACCTCAAGATATCTACCAACATAAGCTCACCGAAGTAAAATTGAGCCTAATTGCGCGTAAAGATCACCCTGTGTTAAGTAAAAGCAGTGAATGGGAAGATATTCATCACCTACCAATAACAAGAATCTTAATTGATGGCATTAACACCAAGCGTGCTCCGATTGAAGATCTCTATATATCAAAAGGCTACAGCGCGAATATTGTGCTGGCGACGCATAGCCTCACAGTATTACGAAGCAAGCTCAGAAATTCGGATGCCTTCTCTTTTGGCAGCAGTTTTATGACGGAAGATGATTCGGAACTCCGCTGTTACCCATTACCTAATTTACCAAAAGAAATGCGCCAAATTGGTGTAGAGGGCGGCTACCTACAATCCAAACGAGGCTTCCCACTTCACCAACTATTGCATCAAACCATGCAGAGCTACTTTGATAGTATTGTTCAACCTGACGGTCGATAGCGAGCGAAATTTCTGGCCTCAATTAAAAAACTATTAACGATAAGCTCTGGCCCCTAAAGCGATATATAGGTCGCTTTAGGGGTACGGTGTCTTTAGGTTAATCGTGTCTGAGGCTGCGTTAAGCAGAAGGTGGGCGCACAGCAGAGGTTGCCGCCGGATACATGATGGTATTTTTGATTTCGTACTTATATTCAAAGCTGAAATCAGGAAATGGGAAGGCTTGCTCTTCATGCCACTGCGCAACAACCTGTTCGGCTTTTCGTTTCTGTTCCTCATTGTCATTGGCATTTACATCCACAAGTTGATATTGCGTAGAGTGAGCTATCTTCGCACCAATGCTCTCGACTTGGGTCAATACAGAAAACAAAATATCCTCTTGGACAGCCATGAACTCTTCATGGTCACGACAGCTAATGTAAGCCATCAGATTAATATTGATGGAGTATTCCCCAACACCCATGAGCCTCACTCGAACTGGATCTTCTTCGATGATTGGATGTTGCAGCAACAACCGGCGCAGATTAACGATCAGTACGCGTAATTGCTCAAGGGTGGTTTCGGAACGCAATCTCAACACATGATCCATGCGTCGCTTATCACGTCGCTCCAAGTTATCAATTTCCATGTTGGCAAATTCCGAGTTAGGAATGGTAATTAAAGAGCGCTCTAGCGTCCGGACTCGAGTCGAACGCAAACCAATACTCTCAATGGTTCCTAGTTTGTCTCCATAACGACAAAACTCACCAATCTTTACGCCCCCGTCAGCATAAAGCGTTAATCCGTTGATTACGTTCTCCAATATAGGGCGAATGGCCAGTGCAACCGCTAAGCCACCCACACCCAAACCTGCCAATATTGGGGAGATTGAGAACCCCATAAATTCGATGACATAAATGCCAAGAATCGCGATCGTCAACCCGCCAAATATACGTGCTAATACGGTAATCAGTGACGAATCTACGTGCTTTCCATTGTGCTTTTTGAATACATAAATATCAGCGAAATAGTTGAAAATGGCCATAATAAGCCATGAGACGAAGAAGAACTGAGCCAGTAGGAAGAAGGTGGTGAACAGCTGATAAACACCACCTGTAATCCATATCCCATCATCAATCACCCATCTTGCTAAAAACAGCAAATTCACCACGCCCACCAGCGACAACAGTCGACCTGCCCGCCATTTAAAGCCTTTTCCTTCCCAGCGACGATTCCAGCGTTCACCAAGCAAAAAGCTAATTCTTATCATTATCTTACATAGTGACAAAACGCCAGTGAGTGCAAGCCATTGCCATAAAGGAAGCGGCCCATAAAGTTGATTAAAAGATGAAGGTAAAGAAAGAACAAATTGCTTAGAGAACATAGGTCCGGGGCTAATCAGAAATTCCTGATAATAGTCTGGACGTGCTTTGCCATAGTACGGAAGGACTGACATCGTTCTATACCACCGAGAAAGGCTTTGAATGGTGTTAGAACTAAATAGGAACTGATCGGTTCGATCGCCTAGAGTTTGGCGAGACAATACGATCTCAGTGTTGCCTAAACGCCAGTGATCAATATCTTCTCCCCTTATTTGCTCGACATTTGGCACTAGCTGATGAGTACCTTTATCAATTCGATCCAACAACTCACGAAGAAGAATTATTTTCTCCATCACGACAACTGTTCGGCTTCGATTCGGAACCATAGACAAATCCATGGTTCTGATCACTTGTGAATAAGCATGCTGCGCTTCTTTAAGATGCAGTGTTTCATTTTTCCAATGCTCGATAACCACACTCGAATCCCTGATGAAGCTCGAAAGAGTATGTTTGGGGCTCGACGTGTCAGCGAGCTCCAAAGCAATACTTGGCATGGCTAGCGCATTAGGTATGGTTAGACATAAGGGTATGGTTAGAAAAACGGCTACTAACATCGAATAAAAACGTCTTATCACAACGATCTCCCGTCATCACTTTGTTCCAATGAAAACATAGGGGCAAGCGAATAAGAATGATCCATGACAGATTGATGTTGAGAGTAATGATAATTAGCTTGTAGTAACGTGGATATACATTTTAAAAGTGAAGTGAATAACGTTGTCATTATATCCTCCAAATAAAAATTCACATCCGTGTGATTCAATATTAGCTTGCTGAAATAAACTAGTTGATATGTTTATTAAAGAACTGGCCTAACTCATTAATAGCATCTTCAGACTCTGGCATATCGATTAAGATACCACTCATATAATCACCATGAGATTGGCCATCATATATATGCAGGTCAGTTTCTACGTCTGCACTGCGTAATAATCGATGCATACGAACCGTATCACTTAACAAGAGATCTCGAGTGCCTGAAATGAATATCGTTGGTGGGAATTCATCAATATCAGCGTATATTGGTGAAATAAGAGGATTATCAAGCGCTTCTCCACCAGCATAGACATCGAAAGTGCCCTCAATCAGCCCTTCTCGCTGACCTAGAGGGTCTAAGCCTTGCATCGTTAACCATGAATCCGATGTCTCTTTAAGGTCGACGGAAGGGGTCCCAACAAACAATGCGCCAGGTGCGGGAAGATCGAGCTCTTGCAGTTTAAGTGTCGTTGCTAACGTTAAGTTACCGCCTGCGGATGTGCCAAAAATCGCTGTTGATTCTGGTGATTGAGTTTTTATTAGCTCTTTCCATACTGCAACTGCATCATCAATTGCCGCTGGGAATGGATGCAGTGGCGGTTGACGATAGTCAACAGAGATCACCGGTGCACCAAGCCCGTTCGCAACCCAAATAGCTTCTCGTAAAGCTGATTCACCCCCACCGAAAACAAATGCACCACCATGGATATGTACTAGCCACTTATCTTTGTATTCAGGGGCGATATTCTTCGGCGTAACAAAGAACGTATCAACTCCGGCAAACTGCTTAGCTTCATAAGTAACGTCCAAGCGCTCTAGAGCTTGTTGAGCAATCTTAATACCTGGCGCATCAAATTGGGCTTGTAACGCCAACCACTCTGCCGTGTTGTTAGGAACAGGAATTGCCGGTGAGATAACTCTGTTCTCAAATAACTGAGCAAACTCTGTCGATATACCTGCTGGGGTCGGAACCTTTCGCTCTTGCAGTTCCATTCCAGCGAACGCCGCTGTGCTTGATAAGCTGAGTAGCAATGCAGGAATAACAGTGCGTAGTGATTTGGTTTTCATAGTAACTCCGGTAATGATTCTAAAAGCCGTGATTGGCGAACTGAGGCTATTATTCACGTCCGAACCCATTAGCACTATGAATTAGAGAAATTCAAATTTGATTATAGCTAAGTAGCAATAATGAATTTCTCTAATTCCTACTAAGTCTAAAAATCAAATGCGATATTAAATGAAGAAAAGATAAGGAGCTTACATGAAATACTTACCAGCAAGTATGGTATTAACAGGCTATTTAGTTTTCTTCTTTATATTGGTTATGCGTTTAAATAGCTAAACAATATAAAAAGACAACACTCAATCACTTATTTAACTTCTTACTAGTTTAATAAATAAAATAGTAAGAGGAACATTAAATTTAGTATCGGTCATCAGAATTAATTCGGACAGTATTAAACCATGAGAAAACCAATGAAACTTAATTCAACAACAAAATCAATCAAGCTATTCATTCTGACAGCTTCATTAAGCGCAACTGCCATCGCTCAAGACGCGATGTTTACCTCTCCACAAAACGTATATAACGACAGTGAAGTAGTGCTGACTAAGTATAACAATGGCGGAGTAGTGAATGCTTCGGTGATAGAAAACGTAGCAAAGACTCAGCCTGAAGAGGCGTACATCAAACAAGTAACAGATGGAGTTTGGGCAATCACTGGCTATCATTTCGGCTACAAAACAGTTATTGAGGGCGAAACTGGCCTTATCATTTATGACTCTGGTGACGACATTGAAGAAGCAACGGAGATCTTGGAATTAGTACGCAAACACATTAGTGAAAAGCCGATCCACACCGTCATTTATAGCCATTCTCATTATGTATTTGGTGCACAAGCGATTCAACAAGCCTTTGATGGCGAGCTCAAAGTGATTGGTCATCCAGAGATCAACAAAAACGTTCTAGAAAGCGGCGGCTTAGGTGCGTCGATTCCTGAATTATCACCAACGCTAACAGCCCGTGCCTATGAACAATTTTCGGTGCTTCTGCCTGCTGAGGGGCCTGACGCAAAATCCCCAACACCGATAGGTAAAACACAAGGGTTTGTGCCAGTAAATACTCCTGTGACACAAGGCCAAACAATGACGGTTGATGGTGTCGAGATGGTTTTCTACACCGACTTTGATAGTGATACCGACGATCAAGTGATCGTCTATCTGCCTGAGTCCAAAACGGTACTCAACAACCACCTATGGCCAACTTACCCGAACTTCTACACATTAAGAGGTTCAGTGTATCGTGATCCGACAGTCTGGGCTGAAGGTATCCGCCTTATCAGAGACTTAAATCCAGAACATCTTATCAACACGCACACTGAACCACTCAGTGGCCATGATGAGATCCAAACCACATTGAACGGTTACTATGATGGAATTATGTACCTCTATGACCAAACTATTCGAGGGGTTCTGCAAGGTAAAACACCTGAAGAGTTAACCTACTCGGTTCAGTTACCACAAGACCTCGCCGAATTACCCCATAACCAGATGACTTATGGTGAGTTTTCTTATTATCCGAAAAACATCTATTACCATGCGCTTGGTTGGTTTAACGGTGAAGCTGAAACCTTGAACCGTATTGAGCCGAACCTTCAAGCTAAGAAAATCATTGAAGGGTTTGGGGGAGTAGACGCGGTAAAACAAGAGCTAAACAAGACTATTGCCAACAATGAACTCGCATGGTCAGCAGAACTCGGCGGCTACTTAGTCCGTGTTGTCCCGAACGATGAAGAAGCTAAACAGCTTTTGGCAGACACATTAAGACAAATGGGCTACCAAACAGAGGCATCAATCCCCCGATCTTGGTATCTAACCAAGGCTCTTGAATTAGAAGGAAAAGTCCAAATACCAAGCGTGGTGTTTTCAGATGCTAATTCAATCATAGGATCCCCAGCCGAGACGTTGGTGGGCCAATTTCGAGTGCGTCTAGACCCAATCGCAAGCTATGGGGAAGACCAAATGATGGCAATTACGATAAAAGACTCGGATGCCCCAACCATGGGATTGCATGTACGTAGCACTGTCGCTGAGTTTATCTCAGACACCGAAGACTACAATCGCCAAGCTGACCTTGAAATCAGCGTATCTAAACGCACTTGGGCAGAGTACTTTGTTGGGGAGAAGAGCTTAGATCAAATGCTAGAAAGCGCTGACGTGAGCACTAACCACAAAGATGATGTGAGAGGATTCTTTAGCCTCTTTGACCAATTAAACGAATCGAAAACCCGGTTTGTATCCCCATCGCAGTCTTAAACTTGAGCTTCGACATAGACTTAGTTTTTGGACTTAAACATAGCGATAGCCATGGACTAAACCACTTTTAACCAAAGCCTCCACGACGGAGGCTTTTTGCTATTTATCATGTTCTATTTATCTAAACGCTTGTTACAAAATATCTAATTTAACCAAACACTGAGCTCCCCTAAAATACCAATCAAATGATTAGGGGAGATAGAACATGATTAGCTCAGCACACAATGACGAACTCAACAGATACATAGAAAGACTAGACTTAAACCTTACCAAGGCTCAGGTTCGTGAACTTGGTTGGCAGCAAAGCAATGAAGAGGTAGGAAAAGAAAAAACAGTATTAGGCTCGTGGTTTTTCTTTTCTTTCTTTGGCTTATGTACGTCTGCATGTTTTGCGCTGCTGATGTATATTTCATGAGGATAAACAAAATAATGACCACGTATAACCAGCATGGAACGTTCAATTGGTTCGAGGTCGATGGAGAAACGTACATACTGTTCAAGGTCGGCAGCAACAGTGCTCTATTGAATCAAGACTATGAGGATGTCACCGAACAACAGAGCGAAATATACAGGCTGTTGGGTGCGATTCCATAATCTCCTACTGCACGTATTCACTTATGGTGTATCTATTCATTTATGTTCTCTCTACTCACTAATTAGCGAAAACATCCGTTCTGTTAGGAACAACAACGAACTACAACAAACGGTTCTTATACTGTTCTGGCGTTTGGTTCGCGTAACGTTTGAACATGGTGATAAATGGACTTGCTTGGTTATAACCCAATGTAAGGGCGACCTCCTTAACCGATTGGCCGTTTCTCAACAAGTCCATAGAGTATAGGTAGCGCACTCGCAGTCGCCACTCGGTAAAGCTCATACCAAGCTCCGTCTGGCAATGACGAGAAAGGGTCCTTTCTGTGGTGTGAACACGTTCAGCCCAATCTTTCAGCGTCACTTCATCGGTTGGGTTTTCTTCAACAGAAGCTAATATTGGTGCTAGGTACTTATTGTCGGTTGAAGGCAAGAAGTGGTGTTCAACCTCACGCTGCGCAAGTTGGTCAAGCAGTACCTGAACGAGCCTTTGATCTTGCTCTGTTTCCGCAACATTTATCCCACGATCGCGAAAATCATCGATGATAGAAGACACAATCGGCGTGATCTTTATAAGGCTGGTTTTATCTGGCAGGTGTTGCGTGAGTTCTGGTGCGATATTTAGCGAACAGTAGTCCAAAGGCTTACGGTTATAACTGCAATGCATCACCCCGGCCGGTACCCAAATCGCCAAATGTGGTGGCGCCAGAAATCGGGTGCTTTCCGCTTCCATCTCTAATATACCGCCACTGATCAATTGAACCTGTCCCCATGAGTGGCTATGAACTCGGGTTTCAGTATTCGAAAGAAACGCTTCAAAATTCATAAATACGTTGGATGGTGCCTTATCAATTGATAAGGATGGATGAAGGTTTCTGGAGTGTTTTTTCAAACTTGTCTTCCTATCGCGCCTGATGTCTTTCTAAAGATACTTGTAAGTATAACGACCTGTCAAACTAGCCGCATCAACTCATTTGCGACGGAATTCACATGCATTATCTCTTACCATTTTTTACAGTCTGTATCTGGGGCGCCAATGCAATCGTCAACAAGCTTGCTGCAAGCACCATAGAACCGAGCGCAATGAGTTTTTACCGCTGGTTTTTTGCGATGTTAATTCTCACGCCTTTCTGTATTCGCCCGGTGATGAAGCAGTGGGCTGTCATTAAGCCAAACCTATCGAAATTAGCGTTCCTCGGCTTTTTGGGCATGGTGTTGAACCAATCTCTAGGGTACTACGCAGGCTTAACCACAACCGCTTCCAACATGGCATTGATCACGTCTTTAGTCCCGTTAATCAGTGTGTTTCTAAGCGTTCCTTTGTTGCACAAGTCGATTTCTAGTTTGAGTATTGTGGGTGGTGTGTTGTCACTGTCAGGCTTAGCTCTGATGTTAGGTAAAGGCGATCCTTTATTCTTCATGCATCAAGAGCTGACTCAAGGCGATGGCTATATGCTGATTGCGGCCTTTGTTTATGCGTCTTACTGTGTGCTATTGAAACGCTGGAAAATGCCGATCAGTAGCTGGGTGGTGATTTACATTCAGGGTCTGTTTGCTGTCGCGATGCTTACGCCACTTTGGCTTACCAGCGAACAACTGTTACCACCGCAACAAGCGATCCCATTGATAGCTTACGCCGCGGTTGCCGCTTCGATTTTAGCGCCTTGGATGTGGGTGAAAGCAATTGACACCATTGGTGCTGACTCAAGTGCGATGTTCATGAATTTGCTTCCGGTTGTTGCGATTGTATTAGCTGCGACATGGCTTGGCGAAGAGATTAACCAGTTCCACATCATTGGTGGCGTGATGGTGATTTCAGGTGTCATCCTTGCTCAAATCAAAAGAAAACCAAGGCTTGAGGCTCCTCTCCCTCAACAAAGCTAAACGCATTACCCAACGCTCACATTAGGGTAAATATTCAAACTCACGTTTCACACAGCAAATGAGAGTGGCTACTGTAATCCAGATTATCATGAGCTCTTACAGCAAGCGCGTAAAACGGAAGATCAGTCTAAACGCTTCGCTTTATATCAGCATGATGAGTCGCTAGTAAACGATTCGGCAGCAGTTATGCCTATGCATCATTACAATCACACACGATTAGTGCGAAATACACTAAAAGGCTTCCCAAACAATAATCCGAAAGGAAATATCTACGCGAAGGATCTATACTTTTTAAAACAGTAAAAGTGAGCTGATAAGAAAACAATAATTACTACCACTTTAGTGGTAACTGAGATACAGTCACTTTAACTAAACTAAATCAACAGCGGTTAGTTGGCTAACACAAAAAAGGTACCGACATGAGTACCACACGGCTTAGAAACACCTAGCATTGCGCTAGGTGTTTTTTTTTTGCAATCAACCTATCTAGTGACTCAATCAGTATTTCTATTCTCTTGCTTGATATCACTTCATCCATATTTGCCATTCATCTCATACGCCTTTAAGCACCAATATTCATCAACTGATCATCTGTTTGAAAAAATAGTCTTAACCATGAGATTATCCGCTTTAACTTATGTCATCTTAAGTATATTGTTACTAGCAAGTAACAAGCATGTTATGCAGCAAAATAATAATGAAGGAAGATAAATGAGCAGTAGCAATAGCCGACAAGATGGTAAACGAGACGTTACTCTGCGTTTTTTAGCTGAACCCGGGGATGTGAACTTTGGTGGCAAAGTTCATGGTGGTGCAGCAATGAAGTGGATCGATTTAGCAGCCTACGCTTGTTCTGCAGGTTGGAGCGGTAAATACTGTATAACAGCCTATGCAGGCGGAATTCGATTCGTTGCCCCAATTCATGTAGGCAACCTTGTGGAGGTAAGTGCAAAGGTCATCTACACAGGTTCATCTTCAATGCATATCGCTATCGACGTGCAAGCAAGCGACCCTAAAGAGCTCAATAACCGCCTAACAACTCACTGTATCGTTATTATGGTCGCTGTTGATGAGAATGGTAACCCGACTAAAGTACCAGAGTGGATACCAGAGACGCCAGAAGACATCGAATTACGAGATTCGGCTATTCGACTAATGAACATGCGAAAACAGATTGGTGAAGAGATGGAAGCTCACGTGAAGTACCTGAAATAAGGTCCACCAGCAGCCCTCCCCCTACAAAACCTTATTACAATGCCAAGCGCCTGCTTGGCATTTATCTATTTGATACCTTCGTGCTCTACACCGCCAAATCCGCTGCACACCCAATACAGACGACAAGAGCGTGATACCTAGCCAAAGGTTGAAATGAATCGGCACTTGTTCACCGATTTATTTTGACTGTAATAAAGTCGTCATTTTGCTCTGATTAAATACCGCCAATCATAATAGATGCATTTGAATTTCTTGGAGCCACTCTTGAGCGTCATACGCCCCACTCTTAGCGAGTCTACACTGAACAACTTAAAGGCTGTTGAGTATCAATGGGTTAGAACTTTGTACGTCGAAGGCTACGACAGCAATGAAATCAACCACTATATCCAAACGTGTTTCGGCGGAGATCCGACATTTGCCGATCTATTTCGTCGCGTGGCACTCGATCAAGAAAGCATCTATGTGTTATTGCAACACTTAGGCTGTGCTCCCTCGAGCAAAGAGTTCTGACTTTTAACTCCCGCCAAAAACCAGACATATAAATAAAGCCGCTTTCATAACCCTCACAAATACTACTTAAAGACTCTGTAACTACCTCTCGCTTCCCTATACATTTTCAGTGCAATTTCAGGTTTTGTTGCATACAAATCATTGAAGTATCACGCATTGGAATATTAGCAACATATCAATAGTACAACGGCCACTTATACTGAGTGTCTGATTTGTGAGACTAGTTCATTTCTACAAGTAACCAAAATGAAGTGGTCGGTATTTAGGAGAGAAGTAACTCGAAACTTTGAGTTTTAAAGTAGATAAGAGCACGATAGTCGACGAGTAACGCTGACACAAAAAAACAAAAAGTAGCAGGCATAAAAAAACCCAAGTAAATACCTGGGTTAGAGTTACAAAAACCACTAATCATTAATAGCGTAAGGAACCTGATTAGTAGCCAGCTATGCGTAACCTGAGGGTTATTTTTATTACTGATCGGCGGCCAAACCAAATGATGTAATAAAAATGCCAATATAGAGCGACCTAACGGTCGCTCTTTTTCTTTCTTATAGAGTACAGCTTATCCTTTTACACCACCTGCCGTCAAACCGCCAACTAACCAACGTTGAGCAAGTAAGAACACGATAGTAATCGGAAGTGCTGATAGTACAGCCGCTGCCGCAAAGTCACCCCATAGGTAGTTCTGAGGGTATAGGTACTGCTGCATACCTACTGCTAGCGTGTAAGAGTTCACATCTGTAAGTAGGATAGACGCTACTGGCACCTCACCCACTGTCGCAATGAAAGATAGGATAAACACAACCGCTAGAATTGGCACAGACAGCGGTAGCAGAACCAGTCTGAATGCTTGCCAAGGCGTTGCACCATCAAGGGCTGCAGCCTCCTCCAGAGAGTTATCAATCGTCTCAAAGTAACCCTTAATCGTCCATACGTGCAGTGCAATACCACCTAGGTAAGAGAAGATTAGACCACCGTGTGTGTTCAAGCCTAAGAACGGAATGTATTGACCAAGTTTGTCAAACAGCGCGTAGATTGCTACTAGAGCCAGTACTGCTGGGAACATTTGGAAAATCATCATCGCTTTCAGGATAGTTTCTTTACCTTTGAAGCGCATACGAGCAAATGCGTAAGCCGATGTCGTTGACAGTGCTACGATTAAAATCGATGTAACACCCGCCACTTTAATCGAGTTCCATAACCAAGTCAGTACTGGGAACGGAGGTGACGTTACCGAACCATCTGCGTTCGTCACTGACATACCTAATGCTAGCTTCCAGTGTTCCAATGATGGGTTATCTGGAATCAAACTACCGGTTGCGAAGTTACCTTCACGGAACGAGATCGCGATGATCATCAGTAGTGGGAAGATAATCATTGCCAAGAAGCACCACAACACTGCATGCGTTGCCCACACTCGGTATTTAAGGCCTTTACCTTGTACCATAGCCATTGTCGAGCTCCTTAATCTTGAGACAGTTTAGTGAAACGAAGGTTTAGTAACGCTAGTGCACCAACCAATAGGAAGATAAGCGTTGCGATAGCACTTGCTAGACCGAAGTCTTGACCGCCGCCGCCTTCGAATGCAATTCGGTACGTGTAGCTTACAAGCAAGTCTGTGTAACCCGCTGGCTCAGAAGTACCAATCATGTTCGGACCACCGTTCGTCAATAGTTGAATCATTACGAAGTTGTTGAAGTTAAAGGCAAACGCTGCAATCAATAGCGGTGTAAGCGGTTTAATCATCAATGGGAACGTAATGCGCTTGAAGTTATCAAGGAAGTTCGCACCATCGATTGCTGACGCTTCGTATAAATCATCAGGAATCGCTTTAAGCAGACCCATACATAGAATCATCATGTAAGGGAAACCTAGCCATGTGTTAACCATCAACACCATGGTTTTCGCAAGAATCGGGTCTGAGAACCAGTTCGGGCTTAAGCCGAAGATATTCTCGAGCACCATGTTGATCTCACCAAAGCTTTGGTTGAACAGACCCTTAAAGATAAGAATCGAGATGAACGCGGGTACGGCGTAAGGCAGAATCAGTAGAACACGATAAATAGAACGACCTTTCAACTCTTCCCATTGCACGATGTTAGCCAGTACAAGGCCGATAACTAGCGTGAACGCTACGGTACATACCGAGAAGATAACCGTCCAAATAAAGATGCTGATAAATGGTTCTTTAATGCCATCATCTTTCCATACACGCTCAAAGTTATGCGTACCAATGCTAACCACGAAACCTGGAGAGATGGTATTACCCGTAAACTCACCATTTGCATCAACACGCTGGTAGAAACCCACATCCATATTTGGCTTGAGAACTTCACCCGTTTCATTATTGATTAACGTTTCTTCATCGTCTTGTAGCGTGTAAAGCGGAGCAACAGAAGCAAACTTACGTAAGCCACTCATGCGGATGTCACCACCGTCAGGTAGATTGAAATCAACACCACTGATTGCTGCTCGGTTTTGAATGATCGCTTTGATCTTCTCTTTTTCACCTTGCGCAGACTCGATTACAGATAGGTCCATCTCTGTTTCTGTCATATTGTCTAGAGAAAATACGTCAGTCGCTAACAGTTGATCGCCATCTTTTACAACGATCTGGTGACCGTCATCTGTCTTGTACAAAGTAAATGGGTAGCTCTCACCGCTTTGGAAAGAACGGTCTAAAAGAACGGTTTGAGTACGCTCTAGAGAAAGTTGGTTTTTCGCGCTGTAGTTAGTAAACGCAAGCCCTACGGTGTATGCCAATGGGAAAAGAATGAACAAGATCATTCCGGCAATACCTGGGTAAATATAACGGTGGGCGTAAGTTTTTTTACTACCAAAAATGTAAAGTGCCAAAGCCGTTAAGATCACTGTAAGCAGCGCAAAAGCGAGCTCACCGCGAGAATACATTAGAATTGTAGCGTAGCCGTTTATTAAGCCAACGCTACCAAGCAACCCCCATTTGATGAAGACGCTTTTACTGCCTGGAAGGCTTGATGGTGCTGGGATAGCATCTGTACCTTGAACTGACTGCATAGAGGAACCTGCTAGCGATATAGATAAAAAATAGAAAAGTAAGGAGAGGTTACCCCCTCCTTAAAAGGTAGTGCCTAGGTGTTACTTAACCATACGACCTTCAGCAGCTTTTAGTGCTTGGTCTACTGATTGACGGCCGTCAACTACGTTGCCGATCGCTTCTTCCATGCTGTACCAGAATGTTGTGAACTGAGGGATGTTAGGCATGATTTCACCGTTCATCGCGTTGTCCATTGTTGCTGCAATACGAGTATCGCTGTCTAGTTGACGTTGGAAAGAGTTAAGAGCAACAGCGCCTAGTGGCTTGTCGTCGTTCAGGCTCTTCATACCTTCATCAGTTAGTAGGTAGTTTTCCATAAACTCAACAGCTAGGTCGCGGTTTGGAGACGCAGTGCTGATACCACCCGCCCATACACCAACGAAAGGCTTAGACGCTTTACCGTTGAACTTAGGTAAAGTTGTTACGCCGTAATCTACGCCAGCTTTCTTGATGTTTTCCCAACCCCAAGGGCCGTTGATTGTCATTGCAACGTTACCCGCAACAAATTCAGACTCAGCAACTGAGTAATCCATGTCTGCAGAGATAACCTTGTCTTGTACCATCTTCTCGATGAAACCTAGAGACTTCTGAACACCGTCAGTCGCTACGCCCGCATCTTTAATATCGTAACCTTCTGCAGTCTGTTTGAATGCGTAACCGCCGTCAGCTGCAAGTAGAGGCCATGTGAAGTAAGCGCCGCCACGTAGAGGCCACATGATTGCTTTCTTGCCGTCTTTTTTAAGTTCAGCATCAAGTGCTGGGATTTCTTCCCAAGACTTAGGTGGGTTAGGAACAAGCGCTTTGTTATAAATTAGAGAAACTGACTCAACAGCAACAGGGTATGCGATTGTTTTACCTTCGTATGAAACAGCGTCCCATGCGAAGTCTACGATACCTTCTTTAGTTTCTTTAGAAGGTTTGATATCAACAAGAAGTCCCGCTTCTGCATAGCCGCCAAAACGGTCATGTGCGTAGAAGATCATGTCTGGGCCGTCGCCAGCTGCAGCTACTTGAGGGAATTTTTCTTCTAGCTTGTCAGGGAAAGCGACGGTTACTTTAACACCAGTATCTTCTTCGAAGCGTTTACCTACTTCAGCCATGCCTTCATAAGCTTTGTCACCACCTACCCAGATTGTTAGTTGTCCTTCTTCGATAGCAGCATTTGCACCAAAAGAACCCAGAGCAACTATTGTACCTAGAGCTACAGCGCTTAGAGCGTTTTTCATGTGAATATCCTTTTTATATTTATACGTAGGGCACATCTACCAAGACGAGCCAGTTTTCGGAGGTTATGATCTGAGAAAACAGACCCTAGCTCATCATCCTAGCCACTACGCCCTAGCTATTATGGCTTAAATTCGTGATCACCATCCGGTCAGATTAGAGACTGCAATCACAAAACGCATACTCATCGTGATCAACATCACCGTTACGTGGTGGATTTATTTGAACTGGATCGCCAATTATTAATAACCCCATTTATCTACTCCTCCCCTCCTACTCCCCCTAGTTAATTTTCCATTAGGAGGATGTACCCTTACGCCAATTCACCGAAACTGCATTCATCCAAGAGTGGATAGTAAGAACCCTTTACCGGCAAGTGTTATGCGTTGACGCATTATTCATTTAGTTGGCTTCACTGCCCGCTGGTGTCTTATATTAGCATCGAGCTAAATCTGTGATTGAATCACGGGGGAGGTTTAGCTGGATGTGGGGGAAATGGGCATCAGTTTGGCTATGACGGGTGGGCTTGGTTAAAGAAGCCAAGTCTCACCCACTTTTTTCTTACTCACTCAATACTTACCAATTCCTACAGTTACTGCTGACCCAAAAATTTCTTATAATGATAAGCAGTAAAACTTAAAATTTGATCGATCGAGGACAAGCTAGATGGCGAGTGTCACGTTAAAAAACGTTTATAAATCATATGGTGATGTACAGATTTCTAAGGACGTAACCTTAGACATCAACGAAGGTGAATTCGTAGTATTCGTTGGACCATCAGGTTGTGGTAAATCGACGCTATTACGCTGTATCGCAGGTCTAGAAGACATTACGTCTGGTGATTTGTACATTGGCGACCAGCGCATGAATGACGTTGAGCCTTCAAAGCGTGGCGTAGGTATGGTATTCCAATCTTACGCGCTTTACCCTCACCTTAACCTTTACGACAACATGTCTTTCGGCCTGAAGCTAGCGAACGCTAACAAAGCTGAAATTGATAAGCGTGTTGAACATGCTGCAGAAATCCTTCAGCTTGGTCACCTTCTTGAGCGTCAACCTAAAGCGCTTTCTGGTGGTCAACGTCAACGTGTTGCTATCGGTCGTACTCTGGTTTCTCAACCAAATGTATTCCTACTTGATGAGCCGCTATCTAACCTAGATGCTGCGCTGCGTGTTCAAATGCGTTCGCAAATCACTAAGCTACAGCGTCAACTTGGCTGCACCATGATCTACGTTACCCACGACCAAGTGGAAGCGATGACAATGGCCGATAAAATCGTTGTTCTTGATGGCGGTTACGTATCTCAAGTCGGTAAGCCGCTTGATCTTTACCACTACCCTCAGAACCGTTTCGTTGCAGGCTTTATTGGATCGCCGAAGATGAACTTTATGTCGGTTCACATCGAGCAAGCTGAAGCAGAGCGCGTATTGGTACAACTTTCAAATGGCATGACTTTCTGGATTCCTGTTGACGGGACAACGGTTAATGCTGGCGATCGTATGTCTCTGGGTATTCGCCCTGAACACTTGATGTCTGCTGAATCAGGTGACGCAACAATTGAAGCTGACGTGATGATGGTAGAGAAACTAGGTAACGAAACTCAGGTTTACCTAAACCTTGAAAGTGCCGATGCTGATGTTATCTATCGCCAGCCAGACACGTTGAAAATCGAATCAGGTGACAAGTTGGCGATTGGTATTCCAGCGCACCGTTGTCACCTGTTCCACAGCGATGGCCGCGCATGTCGTCGTTTGTACAAAGAATACGGCACAGACTAATCGCTTAGCCTTTTAGGATATAACTTGCCCATATCGAATCCCTCTTACTCAGTAAGGGGGATTTTTTTATGTGCTAGAGACGGTTTCACTTACATTGAATAGTTCATGAGTCAGCTACTCGGTCTTTCGTTAACGGCAATAAAAAAGGCCTAGCAACCGCTAGACCTTTATCTGTTAGTTAGGCTATGAACCCAACCGCTAATATCACTTCTTTTAGACATGAAACCTGTCTAAATCAACTTAGTGAATTGGCGTATCATTCTGTTTGTTGAACTGGCCAAAATGCTTCTCTAACACTTCAGGAGTCAGTTTGCCTTCCGCTTCTAGTCGTTTGAACTCAGCAACAATTGCTTTTTGCTCTTCAAGTGATGGCAGTTTCACCTCAGGCTCATCGCCCATCTCTTGAGTCATCTGCTCTAGTTCTTTTTCAAAATCGCTCATGATACTTACCTAAATATTAAACCTAACGAGATTTTACTCATTTACGCCCTATGATGCTAGGGCGATTGAGTGCAAAGCCCGAAACCAGATCAAGCTAAGGTCCGTTAGAAGAAAACAAGCCCGTAAATAAAAAGAGCTGAATTCACGATTAAATGAATCCAGCTCTTAGTTTATGTCTCTTTCTAAGACATGCTACAGCTTAACGGGATTAAAGCTTAAACGAACCAACCATCTTATCTAGACGAGAAGAAAGGTCTCGAAGCTCTTGGCTCGCCTCAGCAAGTTGCTCAGCCGTGCCCGTTGTCACTTCGTTGATTGCGTTGATCTCTTCAATGTTCTGGTTGATGGTGTGAACTACGGTTGATTGCTCTTCCGTTGCCGTTGCCACTTGGGTGTTACGGTCTGTGATATCAACGATACGGTCTGAAATGCCACTCAGCACATCTACCGCTTCATCCGACGCCGATACACCTTCAAGGGTGATCACCTTACCCGCACTCATTGCCGTTACTGCATCTTTCGCATCGCTTTGCAGTTGGTTGATCATCTTTTGAATCTCTTCCGTTGAATCGGCAGTACGGCTTGCTAGGTTACGTACTTCATCTGCTACTACCGCAAAACCACGTCCTTGCTCACCGGCACGCGCGGCTTCAATTGCAGCGTTTAATGCGAGTAAGTTAGTTTGCTCTGAAATATCACGGATAACACCCAGAATAGAGCCGATGTCTTGAGTTGTAGAAGCCAATTGCTCTACTACCTGACCTGTGCTTTCGATATCTTGCGCCAAACGACTGATCGCGTCTTTTGCTTTGTTCACCACAGAGCGGCCTACTTCCGTATTGCCTGAAGCTTGAGTTGCCGTTTCTGCTGCGGTTGCCGCGTTCGATGCAATCTCGCTGATGGTCATACCCATTTGGTTAATGGCAGCAACGACTTGAAGCGTTTGGTCACGCTGTTCTTGGCTATTGTCGTGGGTGATGTGGGCTTTGTTAGAAACACTCTCTGCTGCTACTTGAAGCGCTTGGCTTGTCGAACACACCTCTTTCATCGACTCGTGAATCTTTTCAATGAACCCGTTGAAGCCCTTTGAAAGCTGTGCGATTTCATCGTTGCCTTTCACTTCAATACGCTGCGCAAGATCACCGTCACCTTCGCCAAGGTCGCCGAAACGCTTAGCCAGAAGTTTAATCGGTTGAGTAATGCTGTTCGCCAGAACTACGCCCATTAGGATAAACACTAATGCCACAACCGCAGTCATGATCAGCATCTTTTGCGCTGTCGCATCTAACTCTGCAAATACTTCATTAGTTGGAACAACACCAATAACAAACCAGTCCATTGAGGACACATACAAACTCGCTACAAACAGCTCTTGGCCTTGGCTTTCAGTGGTAATCAGGTTAAAGCCCACGGAAAAATCATGAACTTCCCCGTCAATAAAGGCTTGCTAGAACCTTTAAAAG
>NZ_JBFSVK010000027.1:0-92867 GCF_041467855.1 Vibrio sp. 10N.247.311.51 | reverse complement strand
CTCTACCTGAAGGCGTAGAAATGGTAATGCCAGGTGACAACGTTCAAATGACTGTCGAGCTAATCGCTCCAATCGCAATGGACGAAGGTCTACGTTTCGCAATCCGCGAAGGTGGCCGTACAGTTGGTGCTGGTGTTGTAGCTAAAATCTTTGCATAAGATTTGACGAACCACTAGTAAAAAGGGCATCATTTGATGCCCTTTTTCTGCGCTAAAAAAAGAGTTGGATGTTTTGACATCGATTTTTGCTCTTAGCAAAGAATTAAACGGTCTTTTTGACTAAAATGACTGTTAGATGTGTTGTTTTGCAACGCAAAGGAATGTGCCCTGCAACAGCGGGGTTATTGTCGTCTATATTTAAGACTTATCACAGGTTGGTTTTATGAAAGCAAACGCTGAAACTCCTGATAGCTCAGGTGCAGCAGATACAATGAAGTGGATTGTCGCTTTTGTTCTGTTGGCTGCTGCTGTTGTGGGTAATTACCTGTATGGTGAATTGTCTGTTGTAATTCGCGCTGCAGGTGTAGTTGTGCTGATTGCTGCCGCACTAGGCGTTGCAGCAACAACAACTAAAGGTAAAGCTGCGATCGATTTTGCAAAAGAATCTCGTATGGAGATTCGTAAAGTTGTTTGGCCTACTCGCCAAGAAACTATGCAAACTACATTGATCGTTTTAGCTGTATGTATTGTTATGTCTCTAGTGCTTTGGGGAATTGACGGCATTATGGTCCGTCTAGTTTCTCTAGCAACTGGGGTGTAGAGGGTTCTGATTCATGAGTGAAGCTCCAAAAAAACGTTGGTATGTAGTTCAAGCCTTTTCTGGCTTTGAAGGTCGTGTTGCACAGTCGCTACGCGAGCATATTAAAATGCACAACATGGAAGAACTATTTGGCGATGTGCTAGTACCTACTGAAGAAGTAGTGGAAATGCGTGCAGGCCAACGCCGTAAAAGTGAACGTAAATTCTTCCCTGGCTACGTATTAGTTCAAATGATCATGAATGATGAATCATGGCACTTAGTACGCAGCATTCCGCGTGTTATGGGCTTCATTGGTGGTACCTCTGATCGTCCTGCACCTATCACTGATAAAGAAGCTGATGCTATCTTGAACCGTCTAGAGAAAGCGAGCGAGTCTCCACGTCCTAAGACAATGTTCGAAGCGGGTGAAGTGGTTCGTGTGAACGATGGTCCATTTGCTGACTTCAACGGTACTGTTGAAGAAGTAGATTACGAGAAAAGCCGCATTAAGGTATCTGTATCGATCTTTGGTCGTGCAACACCGGTTGAGCTTGAATTTGGTCAGGTTGAAAAACTGGACTAAAACTCTAAGTTTTGAACAAGCTGTGGATAAATGCTTCATAAGCTGTTCAAAATAAAAGAGTATAAAAAATCACCTTTTTAGGGTTGTTAAAGGCGCGAATTATGATTATAATTTCGCGCCTTTTTGCTTCTGTGGAAGTAAAAAAGAGTTAATTGAATTTATGGGGAGCTCGCCTTGCGGCTAGCGCATGTACCCAAAATATTAGGAAATATCATGGCTAAGAAAGTTGAAGCTTATATCAAACTGCAAGTTGCAGCTGGTATGGCAAACCCAAGTCCACCGGTTGGTCCTGCTCTAGGTCAACACGGCGTGAACATCATGGAATTCTGTAAAGCGTTCAACGCAAAAACAGAATCTGTTGAGAAAGGTCTACCTACTCCAGTAGTTATTACTGTTTACAACGACCGTTCTTTCACGTTCGTAACTAAGACTCCACCTGCTGCTGTTCTTCTTAAGAAAGCTGCTGGCGTTAAGTCTGGTTCAGGTCGTCCAAACACTGAGAAAGTTGGTACTGTTACTGACGCTCAAGTTCAGGAAATCGCAGAAACTAAAGCTGCTGATATGACTGGTGCTGACATCGAAGCAATGAAACGTTCTATTGCTGGTACTGCTCGTTCAATGGGCCTAGTGGTAGAGGGATAAGATCATGGCTAAACTTACTAAGCGTATGCGCGTAATCCGCGACAAAGTTGACTCAACTAAAGAATACGAAATCAGCGAAGCTGTTGCTCTTCTTAAAGAACTAGCGACTGCTAAATTCGTTGAGTCTGTAGATGTTGCTGTTAACCTAGGCATCGATGCTCGTAAATCTGACCAAAACGTTCGTGGCGCAACAGTGCTACCTCACGGTACTGGCCGTGACATCCGCGTTGCTGTTTTCACTCAAGGTGCAAACGCAGAAGCTGCTAAAGCTGCTGGCGCAGATATCGTTGGTATGGAAGATCTTGCTGAGCAAGTGAAAAAAGGCGAAATGAACTTCGACGTAGTTGTTGCTTCTCCAGATGCAATGCGTGTTGTTGGTCAACTAGGTACAATCCTAGGTCCACGCGGCCTTATGCCAAACCCTAAAGTTGGTACTGTAACTCCTAACGTTGCTGAAGCGGTTAAGAACGCTAAAGCTGGTCAGGTTCGTTACCGTAACGACAAGAACGGCATCATCCACACTACTATCGGTAAAGCATCTTTCGAAGCTAGCCAGCTTCAAGAGAACCTAGAAGCTCTTCTAGTTGCTCTTAAGAAAGCTAAGCCTTCTTCAGCTAAGGGTTCTTACCTGAAGAAAGTAAGCATCTCTACTACGATGGGTGCTGGTGTTGCTGTTGATCAAGCTAGTCTTGACACTCAAGCAAACTAATTTGCTTAGGCGCAGATTTAGTGTATACTTCTGCGCCTAATATTTGTGGTTGGGTGGTTTTAAAGCAATTTGAAATCATCTATCCCAAGACCGTAGGCGCTGTCGATTTTCATTAGATTATTGATAGCTTAATAAAACCTACGTAGGCGATGTTGTGGTTTGAAATGAATTTATTCATTTTTAAATAACATCGTAAACGCTCATTACATTTTGTATTGAGTGCTGTAATCACAACCAGAGGTTAATCCAAATGGCTTTAAATCTTCAAGACAAAAAAGCAATTGTTGCTGAAGTCAACGAAGCTGCCAGTGGTGCACTTTCTGCAGTTGTAGCTGATTCTCGTGGCGTTGAAGTTGGCGCAATGACTTCTCTACGTAAACAAGCTCGCGAAGCGGGTGTTTACATGAAAGTTGTTCGTAACACACTAGCACGCCGTGCGGTTCAGGGTACAGACTACGAGTGTCTAGTAGACACTTTCACTGGTCCAACTCTGATCGCATTCTCTAATGAGCACCCAGGTGCTGCAGCGCGTCTTTTCAAAGACTTCGCTAAAGAGAATAAAGATTTCGAGATCAAAGCTGCTGCATTTGAAGGCGCAGTTACTGATGCTGAAGTACTAGCGACACTACCAACTTACGACGAAGCTATCGCACGCCTAATGATGTGCATGAAAGAAGCTTCTGCTGGCAAGCTGGTTCGTACTATCGCTGCTGTTCGCGACCAAAAAGAAGAAGCTGCGGCATAAGCCTTGCTTTTCACTGGTTGCTATTTAAACTTATTGTTGACTTAAAAGAGAATTGTTATGTCTATTACTAACGAGCAAATCCTAGACGCAGTTGCAGAAATGTCTGTAATGCAAGTTGTTGAGCTTATCGAAGCTATGGAAGAGAAATTCGGCGTTACTGCAGCTGCTGCTGTTGTAGCTGGCGGCGCAGCTGGCGGCGACGCTGCTGCTGAGCAAACTGAATTCGACGTTATCCTAACTGCTGCTGGCGCTAACAAAGTACAAGTTATCAAAGCTGTACGTGGCGCAACTGGCCTAGGTCTTAAAGAAGCTAAAGGTCTTGTAGACTCAGCTCCTGCAGCGCTTAAAGAAGGCGTTGACAAAGCTGAAGCTGAAGCTCTTAAAGCACAGCTAGAAGAAGCTGGCGCTTCTGTTGAAATCAAGTAATTATTACTTAATTTCTTAGCCGCAAGGCTAATGGCTGGTGGTTTATTGACCACCGGCCTTTTTGCGCTGTAGGGCTATGACGAATTTTCCGCTGTTTAACCGTCATAATCCGAGCAAAAAAACAGTCATTTTTTCGAAATGATTGTTCACTACAGTAAACAGCTGTTTGTCACCGCCCCCTCTTGAAGAGTGTTTTGGGTGGTTTGGGTCACTTATCAGCGAGCTGAGGAACCCCATGGTTTACTCTTATACCGAGAAAAAGCGCATCCGTAAGGATTTTGGTACTCGTCCACAAGTTTTGGACATTCCATACCTGTTATCGATCCAGCTTGATTCTTTCGACAAATTCATCGAACAGGATCCAGAAGGTCAATACGGTCTTGAAGCTGCTTTCCGTTCTGTATTTCCAATTCAGAGCTACAACGGCAATTCTGAGCTGCAATACGTTAGCTACCGTCTTGGTGAGCCAGTTTTTGACGTTAAAGAATGTCAAATCCGCGGTGTTACTTACTCAAAGCCACTACGCGTAAAACTACGTCTAGTTATCTTTGATCGAGATGCACCAGCAGGTACTGTAAAAGACATTAAAGAACAAGAAGTCTACATGGGCGAAATTCCGCTTATGACAGACAATGGTACTTTCGTAATTAATGGTACCGAGAGGGTTATCGTATCCCAGCTGCACCGAAGCCCAGGCGTGTTCTTCGACAGTGATAAGGGTAAGACCCACTCATCAGGTAAAGTTCTTTATAACGCACGTGTAATTCCTTACCGTGGCTCATGGTTAGACTTTGAGTTCGATCCTAAGGATAACTTATTCGTACGTATCGACCGCCGTCGTAAGCTACCAGCATCGATTATTCTTCGTGCACTTGGTAAATCGACCGAAGAGATCCTAGATCTGTTCTTCGACAAAGTGAACTTCGAAGTTAAAGACCAAACTCTTCTTATGGAGTTGGTTCCTGATCGTCTACGTGGTGAAACTGCGTCATTCGACATCGAAGCAAACGGCAAAACTTACGTTGAGACTGGTCGTCGTGTTACTGCTCGTCATATCCGTCAACTTGAAAAAGATGGCGTTGAGCACATCGAAGTACCAGTAGAGTACATCGTTGGTAAAGTTGCATCTAAAGATTACATCAATGAAGCAACTGGCGAGATCATCGTTGGCGCGAACCAAGAGATTAGCCTAGAAGCACTTGCTAACCTGTCTCAAGCAGGTCACAAGGCTCTACAAACTCTGTTCACGAATGACCTAGATCACGGTCCATTCATGTCAGACACTCTACGTGCAGATAGCACAGTAGATCGCATCTCTGCATTGGTAGAAATCTACCGCATGATGCGTCCTGGCGAGCCACCAACGAAAGAAGCTGCAGAGTCTCTATTCGAAAGCCTATTCTTCTCTGAAGAACGTTACGACCTATCAACTGTAGGCCGTATGAAGTTCAACAGCTCTATCGAGCGTGAAGAAGAAGAAGAGCGCGGTACTCTGGATGAATCAGACATCATCGAAGTGATGAAGAAACTGATTGGTATCCGTAACGGTATTGGTGAAGTGGACGATATCGACCACCTTGGCAACCGTCGTATCCGTTCTGTAGGTGAAATGGCAGAAAACCAATTCCGTGTTGGTCTAGTTCGTGTAGAACGTGCCGTTAAAGAGCGCCTAAGCCTTGGTGACCTTGATGCAATCATGCCTCAAGATCTTATCAACGCTAAGCCGATCTCTGCTGCAGTTAAAGAATTCTTTGGCTCTTCACAGCTTTCACAGTTCATGGACCAAAACAACCCATTGTCAGAAGTTACGCACAAACGTCGTATCTCTGCTTTAGGTCCTGGTGGTCTTACTCGTGAGCGCGCAGGCTTCGAAGTACGTGACGTTCACGTAACTCACTACGGTCGTCTATGTCCGATCGAAACGCCTGAAGGTCCAAACATCGGTCTAATTAACTCGCTATCTGCGTTTGCACGTTGTAACGATTACGGTTTCCTAGAAACTCCGTACCGTCGTGTAGTAGATGGTGTAGTAACAGAAGAAGTTGATTACCTGTCTGCAATCCAGGAAGGTCAATTCGTAATCGCGCAAGCAAACACCATTCTTACTGAAGAAGGTACGTTTGCAGATGAGCTAATCACAGCTCGTCAAAAAGGTGAATCTGGTCTTCACCCACGCGATCACGTTGACTACATGGACGTTGCGACAAACCAAGTAGTATCTATCGCTGCTTCGCTTATCCCGTTCCTAGAACACGATGATGCGAACCGTGCATTGATGGGTGCCAACATGCAACGTCAAGCTGTACCAACACTTAAGGCTGATAAGCCTCTAGTAGGTACTGGTATCGAACGTAACATCGCAGTTGACTCTGGTGTTACAGCGGTTGCTAAACGTGGTGGTCAAGTTCAGTCTGTAGACGCTTCTCGTATCGTAGTTAAGGTTAACGAAGATGAATTGGTACCTGGCGAAGCTGGTATCGATATTTACAACCTAACTAAGTACACGCGTTCGAACCAAAACACATGTATTAACCAACGTCCAACTGTACTTCCTGGTGAACCAGTTGCACGCGGCGATGTTCTTGCTGATGGTCCTTCAACAGACCTTGGTGAACTAGCTCTTGGCCAAAACATGCGTATCGCATTCATGCCTTGGAACGGTTACAACTTCGAAGACTCGATCTTAGTATCTGAGCGCGTAGTTCAAGAAGACCGTTTCACGACAATCCACATTCAAGAACTATCTTGTGTGGCTCGTGATACTAAGCTGGGTTCTGAAGAGATCACAGCTGATATTCCAAACGTAGGTGAGTCTGCTCTGTCTAAACTAGACGAGTCAGGTATCGTTTACATTGGTGCTGAAGTTAAGGGTGGCGACATCCTAGTTGGTAAAGTAACCCCTAAAGGTGAAACTCAACTGACTCCTGAAGAGAAGCTACTACGTGCTATCTTCGGTGAGAAAGCATCTGATGTTAAAGATACTTCTCTACGTGTACCAAACTCTGTTTCGGGTACTATCATCGATGTACAAGTCTTCACTCGCGATGGCGTAGAGAAAGACAAGCGTGCACTTGAAATCGAACAGATGCAGCTTAAAGAAGCTAAGAAAGACCTAACTGAAGAGTTCCAAATTCTTGAGGGTGGCCTTCTTAACCGTGTTAAAGCTGTACTTCTGTCTGGTGGTTACTCTGAAGCTAAGCTTGATACTATCGGTCGTAAGCAATGGCTAGAGCAAGTTCTAGAAGACGATGCGCTACAAACACAGCTTGAGCAACTTGCTGAGCAGTGGGATGAGCTAAAAGCAGACTTCGATAAGAAGTTTGAAACTAAGCGTCGTAAAATCACTCAAGGTGATGATCTAGCGCCTGGCGTTCTTAAGATTGTTAAAGTTTACCTAGCGGTTAAACGTCGTATCCAGCCTGGTGATAAGATGGCCGGTCGTCACGGTAACAAAGGTGTAATCTCTAAGATTAACCCTGTTGAAGACATGCCATACGATGAGAAAGGTCAGCCTGTAGACATCGTACTTAACCCGCTGGGTGTACCATCGCGTATGAACATCGGTCAGATCCTAGAAGTTCACTTAGGTTTGGCTGCGAAAGGTATCGGTGACAAGATCAACCAAATGGTTAAGGAACAACAAGAACTGCATAAGTTCCGTGAGTTCCTACAGAAGGTTTACGATCTTGGTGATACTCGTCAGAAAGTTGATATTGCTGAACTGTCTGATGATCAAGTTCGTACACTGATCAAGAACCTACGTGGCGGTCTACCGATTGCTACTCCTGTGTTCGACGGTGCTTCTGAGTCTCTAATCAAAGAACTACTTAAACTGGGTGATCTGCCAGAATCTGGTCAGCTTAAACTGTTTGATGGTCGTACTGGTGATTCGTTTGAGCGTCCTGTAACTGTTGGTTACATGTACATGCTGAAACTGAACCACTTGGTTGATGACAAGATGCATGCTCGTTCAACTGGTTCTTACAGCCTAGTAACTCAGCAACCACTTGGTGGTAAAGCTCAGTTCGGTGGTCAGCGTTTCGGTGAGATGGAAGTATGGGCACTAGAAGCATACGGTGCTGCATATACTCTACAAGAAATGCTAACAGTTAAGTCAGATGACGTTAACGGCCGTACTAAGATGTATAAGAACATCGTAGACGGTAACCATAGCATGGAACCTGGTATGCCTGAGTCGTTCAACGTACTGTTGAAAGAGATTCGCTCGCTAGGTATCAACATCGAGCTAGAAGACGAAGAGTAATCCCTCCTCTTTTTAAAAGAAGATAGGATTATTTGGTAAAAGGGAGCTTGCTACAGCAGTGAGCTCCTTTAACTCCTTACAGGAGCTGAATGTGAAAGACTTATTAAACTTTCTAAAAGCACAGCATAAGACCGAAGAATTTGATGCAATCAAAATCGGTCTATCTTCACCAGACATGATCCGTTCATGGTCTTTTGGTGAAGTTAAAAAGCCGGAAACAATTAACTATCGTACGTTCAAACCTGAACGTGATGGTCTGTTCTGTGCACGTATTTTTGGTCCAGTTAAAGACTACGAATGTCTTTGTGGCAAATACAAGCGCCTGAAGCACCGTGGTGTTATCTGTGAGAAGTGTGGCGTTGAAGTTACACAAACTAAAGTTCGTCGTGACCGCATGGGCCACATCGAGCTAGCTTCACCAGTTGCTCACATCTGGTTCCTAAAATCACTGCCGTCTCGTATCGGTCTACTAATGGATATCCCTCTACGTGATATCGAACGTGTTCTTTACTTCGAGATGTACGTAGTAACTGAACCAGGTATGACTGATCTAGAAAAATCTCAGATGCTTACTGAAGAAGAGTATCTGGATCGTCTAGAAGAGTGGGGTGACGAATTCACTGCTAAGATGGGTGCTGAAGCGATCAAAGATCTGCTTGCAACAATGGACCTTCATCAAGAAGTGGAAGAAATGCGCGAAGAGTTAGAAACAACTAACTCAGAAACTAAGCGTAAAAAAGTTACTAAGCGCCTGAAGCTAGTTGAAGCGTTCATTGCATCGGGTAACGATCCGCAATGGATGATTCTGACTGTACTTCCGGTTCTGCCGCCAGATCTACGTCCTCTAGTACCACTAGATGGCGGTCGTTTTGCGACTTCAGATCTGAACGACCTTTACCGTCGTGTGATCAACCGTAACAACCGTTTGAAGCGTCTTCTAGAGCTAGCTGCTCCGGACATCATCGTACGTAACGAAAAGCGTATGCTGCAAGAGTCTGTTGATGCACTTCTAGATAACGGTCGTCGTGGTCGTGCTATCACTGGTTCTAACAAGCGTCCTCTGAAATCTCTTGCTGATATGATCAAGGGTAAACAAGGTCGTTTCCGTCAGAACCTTCTAGGTAAACGTGTAGACTACTCTGGCCGTTCTGTAATCACAGTAGGTCCATACCTTCGTCTGCATCAGTGTGGTCTTCCTAAGAAGATGGCACTTGAGCTATTTAAGCCGTTCATCTACAGCAAGCTAGAAACTCGTGGCATGGCTACGACAATCAAAGCTGCTAAGAAGATGGTAGAGCGCGAAGAAGCTATCGTTTGGGATATCCTAGACGAAGTAATCCGCGAACACCCAGTACTGCTTAACCGTGCACCTACACTTCACCGTCTAGGTATCCAAGCGTTTGAACCAGTACTAATCGAAGGTAAAGCGATTCAGCTTCACCCACTAGTGTGTGCGGCATACAACGCCGACTTCGATGGTGACCAAATGGCGGTACACGTGCCTCTAACTCTAGAAGCACAGCTTGAAGCACGTACACTGATGATGTCGACGAATAACATTCTGTCGCCAGCGTCAGGTGATCCGATCATCGTACCTTCTCAGGACGTTGTATTGGGCCTTTACTACATGACACGTGACAAGATCAACGTGAAAGGCGAAGGTATGTACCTTGCTGGCCCTGCTGAGGCTGAAAAGGCATACCGTACTAAGACTGCTGAGCTACACGCTCGCGTTAAAGTACGTATCACCGAGACTGTAGTAGACGAAGATGGTAACAGCACTACTGAAACGAAGATGGTTGATACAACTGTCGGCCGTGCAATGCTATGGCAAATCGTTCCAGCTGGCCTACCGTACAGCATCGTTAACCAAAAGTTAGGTAAGAAGCAGATCTCTACTCTTCTTAACGAGTGTTACCGTAAGCTTGGTCTAAAAGATACAGTAGTATTTGCTGACCAAATCATGTACGCAGGTTTTGCATACGCTGCACTTTCTGGTGTTTCTGTAGGTATCGACGATATGGTTGTACCTCAAGCGAAATACGATGAAATTGAATCTGCTGAAGAAGAAGTTCGCGAAATCCAAGAGCAATTCCAATCTGGTCTTGTTACTGCGGGTGAGCGTTACAACAAAGTTATCGATATCTGGGCATCTACGAATGACCGCGTTGCGAAAGCAATGATGGATAACCTATCTTCTGAAACAGTTATCAACCGTGACGGCGAAGAAGAACAGCAAGAATCGTTCAACAGCATCTACATGATGGCCGACTCGGGCGCTCGTGGTTCTGCAGCTCAGATTCGTCAGCTAGCGGGTATGCGTGGTCTGATGGCGCGTCCAGATGGTTCAATCATCGAAACGCCGATCACAGCGAACTTTAAAGAAGGTCTAAACGTCCTTCAGTACTTTATCTCAACGCACGGTGCTCGTAAGGGTCTTGCGGATACAGCACTGAAAACAGCAAACTCGGGTTACCTAACTCGTCGTCTAGTAGACGTTGCTCAAGACGTTGTAGTACACGAACATGACTGTGGCACGCATGAAGGTATCGACATGATGCCTCACATCGAAGGTGGTGACGTTAAAGTTGCACTTTCTGAGCTTGCTCTAGGTCGTGTAGTAGCTGAAGACGTTCTTAAGCCTGGTACTGAAGATGTACTGATTCCACGTAATACTCTGATTGATGAGAAGTGGTGTCAAATCATGGAAGACAACTCAGTAGATAGCATGAAAGTGCGCTCTGTTGTTACCTGTGATGCAGACTTCGGTTGTTGTGCACAGTGTTACGGTCGTGACCTAGCACGTGGTCACCTAGTGAACCAAGGTGAAGCAGTTGGTGTTATCGCTGCACAATCTATCGGTGAACCGGGTACACAGCTAACGATGCGTACGTTCCACATCGGTGGTGCGGCATCTACTGCAGCAGCAGAGAACAGCATCCAAGCTAAGACAACTGGTACTGTGAAACTTCACAATGCTAAGTTCGTAGTTAACAAAGATAAGAAACTGGTTATCACTTCTCGTGCATCTGAGATGACGATTATTGATGAATTCGGCCGTACTAAAGAGAAGCACAAACTTCCTTACGGTTCGATGCTAACCAAAGGCGACAACGCAGCAGTTACTGCTGGTGAAGTTGTAGCTAACTGGGAAGCGCATACCATGCCAATCATCACTGAAGTGGCAGGTCGTATCCAATTCGTAGATATGATCGATGGTATTACAGTTTCTCGTCAAACTGACGATCTAACGGGTCTTTCTTCAAGTGAAGTTACAGACGCAGCAGCTCGCCCAGCAGCAGGTAAAGATATGCGTCCAGCTATCAAACTTGTTGATGAGCAAGGTAACGACGTAATGATCCCTGGTACTGATATGCCAGCTCACTACTTCCTACCTGGCAAAGCGATTGTAAACATCGAAGATGGCGCTGAAGTTGGCATCGGTGACACACTATCTCGTATCCCTCAAAAATCGAGCGGAAACAAAGATATCACCGGTGGTCTACCACGCGTAGCTGACCTATTCGAAGCTCGTAAGCCTAAAGAGCCTGCGATCCTTGCTGAGCACACAGGTACTGTGTCTTTCGGTAAAGAAACGAAAGGTAAGCGTCGTCTAGTAATCACTCGTGAAGGCGGTGACGCTTACGAAGAGATGATTCCTAAGCATCGTCAATTGAACGTGTTCGAAGGTGAGAAGATTGAACGTGGTGATGTAATCGCCGACGGTCCTGAAACTCCACACGATATCCTGCGTCTACGTGGTATCCACGCAGTAACTCAGTACATCGCGAACGAAGTTCAAGAAGTTTACCGCTTACAAGGCGTAAAGATTAACGATAAGCACATCGAGACTATCGTTCGTCAAATGCTACGTAAGTGTACAATCACTCATTCTGGTGACTCTCCGTTCCTACCTGGCGAACAAGTTGAGTACCACAATGTTAAGATTGCTAACCGTAAGCTAGAAGCTGAAGGTAAAGAACTAGTACGTTTCGAACGTGACCTACTAGGTATTACTAAAGCATCTCTTGCAACTGAGTCATTCATCTCAGCTGCATCGTTCCAAGAAACGACTCGCGTACTAACAGAAGCTGCGGTTTCTGGTAAGCGTGATGACCTTCGCGGTCTGAAAGAGAACGTAATTGTTGGTCGTCTGATCCCAGCTGGTACTGGTTTCGCATACCACCAAGAGCGTCAAAAGCAACGTGAAGAAGAGCAAGAAGGTCCTTCAGCTGAACAAGCTACTGACAATCTAGCAGCACTTCTAAACGCTGGTTTCTCTTCAGAAGAGTAAGCTCTACGAGTAGTCTCTAAGAGATAAGAAAAAGGCACCTTCGGGTGCCTTTTTTGTATCTGGCGTATTGGTATTTAGCTATGACTTATAAAGTGATAGGTGTGCTTATCTAGCTGGTGGGGTTGGATTTATGTCCTGAAGAGTGCTCTTTGAGGCCAGTAAGATAAAGGGTAGAGATGATTAGGCTGATTAGGGCTGTAACCATATGCTTATGGCTAAAGGTCTGGGTGAGCGAGTAAGCTCTGTCTTTTGGATAACCTTACAGACAAAACAAAAAGCTTGCACAGAGGCAAGCTTATTAAGGATTCAGCTAACTAAGCGCCTGGTGGAATCGCTAAACTGTCTGCAATAAGCTGGATAAGATTATCTTCTACTTCAAAACGTACTTCGAGTAGTTCACCTACTTTTGACATATCTCCTTCGAAGTTAGGCAACTCATCGTCTGCATTTACTTTAACGTACTTATCATTGAACTCTAGAAGCGGCTCGGTTGTAAGTACGATCTTCGCGTAAGTTGTATCAATCTCGTCATTGGTTTTAAAGCCTGTTGCTTGCCATTTTTTCATGACCATATCGTAGATCTTAAAATGACCCTCTGAGATATAATCGACAACATGATCGCAGAATGAGCTTATTTCTTTAGGAGAAGGGAGTTCAACAACGTTTGATTGCCCGTTGCTAGCTGGCTGCAAGGCACCTAGCTTACAATACTCTACGATTAGAGACTGTCGAGTTTCGAGCCAATGATCGATGACCTCATTAGAGCCACCCCATTGTTCTTGTATTTGTTTGAATTTATTTAGCATGACCATGTCCTCATGATCTGATCACAACCTTGTGATCAAGTAATTGCCTAAGCAGGGTCCGTTTTATTGGTAGCTACTAAAAGTAATAGCTTGAAATATTCTCTGCTACAACTCTAGTATGAAATTAGATTGCCAGTAAAATGAATGAACTGCAAGCAATGAGGCATAGGGATGTTAAAAAAAAGTGATAACAAAATGACAGAGCAAGCTTATTGGTGCGTCGTTTCTGGTAGTGATATTTGGGTTAATAATGATCAGTTTCCGTTTGGCTCTGCTGAAGAGCTAGGGCTGAGTGTGGAGCATGCAATCTGTATTGGCCAGCATCAAGGTCGCAAGGTGTATTGGCTCAACGATTGTGATGTGGAGAATGAGCTGAGCATGGTTAGCCTAAGAGAGTTACTGCACTGGCCTGAAGTGAGTTTCTTGACTGCAAGCAAAGCCATCCAATATGGGCATATGACTCAAAGTATGCGTTTTTGCCCTCAGTGTGGTGGTCGAAATCATCTCAATCATAACCAGGTGGCGATGCAGTGTGGAGATTGCCGCACGCTTCATTATCCTCGTATCTTCCCGTGCATCATTGTCGCTGTACGAAACGACAACAAGATATTGCTTGCGCAGCACCCAAGACATAAAACAGGTATGTATACCGTGATAGCGGGCTTCCTAGAGGTTGGAGAGGCCTTAGAGCAGTGTGTGGCAAGAGAAGTCAAAGAAGAAACGGGTATCGATGTCGATAATATTCGTTATTTTGGCAGCCAGCCATGGGCGTTTCCATCGAGTATGATGATGGGCTTTCTCGCAGATTATGCTGGTGGTACGCTTAAGCCTGACTACAGCGAGCTATCGGATGCTCAATGGTTTGACGTAACAAGCCTGCCTGATGTTGCTCCTGTTGGGACCATTGCGAGACAGTTGATTGAGAAAACAGTTGATGACGTGATGAAAGATGGTGTGACGGAGCAGATGCTAGAGCACTAATTGGCCTGTGATAGTATTTAGCCTATGGGTAGTCAAAAGCTAAAAAAAACCCTCCACAAGTGGAGGGGGTAAGTAAGATGTCGTTATGAGATGCTGAGTAGTGACTACTCAGATGTTATAATTGTAATTTTCGCTAGCGAACAAATTTTTAACATGCTCCCGTAATTGGGTGCAAATTAAGCATTGATTTAAAAGTTAATAACTTGATCTAGGTTGCAAAGCACACAGCTTTTACCCTTCAATCAGTGTTAGAATACTTGCCATCAAAACTAGACAAGATTGAATTGGAATTTAACGGAATGACCGAATTAAAAAACGATCGCTATTTACGCGCACTTTTAAAACAGCCTGTTGATTACACACCGGTATGGATGATGCGCCAAGCTGGCCGCTATCTTCCTGAGTACAAAGCAACGCGCGCTGAAGCGGGCGATTTCATGTCTTTGTGCAAAAACGCGGAACTGGCATCAGAAGTAACACTTCAACCTTTACGTCGTTTCCCGCTTGATGCGGCAATCTTGTTCTCAGACATCCTAACTATCCCTGATGCAATGGGCTTAGGTTTGTACTTTGAAACAGGTGAAGGTCCTAAGTTTGAGCGTCCTATCACGTGTAAAGCTGACGTAGAGAAGATTGGCTTACCCGATCCAGAAGGTGAGCTTCAATACGTAATGAATGCCGTTCGTCAGATCCGTAAAGACCTGAAAGGCGAAGTGCCGCTGATTGGTTTCTCTGGTAGCCCATGGACTCTAGCGACATACATGGTTGAAGGTGGGAGCTCTAAAGCATTCACTAAGATCAAAAAGATGATGTACGCAGAACCACAAACGCTGCACCTGCTTCTAGACAAGCTGGCTGACAGTGTTATCGAATACCTGAACGCGCAAATTAAAGCGGGTGCTCAATCAGTAATGGTATTTGATACATGGGGTGGTGTACTGACTCCTCGTGACTACAACCTATTCTCACTGCAATACATGCACAAAATCGTTGATGGCTTAATCCGTGAAAACGAAGGTCGTCGTGTACCGGTTACTTTGTTCACTAAGAACGGTGGCATGTGGCTTGAGTCTATCGCAGCAACAGGTTGTGATGCGGTTGGTCTAGACTGGACAATCAACATCGCAGATGCAAAAGCTCGCATCGGCGACAAAGTTGCTCTGCAAGGTAACATGGATCCTTCAATGCTTTACGCTCAGCCTGAACGTATTCGCGAAGAAGTAGGCAGCATCCTAGAAGGCTTCGGCGACGGTGGTACAGGTCATGTATTTAACCTAGGCCACGGTATCCACTTAGATGTACCGCCAGAGAACGCTGGTGTATTCGTTGACGCTGTTCACGAATTGTCTAAGCCTTACCACAAGTAACTCTGAGTAAGATGATTGAAAGCGCTGTTGGGAAACCAACAGCGCTTTTTTATTGCCTGAAATTGGTATTTGATCGCGCTTTAATCTTGTTGTGTGCAGTTAATTAGGCATTTGGATCATGGTAGGCCAAATGCTCTGAGATGTGTTTCCTGATATAGGGAATGACTTCGCTTTCAAACCAAGGGTTCTTCTTTAGCCAGATATTATTGCGTGGCGAAGGGTGAGGTAATGGCAAAAATTCAGGCGCCCAAGCCTGCCAGTTTTTGACTGTTTCTGTCAGCGTTTTGGTGGTTCTTTCCTTTAAATAATAGTTTTGCGCATATTGACCAATCAATAGTGTCATTTGAATGTTGGGCAATGACTGCAGTACTTTTTTGTGCCAGAGCTCTGCGCATTCTTTGCGTGGTGGCAGATCGCCACTCTTTCCTTTTCCCGGATAACAAAACCCCATAGGCACAATCGCGACTTTATGCTCGTCGTAAAAAGTATCGCTGTCTATCCCTAACCAGTCTCTTAATCGTTCGCCACTGGCGTCATTCCAAGGGATCGACGACTCATGCACCTTGATACCCGGCGCTTGACCTATGATCAGCAAACGCGCATTTGGGTGTGCTTGAATCACTGGGTTGGCACCGTGTGATAGGTGAGGTTCACAAGCTCGGCATTGTCGAATCTCTTTAAGTAACGAAGAGGACATCAGTAACCTTTATCAAAATCGATGACATGATTAAGTGTAAAGCCATCTCGCCATTGTTGGTAATTCTCTGCGAAGATCTCGACCACTTGTCTTGGCTCACTGAGTGCAGCGATGTGCGGAGTGATGGTAACTTGCGGTAGTTTCCAGAAAGGGTGTTCTTGCGAGAGCGGTTCACTTTCAAACACATCTAAAAATGCGTGTTCTACCCATCTGTTTTTTATGGCGAGCAACAAGGCTTTATTGTCGATGCTTTCCCCTCGACCGACATTAAACAGCAACACATTAGAGCAGTAACCTAACGTGGTTTGGTTCAACAGCTGATAGGTTTCAGCTGTTGATGGCAAGGTGTTGACCACAATATCGGCCTGCTTAAGGGCAGCCTCTATCTCATTGATGTGGAAAGTCTCTTTAAAGGTTTCTTGTTTGGATGGGATACCCGTACGGTTGACACCTATGGTATGAATACCAAAAGCCGCCGCGGTTTTTGCCAAATGACTGCCGATTGAACCTGTTCCTAAAATCACCATAGTTTTGTCAGTTAGGCTAGTATAAAGCTGTGGCTGCCAGTTTCGTTGTTGTTGATGCTGGTGGTAATGAGGGAAGTGTCTACAGTGACTGATTGTGTAACCCAATACGTATTCTGCGATAGCCGGGCCAAAGATGCCTTTGACGTTGGTTAGCGTATAGTCCTGACGCAGATCTGGCTGAGTGAGTTTATTGATTCCAGCATAGGTACTCTGTACCCAGTCTAGCTCTTTAAACTCGCTGAGGCGTTCTGCGATTAGAGGTGGTGACGCCAAGACAATCTGTGCTGATTCGGGGTTTTGAGTGATTTCTAGGTCGGGTAAATCCTGGTTTAGAATCAGTTGCGTATAGGTATCGTCATGCTCAGTAAGAATATAGAGCTTATTCGTAAAATTGTTCATCGGCTTACCTTTTCCCCCCAGGGTTTATCAAGTACACTTTCGCTGTCTTTTTTCTGCAATTATTGAGTGACTATGCTTCAGAATCCACTGCAGGTTCGTCTTGAAAAGTTAGAACCTTGGCAACAAATTACCTTTATGGCGTGTCTATGTGAGCGTATGTACCCTAACTATGCCATGTTTTGTGAGAATACAGAATTTGCGGAAGCTCGAATCTATCGTGATGTTTTGGATAGCATTTGGGAAATCCTGACGGTTAAAACAGCAAAGGTGAACTTTGAGCGTCAACTTGAGAAGGTTGAAGAGCTATTCCCTAGCGGTGATGATTTTGATTTTTATGGTGTTTACCCTGCAATGGACGCATGCCAAGGCCTAGCAACGCTAATTCATGGCCTGCTTGACCGTGAACATATGTTGGAAGCGGTAATTAAAGTGAGTCAACAATCGGTGAAGACGGTTGCTGAGCTTGAGTTTGCTCAAGGCGCTGAAGAAGTGACGAACGAAAACCAGAAAGAAAACGAAGCGGTATGTGAAGAGTGGGACGTTCAGTGGGCCATTTTCCGACCTCTACGTGAAACGACTGAGCGTGACTTAGAGCTGATCAAAGACCTACGTCACGAACTGCGTGAAGACCCAGTCAGTAACATTGGTGTTGCGCTATAATTCGCAATTGCACCAAGGTACGACTAAAAACAAAGGCTCCCTAGGGAGCCTTTGTTGTATCTGACGGTATCAAATTTAGATTAAGCGTCTTTTTTGTCTTCGTTCTGCACTTTGTCTTTTGATGCGTCGTCGTCATTCGTTGATTTTGCATCTGAAGAGTCGTTGTCTGCTGGAGTTTCTTCCTCTAGCTCGTCCTCGTCATCGCGGTTTTCGATAACACCGTGTGTCTCTTTCCACTTCTCCCAGCGTTGGAACGCCAGTTCTTGCATGTCAGTCGTCTTATCCGCTTCGTCGACAATCTCTTCGCCCACTAGGTGCTCAAAGATGTCTTCTAGGGTGATGATGCCCTGAATAGTGCCGTATTCGTCCACAACTAAAGACAGTTGCAGGCGGTTTGCCATCATCTGGTCAAAGGCCTTAGCCAAGCCCATGTTGTTCAGCAACACGTGGATAGGGCGCATTACTTCACCCAGAGCTTTCTCACCACAACCCGCTTGCTGCAATCTAAACAGCTCTAGGCGGTGAACAAAACCGATGATGTTGTCACTCTGCTCGCTGTAAACCAGCGGACGTGAGAATGGCGTGTCTTTATGTTGCTCTAGGAACGTATTGACACTCATTTCCGCATCAACACGGAATACCACTGGGCGCGGCGTCATTACCTGAGTCACGGGTACATCTTGAATACCCAGTAGGTTGCTCAGGATTTTTGATTCGCCTTCTGCAAACTCGCCGCTCTCTTTTGCCAAAATTGCCATTGCAGATAGCTCATCACGCATTTTTGGTGCTTGGTGGCCACGAGCAAGACGTTTGGTGATCTGTTCTGAGAACCAGACAAACGGTGTTAGGAAGAACACCATCCAGCGCAGCACGCTTGCCGAAGCAGGAGCAAGTTGACGCCAGTAGGTTGCACCAATGGTCTTTGGAACAATCTCAGACAACACCAAGATACCTAGCGTTAGCACGGCAGAGAAAACACCTAACCATTGGCTACCAAAAACGACAGCCGCTTGTGCACCCGCAGTGGCAGCACCGATAGTATGCGCGATGGTGTTGAGCGTTAAAATTGACGCAAGCGGGCGGTCAATATCTGTTTTCAGTTTGTCTAAAGACTCTGCTGCAGGGTGCCCATTTTGTTTTAGTTGAGCAATGTAGCTCGGACTAATACTCAAAAGTACAGCTTCCAAAACAGAACAAATGAAAGAAACTCCAATAGCAATGGAGACGTAAATAGTTAGCAGCAGCATGTTTGCCCTTAAATTAAATTGTACGCTTTAGCAGCGATTCAGCGTGGATTATAGTGAAAAAGTAGTGGCTAGGTCATCATTAATTTTGCTCTCAGCCCCTTTTAAACAAGGGCTTGCTTAATAAAATCAGTAACAAATTGTGAGTTATTACTCATATTATGGCTAAAACTACGGCATTAGAGCTAAAGATCGACGACAAACCTTTGCCAGATGGGGCATTTATGTTTTAGAGTGAATTGAATTCAAAAATACAAAGAAGGGAAACCTAAAATGAACAAGACTCAATTAATCGACTTTATTGCTGAAAAAGCGGACCTTTCTAAAGCACAAGCTAAAGCTGCTCTAGAAGCGACTCTTGGCGGTGTTACAGATGCTCTTAAAGATGGCGATCAAGTTCAGCTAATTGGTTTTGGTACTTTTAAAGTAAACCACCGTGCAGCTCGCACTGGTCGTAACCCAAAAACTGGTGATGAGATCCAAATCGCTGCTGCAAATGTTCCAGCATTTGTTGCAGGTAAAGCGCTGAAAGATTCAGTGAAATAATCTAAACTGTACCGAGGTAGTCGTATTCCACCTCGGTACAGGTTTTTATGAAAAAAGCATTTCTTCTAGTTTCACTATTATCTACATTTCTCATTGGCTGTTCTTCAACAAGCCCTCGCAAAAACCTAGAGCAATTTGAAACTCATACCGGCGGCCAAGTCATGGGCGACGCGACAAGTTTCTACTGGGTTACAAACAAGCTAACACAACCTCATACTTCAGCTGACTACGTCACTGTCGGCGATTACGGCTGGTACCAAACTGACTATGCTTGGTCAGAAGGCGTGCTTCGCGAATTCATTCGTGAAGGCGAGCAGCGTAACTCTTCTAATGAGCTGGTTCCTTATCGTGTCCATGTTCGTTTCAATAAGTCAGGCGAAGCTGTGTATCAACAGTATCGTATTGATAGCAAAATCTTACCTATCCAAGCTAAGCAACTCGAAAACTACCAGAAAGAAGCTAAGTCGGTTCTAGAGACTACGATGAAGCAGAATGACGAAGGGCTCAGACTGGTTCAGGGTTACTGGGATGGCAGTTCTTTTAAGACGTGCGCTGGTGGAGAATTTGATCGTATTGAATTTAACCAGACCTTACCAAGCTTCGTGATCGACCGATTGGCATCTGTGGAAAGCTATGCGGCATTTCTTGGCAGTGATTCACTGGGTAAGATGAGCGTGGAAGAGTTACTGATGCTGGCTGAAGACAGCCATGATTGTGTCGTTAGGCCATCATTGTTGAAAGAATAGCGAGTAATCAAAGAATTGAGAGTATTTGGCCTACTGTAGGCCAAGTGCTGATTTGTCTGTACAGGCGCAGATTCCTAGAAAGATTGAGTAATAAAAAAGGCGCCTATCGAGACGCCTTTTGCTGTTATTTGCTTACTGTTATGGAAAGTAAGCGAGTAACCAGATTGATTACTGCTCTTGCTCGCGCGCAATCGCACGGTAACCAATGTCATTGCGGTGGAACATACCATTCCAGCTAACTTGCTTCGTCAACGCGTAAGCACGCTCTTGAGCTTCAGAAACCGTGTTACCCAGTGCCGTTGCACAAAGTACACGACCACCGTTTGTCACCACATCGCCAGCTTCGTTATTAGTCGTACCCGCGTGGAAAACCTTTTGGCCTTCAACTTCGCTTGTTGGTAGTGAAATAACGTCACCTTTTGCGTAGTCAGCAGGGTAGCCGCCTGCCGCAAGAACAACACCGATAGAAGCGCGTGGATCCCACTTTGATTCTGCTTCGTCTAGTTTCTCGTCGATAGCCATTAGGCAAAGCTCAACAAGGTCTGACTCCATACGCATCATGATAGGTTGCGTTTCTGGATCGCCGAAGCGGCAGTTGTATTCGATAACCTTAGGTGTGCCATCAGCATCGATCATTAGGCCAGCATAAAGGAAACCAGTGTAAGGTGCGCCTTCTGCGTCCATACCACGTACCGTTGGGTAGATAACTTCCTCAAGGATACGGTTGTGGATTTCAGGCGTCACAACTGGAGCTGGAGAGTAAGCACCCATGCCACCAGTATTAGGACCCGTGTCTTTGTCGCCAACACGTTTGTGATCTTGGCTGGTGGCCATAGGAAGAACGCTAGAACCGTCAACCATTACGATGAAGCTTGCTTCTTCGCCTTCAAGGAATTCTTCGATAACCACGCGGCTGCCAGCTTCGCCAAATGCGTTGCCCGCTAGCATATCTTTGATTGCGTCTTCAGCTTCTTCAAGGGTCATCGCAACGATAACGCCTTTACCCGCCGCAAGACCGTCAGCTTTTACTACGATTGGAGCGCCTTGCTCACGCACGTAAGCGATAGCTGGCTCAATCTCAGTGAAGTTTGCGTAGTAACCCGTTGGGATGTCATGACGAGCTAGGAAATCTTTAGTGAATGCTTTCGAACCTTCAAGCTGTGCTGCAGCTTGAGTTGGACCAAAGATAGGAAGACCTACTTCGCGGAATGCGTCAACTACACCAATAACTAATGGCGCTTCAGGGCCAACGATAGTCAGTTCGATTTTTTTCTCTTGAGCAAACGCCACTAAACCAGCGATGTCTTCAACGCCGATGTTTACGTTCTCTAGTTTCGGCTCAAGTGCAGTACCTGCGTTACCTGGAGCAATGAATACTGTTCCAACGTTTGGGTTTTGTGCCGCTTTCCAACCCAAAGCATGTTCTCTACCGCCAGCACCGATGATTAAAACTCGCATTGTAAAATCCTTAATCTCAAATATCTAAATATTTAAAAAAACAAAGTTATAAGTCTTGCTCAAAGTAGTTGGTGATGTGGCTAGGCAGCAATTGAGCCCATCCCCGGGAGCATAGTCCGCTATGTGACCGGGGTGGGCGAAAGCAGCTAACGACGCCACAGTGCCAAATACGAAGAGGAAATTAGTGGCGGAAGTGACGCATGCCCGTAAAGATCATCGCCATGCCGTGTTCGTCTGCTGCTGCGATAACTTCGTCATCACGCATAGAACCACCCGGTTGGATAACACACTTGATGCCAGCTTCTGCTGCCGCGTCGATACCGTCACGGAATGGGAAGAACGCATCAGATGCCATTACACAACCTTCAACCTGTAGACCTTCGTCTGCAGCTTTGATGCCTGCGATTTTCGCAGAGTAAACGCGGCTCATTTGGCCAGCGCCAACACCAATTGTCATGTCGCCTTTCGAGTAAACGATAGCGTTAGATTTAACGTATTTCGCTACTTTCCAGCAGAATAGAGCATCTTTCAATTCTTCAGCTGTTGGCTGGCGCTTAGAAACCACTTTCAGGTCATCTTCAGATACCATGCCTTGGTCGCGGTCTTGAACTAGCAAACCACCGTTAACGCGTTTAACGTCAAAGCCAGTTGTCTTCGTTGTCCATTCACCACACTCAAGTAGACGAAGGTTTTTCTTAGCCGCTACGATTTCTACTGCTTCAGCAGAAACTGATGGTGCAATGATAACTTCAACGAATTGACGCTCAGTGATAGCCGTTGCTGTTGCAGCGTCTAGCTCACGGTTGAAAGCGATGATGCCACCAAATGCAGACGTTGGGTCTGTTTTGAATGCACGGTCGTAAGCTTCTAGGATGTCTTCACCTAGTGCTACACCACACGGGTTAGCGTGCTTAACGATCACACATGCTGGTTGGGCGAACTCTTTCACACATTCAAGTGCTGCGTCTGTGTCAGCGATGTTGTTGTAAGAAAGGGCTTTACCTTGAATTTGGCGAGCTGTAGAAACTGATGCTTCTTCAGGGTTTGCTTCAACGTAGAATGCGGCTGCTTGGTGGCTGTTCTCACCGTAGCGCATGTCTTGTTTTTTCTCGAACTGTTGGTTGAATGTGCGAGGGAATTTAGACTCTTCGTCACCTTCTTTGTTCTCACCGTATGATGGAACCATAGTGCCGAAGTAGTTTGCAATCATGCCGTCGTAAGAAGCGGTGTGCTCGAATGCTGCGATAGCGAGGTCGAAGCGAGTCTCTAGTGTTAGAGATTTCTCGTTCGCGTCCATTTCAGCGACAACGCGCTCGTAGTCGTGTGCGTTAACAACGATAGTCACGTCTTTGTGGTTTTTCGCTGCAGAGCGAACCATTGTTGGACCGCCGATGTCGATGTTCTCAACAGCGTCAGCAAGGGTACAACCTTCTTTAGCAACGGTTTCTGCGAATGGGTATAGGTTTACAACAACCATATCGATAGGGTTGATACCGTGAGTTTCCATCACGTCATCATCTTGGCCACGACGGCCTAGAACACCACCATGAACTTTTGGGTGCAGAGTCTTAACACGGCCATCCATCATTTCTGGGAAACCAGTGTAGTCAGATACTTCTGTAACAGAGATGCCTTTTTCAGCAAGCAGGCGAGCAGTGCCACCGGTAGATAGGATATCTACACCACGGTTAGCAAGAGCTTGTGCAAATTCAACGATACCAGTTTTGTCTGATACGCTGATTAGAGCGCGGCGAATTGGACGAGCGTTATTCATGCTTCCATCTTCCTCAAATTCATGGGGTTAAAATAAAGATATTTGCCAAAAAAGAACTTGTTTCTATCTTCTTAGCGTGGATTATCTTAGATACCAGTAAGAGATAAAATATTGGCCAGTTTTGGTAAAGACCTTTTGGGTTAGTCTTATGATTAAGCTATAAGATAACCAACTCCAAATTTGATGGCGCAGATTCTAACTAATTTATTACAAAAAAGCTCGCGCAATCGTTTGGCATCTCAAAATTAATTATGAAAAGTGCCATTTCAGCCTGAAAAGTAACGATAAGGTTAATTGTGGAATGGACGAAACAGTAGGAAAAAACATGTTTCAGATCGGTGAATTAGCGAAGCGATGCGGTGTGACAGCCGATACCTTGCGATTTTATGAGAAGAATAGCCTGATCGCGCCAGCCAGTCGCAGTGAATCGGGTTATCGCCTATATGATGAAAATAATCAGAAACAGGTGACGTTTATTCTCAAATCTAAAGCGTTGGGGCTGAGTTTGGACGAGATTAAAGAATTGCTTGAGATTCGCCTCGAGGCCACACAGCACAGTTGCGCTGAAGTGAAGTCGATTACCTCAGCAAAATTAGAGATGATTGATGAGAAGATCACTGAGTTAACTAAGATTCGCACCGCACTTAAGAAGATTAATGATGCGTGTTGCGGCCACGTGGACGACGATGCAAGCCATTGTTCTATTCTGGCAGCCTTGGATTCCGCAAATGTCGACAAAGGGCGCTGTTGTCGCACAGGAGAGTAATCAGCCACCTATCACGGTTCGACAAGCCAAAAAAAAGCCAAACTCAAAAATGAGCTTGGCTTTCAATTCAATAAATTACGAAAGAACGATTAGTTCATGCCGTATCAGTTAATTCATTGTTTTTTGAACTTTTTAGATGTTCCCATTTTCCTTTAATATCCTTGTTATATAAGGGTTTGCCCTTAATTTTCGTTCCCTTTTGTTCTTTGTTGTTCTAGGTTAGACTATCCTTTGTGTGTAACTATGCGTGTAACTGGATAGGAATATGACAAAGAAAACCTCACTCACAGACACAAAACTAAAAAAGCTCCTGAGAGTTGATTTAAGCAAACAAGAATCTCATAGCGTTGGAATGGGTTTAAGTATTCGAGTATCACCATCACAGCGTCAATCTGGAAGTGTTAGACCTGATAATAACTTGCTTTGGCTGTATCGCTATCGCTTAGGAGACAGAACCACCAGCCCCAAAGCATTAACGCTAGGCAAGTATCCAGAGATTAGCCTGTCTCAAGCTACAGTCTTAAGAGATGAGTGCCGAAAATGGCTAGCCGCAGGTAAAGATCCTAAGAACGAGCTAGCTATTCAAAAGCAAGACACCTTAAAACCTTTGACAGTTAAGCAGGGGCTAACGCTTTGGTTAAGTGACTTCAACGCAAGAAAACGAGTTAACGCAGAGAAGCATTTCGCCCAGTTCCGTAAATACATACTTCCCATCCTTGCTGATCTTCCTTTAGAGCAAATCACTAAACCGATGTGGATTCGTTGCTTACATCGCTCTGATGATAAGTGGGCGGTGGCTCGCGGTTACACACTCAATAATCTTAAGCAGGCTTTGCGTTTCCTAAAGAAACAGGGTCACAAACTTGATGTCGATGTTTTTGATATCGACTTTGACGACATAGGCGCAGCCAAGCAGAAGAAATCGAGCAGAGCAGCGGTAGAAGTGCCAGATGGAGAGGGAAATATTGAATGGGATGAGTTGCGTGATCTAGTTGAGTTCAGTTTTAACGGCAAGATGGTTCCGTATTATCAAAACTTGCTACAAATCTTGTTAGTCATGGGAGCAAGAACTCAAGAGGTGAGGCTATCTAAGTCTAGTGAGTGGGATTTAAAGCGCAGGGTTTGGACTTGCCCAGCAGAACACAACAAGGTCAAAGAGAAAGCACAACAAGCTGGTGGAACTGGCGATATTGTGCGTCCTATTCCTGAGTTTATCTATCCACTTATTGAGAGCCTAGCTACCAATAACCCAGACGGTTATCTGCTTGGTGAACTAAAGCAAGCGCCAGCGGTTAGCGCATGGGGTGGGAAGCTGTCACAGCGTATTGGTTGGATTAGTGATGATGAGGCTAATCAGTATAAGCAGGCTAAAAAACCACTCAAAGAACACCCTAAATTCTTTCGATTCCACCACCTAAGGCACACTTTCAGCACCGCACTCAATGAGCTTCAAACAGACAACTACGCCATTGAAATGATGCTCGGTCATGCGTTACCAAGGATTGAGGGGAACTATAACAACTCTAGCGCAATGAAGCGTAAAGCTAACTTACTCAGAATTTGGTGTTCACACATTGAGAAGCTATTAGAGCGCGGTGAGCAGGCTAGCAACGTGGTGAGCTTTGGAGGGAGTAAGTAATGCTAGAGATCGATGAACAATATCTAGTTAATGAAATATTGAGCGAGCTTGTTTCTAATGCTGCTGAAATTGATTTGGCTGAGTTCACTTTGAACAGCCCAGAGGCAATGGAAGCTTGTCGAATTATTCAACATGAGTTGCCTAAGATTGGGTTGAGCGATCCACAACTTGAAGCCGTAGAAGCTTGCTTTCAAGCAATTTCCGCATTGTTTATGAAGGCTGGAGCTGATTGCGCGGTAGATTATTTAGCGCCTTCAGTCGCTTTGGCGGTAAAGAGAGTTAGGCTATCCGAAAAACAGCGTGATAGTGGGCGGCACAATGCTAATCAGTATCGTCAAAAATGTATTGAAATTGCCAAGGATACTTGGGAAAAGCACCCACAGGCCACGTCAGCGAGTTTAGCTAACAAAATAAATGCTGCGTTTGTTCTAAATGGTAAAAAAGCACCGACAGAAAAAACGATTAGAAACTGGTTTTCAGAAGAGGGAAAAGATTTTCAGCCCAAGGTTAAGAGCAAGCGAAACCTGGCTTACGAGCTAGTGATAAAAAAATCCCTGACCTAGCTACTTCCACCTAACGGTAATACAAACAAGCAAGCTGAACCCTGAAAGTTAAAGAGCAACTAAAGGGGTTCAATATGTTCAGTTCCAGTCAACGTTTCCTTACCACCAAGCAAGTTTGTGAGTCATTAGGCGTAGGCCGTACATGGCTCTATAACGCAGAGAAGCAAGGCCGCTACCCGAAAGGCCAGCGCCTAACTCCACGCTGTGTTCGCTATCGTGCCGATCTCCATGAGCAATTTGTTCGTGGTGAGTGGCAGCCAGAAGCAGCATAAAGGGGAGGCATTATGAAAAGTATAAGCGCCACCCAGAATAAACTAAGCAGCGCCAAAACCGACACTGGCAGCATAGCACAGCAAGATAAACGAGCACCATACAAGTATGAAATGTGCGCAATGGAGCTTCTTGAAAGAGGTTCTGAGGGCTTGTGGGCATTAGATGCTTTGCGAGCCTTTGGCACAACCTGTTTGAACAGTGATATAAGCGACTTGTTTAACAATCGAGGAGTGAAGTTTCGCAGGGAGCCATATCGCCATACAACCAGATATGAAACAACGGTTATTTTTACACAGTACTCTCCACAAACCAAAGAGGATGTTTTGGCGCTGGTTATCATCGTTAACGATGCTCGAAGCAAGCGAGGTGTAGCACCACTGGCTAAAGGAAGAGTCGCAATGTATCTGGCTCTAATTAAGTAAGTATCCGCTTACCCTCTGTGACTAGTAAATAAAGGGGTGAACAACCATAAACAACACTACTAGGTTTTTTACCCCTAAAAAATACAACTTTTCCACAGGAATTGCTTTGTAACATATATCGCAGGGGGTTAGTAACAACTAACTAGCTGCTAGGTAATTAATAATATCTATCTTTTTTAATAGTCCTATCTATGCCCTATGTATCAAAACAAAAATGGTTCGAGTATCAAGGAAAAATTTGGTCGGTCAACCCAACTAAAAGCGGTTTGAGAACGGACATACTCAGAGCAATACTTGGTGAGCTAGATGAAATGCTTTGCCGTCATAGAAAGGTGTTTGTATGGCGATTTGATCTTCACTTGCCGTACCTCACTGACGACAACAAATTAATTACAGATTTTAATCGGAGGCTTAGAAAACGAGTTGAACGACATTATCAAAGTGAGTTTGGCTTTGCTTGGGCGAGAGAACAGGAAAAAGCCAAGAGTCAGCATTACCATTTTGTTTTGATTCTCAATGGCAGCAAGGTTAATTATTACCACCGATTAGCAGAATGGGTTAGGGAAATTTGGGAGTATCATGGCTCGGTGTTTGTCGATGATGCTGGTGGGCATCATAGCGGTACGGCTTATCACAGGCTTGAACGGGGTGATTTTGAAGCAATAGACGCAGCTAGTTACCACATCAGCTATCTAGCTAAGCCTAGAGGCAAGGGTTACCGTCCTAAACAAACAAAAGACTTTGCTTCTTCAAGGCTGCGAAACTCAAGGAACTCAAAGCACCGCAGATGCTAAGTATTGATAAGGTCAGCCAATGTTAAGTGAGGCCAAGGTAAGTAATGGGAAGGATGTCAGATCTTAAGTAATCTAAAGGTTGGATGTTTAGTAATGTTTAGGTTAGCTGAGGTTAAGGTAATCGAGGCTGGCGACTACCTTCCAGATCCTAACTAATCCTCAGCGTGATTGAATTATAGGCTCTCGGATGCTCGGTAAAAGAAGTAAGCTCCAGCAGGCCAAAATATAAAGGCACTAATACTCATAACAAGAGTTCCGCAAATCCTTTCCCAAAGGGCAAATATTGTTACGCTTAGAAAGGAGCCAACGAAAAACAGTATGACAGGGGAGTACCAATTACTGTGCTGGTAGAAGTTAAATAGTAAATAAAGCAACGCTATTGAGCCTACTAAGCTCGATATCATCAAAGCTATTTCATAGTTTCGGCTACTTCCCTGAAAGTTATTTGACTGTTGGATATGGCTATATAGATAGCCAAAAAAGACGATCCAGCTTCCAACCGCTTCAAGAGATAAATACTCAAACATACATCCTCTTTGTTCTTGTTTGTTCCTAAATTGGGTACATCGTAACTTGTACCTAATATCGGGACAATGTTTAAGTCCCTTAATAACCCACAAAACCTAAAACTGATCGCTTGGCTAAAGCAGCAAAGAAGTGAGCAGGGTTTAACCATGCGCGATTTAGCCGAAAGGCTAGAGGTGCCACACTCTTTTGTTGGGAAGGTGGAGCAAGGTGAAAGGCGTTTGGATGTGGTTGAGTATATTCAATACTGCGAAGCGCTTAATGTTTCCCCTCTAAGCGGAATACAGCACATCACCTCTGATTGATGCTTCTTTACCTTATAGCTTTTTCTTGTGTGTAACTATGTGTGTTACTAAAAAGAGAAAAGGCTTAACCATGTCTGATTAAGCCTTTTAAATTCAACAAGCTAACTAACTATATTAGTTCATGCCGTATTTTTTAAGTTTCTTGCGAAGAGTACCGCGGTTAATACCCATCATGGTTGCTGCGCGAGTTTGGTTACCGCGAGTGTACTGCATGATAGTGTCTAGTAGTGGCTGTTCAACTTCAGCTAATACTAATTCGTATAACTCGCTGACTTCTTGACCGTTTAATTGAGCAAGGTAATTTTTCAATGATGCTTTAACTGAGTCACGTAGTGGCTTCTGCGTGATTTGGTCTTGTGATGTAACTGTAGTTACTGTCAATGCTTCTGAAGTCAGATTTTGTTCGAACATATTCGGTCTAGCTCTTCTCGTAATTATGGTGCAACGTTATCAAAAAAACCTTCTAGCGCTTCAAGCTGCAGATCACCTGCTTCGAATGCGTTGAAGGTACGGCGAAACTCACTCGCTTGTTCATGTTCTTTTAGATACCAACCCACATGCTTACGAGCGATGCGAGGGCCTAAAAACTCTCCATAAAATTCATGTAGAGCGTGCACATGACCAAGCATGATGTCTTTCACTTCCGAAATCGGGAGTGGGTCCATCGTGGTGCCGTTTTCCAAATAGTGTAGGATTTCGTTAAAAATCCAAGGACGTCCTTGGGCAGGTCGACCTATCATTAAAGCATCAGCGCCAGTGTACTCCAGCACAAACTTCGCTTTTTCCGGACTATCGATATCACCGTTAGCGATAACCGGAATAGATACTGCTTGTTTCGCTGCTTTAATGTGTTTGTATTCTGCCTCACCTTTGTACATACAAGCGCGAGTTCTTCCATGGAGCGCAAGAGCTTGTATGCCGCAGTCTTCGGCTATTTTCGCGATTTGGACACAGTTTCTATTGTCTGTATCCCAGCCTGTGCGCGTTTTCAACGTTACTGGAACGTCGACAGCATTTACCACCGCTTTCAGAATGTCTTCAATGAGTTCTGGATGCTGTAGTAAGGCTGAGCCCGCAAGCTTCTTATTCACTTTTTTGGCTGGACAACCCATGTTGATATCGATGATTTGCGCACCGTTATCGACATTAAATTGAGCAGCCTCGGCCATAAGCTGTGGATCTGCACCAGCGATTTGTACTGAACGAATGCCCGATTCGCCTTCATGTACCATACGCTGCTGAGACTTTGACGTTTTCCAAACTTTCGGATTGGAGGACATCATTTCACTGACTGCCATCCCCGCACCGTAGCGAAGACACAACTCACGGAATGGTCTATCCGTTACGCCAGCCATAGGAGCGACGATTAGATTGTTCTTAAGTTGATAATTTCCGATTTTCAAAAAATGTCATCACAGTTCTGTACCAGCAAGGGCGCGCATTTTACGCATTTTTTCGCTGCGTGAAAAGACTAATATTTGAGCATTTACAATTTGTTTTTGTAATTTGTTTAAATTTCAGTCAATTAGCGCCCAAAGTCTTGTCTAGCCTTGCTTGCGACCTGAGATTCGACACCATTCTTGTTGTTCGATGATCGGATCAATGTGAAGCTCATCACGATAATAAGTCGCAACATCTTCTGCTTGTGTATCTAAAACACCCGACATCGCAAGTACACCATTTGGCTTAACTAGGCCTTTGATGATGCCAGAAAGGTCGCGTAATGGACCTGCAAGAATGTTGGCTACAACAACGTCTGCTAGCAAACCTTCCGGTTGATCTTGTGGCAAGAACACCTCTAGTTGCTCAGCAACGCCATTGCGTTGTGCGTTGTCTTTTGATGCAAGCAGAGCTTGAGGATCAATGTCGATCCCGATAACTTTTGCCGCGCCTAGTTTGATCGCAGCGATCGCTAGGATGCCTGAGCCACAACCGAAGTCGATCACGGTTTTGCCTGCAAGGTCTAAGCCTTCAAGCCACTCAAGACACAATGCCGTTGTCGGGTGAGTACCTGTACCAAATGCAAGGCCTGGGTCTAGCATTACGTTAACAGCGTCAGCTTCAGGGATATCGCGCCAGCTAGGGCAGATCCATAAACGCTCACCAAACTTCATTGGGTGGAAGTTGTCCATCCATTCACGTTCCCAATCCTTGTCTTCAATTTGCTCTACTTTATGAGCAAAGTCTGCAGGGAACATGTTGCTTGCTTTAATCTGCGCTAGAACGACACCAGTATCAGTCTCAGCGTCGTAAAGCGCGAGAATGTCAGTATCACCCCAAAGGCGAGTTTCGCCCGGCAGAGGCTCAAATACAGGGGTATCTTGTGCATCCAGGAAAGTTACAGAAAGAGCACCAGTCTCTTCCATTAACATGTCGCCGATTTGTTCAGCATTTTCATTGGTAGCATTAAGCTTGATTTGAATCCAAGGCATGGCTGCATCTTCTATATGAGAAAAATTGGATGGCGAGTCTAGCAGAAAATATGAGCAAATTCACCAAAACCCCACGGAATATAATGGGGGTTAAAGATTGATTTTTTCGGCGGCTTAAAAACAAAAATGCTCACCGAAGTGAGCATTTTGACTGTTCTTAAACGAACGGATTATGACAAACCAAGTTTCTTCTCAAGGTAGTGGATGTTTGCACCACCGTGTTGGAAGTTTTCGTCGTTCATAATAGACAGTTGAAGCTCGGTATTAACGTTAATACCTTCAACAATCATTTCACCCAATGCGTTCTTCATACGAGCGATAGCAACATCACGGTTCTCACCGTAAGTGATCAGCTTACCAATCATTGAATCGTAGTGTGGTGGCACTGTGTAACCTGTGTAGATGTGAGATTCCCAACGTACGCCCATGCCGCCTGGTGCGTGGAAACGTTCAATCTTACCTGGTGAAGGTAGGAAACGAACTGGATCTTCCGCATTGATACGACATTCGATTGAGTGGCCGCGCAGCTTAATGTCATCCTGAGTGAATGATAGAGGCTGACCAGCTGCAATACGTAGCTGTTCTTTCACTAGGTCGATACCCGTTACCATTTCAGTAATCGTGTGTTCAACCTGGATACGAGTGTTCATCTCGATGAAGTAGAACTCACCGTTCTCGTATAGGAATTCAAATGTACCTGCACCGCGGTAACCGATCTCAATACATGCACGAGTACAGCGTTCGCCGATGTACTTACGCATCTCTTCAGTGATACCTGGAGCTGGCGCTTCTTCCACAACTTTCTGGTGACGACGCTGCATTGAACAGTCACGTTCACCTAGGTGGATAGCATTGCCTTGGCCATCTGCAAGCACTTGTACTTCAATGTGACGTGGGTTTTCTAGGAATTTCTCCATGTAAACCATGTCGTTGTTGAAACATGCTTTTGCTTCAGCACGAGTCATCGCGATAGCTTCTGTTAGTTCTGCTTCAGAACGAACAACACGCATACCACGACCGCCGCCGCCGCCAGATGCTTTGATGATAACTGGGAAGCCAATGCGCTTAGCGTGCGCTTTGTTTTTTGCTTCGTCGTCGTCAAGAGGGCCGTCAGAACCTGGTACACAAGGTACGCCAGCTTTTTTCATTGACGTGATAGCTGACACTTTGTCACCCATCATGCGAATGGTTTCAGCTTTAGGGCCAACGAAGATAAAGCCACTGCGCTCTACCTGTTCTGCAAAGTCTGCATTTTCAGATAGGAAGCCGTAGCCAGGGTGAACAGCTACTGCACCTGTCACTTCAGCTGCGCTGATGATACGAGGGATATTTAGGTAGCTATCGATACCACGAGCTGGACCGATACAAATGGTTTCGTCTGCAAGCAGTACGTGCTTAAGATCACGGTCAGCAGTTGAGTGAACCGCTACCGTTTTAATGCCAAGCTCTTTACATGCACGCAGAATACGTAGTGCAATCTCACCACGGTTCGCGATTACTAATTTATCTAACATAATGAGTGCTCTCTATTATTCGATAATTACTAGAGCTTGATCGAATTCTACTGGTTGACCGTCTTCAACTAGGATAGCTGTTACAACACCAGATTTATCAGCTTCGATTTGGTTCATCATCTTCATTGCTTCAACGATACATAGCGTTTCGCCAGCCGTTACAGATTGACCAACTTTAACGAATGGTTTTGCGTCTGGGCTTGGAGCGCCGTAAAAAGTACCAACCATTGGAGAAAGAACTTGGTGACCAGCTGGAACTGCAGGAGCCGCTGCTTCTGCTGCTACAGGTACCGCCGCAGGAGCTGCTGCCGCTACAGGTGCTGGAGCAGCTGCATATTGAACAGGTGCTACAGGTGCAGTGCTGTTACGACTGATTCGTACTGACTCTTCACCTTCAGAGATTTCTAGCTCAGAAATACCAGACTCTTCAACCAATTCGATTAGCTTTTTGATTTTGCGAATATCCATTGTTTCTTTCTCTTTATCTGTTAATTGAACTTACTCTATGACTGAGTAGGTTAGTAATAGTTCGTTGTTTATGTTTACTTTGAGTTGAGCTTGCTGAGCGCAGCGGTCAAAGCAAATTGATAACCTTGGGCACCTAAGCCACAAATCACACCTTCTGCTTTATCAGATAGGTAAGAGTGGTGACGGAATGGTTCACGTGTGTGAACATTCGATAGATGAACCTCAATAAACGGGATGGCAACGCCAAGTAGTGCATCACGCAGTGCCACACTGGTATGTGTAAAGGCTGCTGGGTTGATAATAATAAAATCAACATTTTGATAAGCACTATGGATCGCTTCAATCAGTTCATACTCACGATTTGACTGTAAGTGAGATAGCTCAACATCGTGTGCTTTCGCTTGCTCGGTCAGTGAGCTAATAATCTGGTCAAGTGTTTGAGAACCGTAGTGTGCAGGCTCTCTAAGGCCTAACAGGTTAAGGTTTGGGCCATTTAAAACTAGAATGCGAAACTTTGTAGACATCGTGGGGCTATCTTCCTTTATCGTGTTTACGAACGTGAATGTTGCCATTTTATTGAAAATTTGCGGTTAATTTCTAGTGAGAAAAACCCAAATTTAAAAATTAGAACCAGATTATAGCTAATTCAGCGCAAATCGCAGCAATTTACTGGTCTAATCTCCTATTGATACAGCTTGGAATTGTTACCAACTTAACAAAAAAGCGTCTTAGCCTTAATTTGGGGCGGGATATTTGAGATCAAGATCAGCCATAAAAAAACCGCCACATAGGTGACGGTTTAGAAATTGCTGTTTTAAACAGTGATTAGCTGCCGTGACTGGTTGCTTATGCCAGTTCTGCTTTCTCGGCAATCAGCTTATCAACCACGCTTGGGTCGGCTAGTGTCGAGGTATCACCTAGGTTACCTGTATCGCCAGTCGCGATTTTACGCAGGATACGACGCATGATTTTACCCGAACGAGTTTTTGGTAGAGAGTCGGTCCAGTGCAGTACATCTGGCGTTGCAATTGGGCCAATCTCTTTACGTACCCAGTCTTTCACTTCTTTATGAAGCTCTGCAGTTGGGAACTCACCATCATTCAGCGTGATGTAAGCGTAAATCGCTTGGCCTTTAATATCATGAGGGATACCTACAATCGCAGCCTCAGCAATCTTATCGAACGCTACTAGAGCCGATTCAATCTCAGCGGTCCCCATACGGTGACCTGATACGTTAAGCACGTCATCGACACGACCCGTAATCCAGTAGTAACCGTCTTCATCACGACGAGCGCCATCACTGGTAAAGTACATGCCTTTAAAGGTCGAGAAGTAAGTCTGTTCGAAGCGGTCATGATCGCCATGAACGGTACGCATTTGGCCTGGCCAAGAATCAAGAATCACTAGGTTGCCGTCTGTTGCACCCTCAATGATGTTACCCATGTTATCAACCAGCGCCGGTTGCACACCGAAGAATGGACGAGTTGCAGAGCCCGGTTTCAGGTCTGTTGCGCCCGGTAGCGGTGCAATTAAGATACCGCCCGTTTCCGTTTGCCACCATGTATCAACAATTGGAGACTGCTCATTGCCGATTGTTTTGTAATACCACTCCCACGCCTCTGGGTTGATAGGTTCACCCACTGAGCCCATGATTCTTAGGCTGTCACGAGAAGTACCTTCAACGGCTTCATTGCCTTTCGCCATCAGTGCACGAATAGCCGTTGGCGCCGTATAAAGAATATTAACTTGGTGCTTATCGACCACTTCACTCATGCGGCTGGTGTTCGGGTAATTTGGTACGCCTTCAAACAGAATCGTTTTTGCGCCATTAGCAAGCGGTCCGTAAACAAGGTATGTGTGGCCAGTAATCCAACCCACATCCGCTGTACACCAGAAAGTTTCGCCTTCTTGGTAATCGAACACGTATTTGAAGGTCATCGCTGCATAAACAAGGTAGCCACCTGTAGTGTGCATAACGCCTTTAGGTTTACCTGTTGAGCCTGAAGTATAAAGGATGAATAGTGGATCTTCTGCGTTCATCTCTTCTGGTGGGCAATCTTCAGATACATTAGCAATAGCATCGTGCCACCACACATCGCGGTGTTCGTGCCATGCAACATCACCGCCAGTGCGTTTGAATACAACAACCTTTTCGATGTTTTTCACTTCAGGATTCGTCAGCGCTTCGTCGACATTCTTTTTCAGTGGAACCGCACGGCCGCCACGCACGCCTTCATCGGCAGTGATAACGACTTTAGAATTTGAATCGATAATACGACCAGACAGTGCTTCTGGTGAGAAACCACCAAATACGACCGTGTGAACTGCACCGATACGGGTACACGCCAGCATGGCTACTGCCGCTTCTGGCACCATTGGCATGTATAAACAAACCACATCACCTTTGCGTACGCCTTGCTCTTTTAGAGCATTTGAAAACAGGCACACTTCTTTATGTAGTTCATTAAAAGTTAGAGTTTTGTCATCAGCCGGGTCATCGCCTTCCCAGATGATAGCGACTTCATCACCGCGCTCAGCAAGGTGGCGGTCGATACAGTTAGCCGAAACGTTAAGCGTGCCATCTTCAAACCAGCGAATATCAATGTGGCCAGGGTCGAAAGAGGTGTTTTTTACTTGTGTGAAAGGTTTGATCCAATCAACGATTTTTCCGTGTTCACCCCAAAAACCTTCAGGGTCAGAAACAGATTGCTGGTACATGGCTAGGTAAGTGTCATTATCCGCGTGTGTGGTTGATTTAATATTTTCTTTTACCGGATAAACGTGGGCTTCACTCATTGCATCTCTCCTTGTGCCTACATTCCTAATGAACTGGCAACTTCCTTTGTGTTCAGTTTCTAGGTCTATTACAGAACCGTCTTTGTGTTATCACTCTCGGCTAGGACGGCGATTTCCACAATTAGACTTTAGGATGAGACGCTGCTTTTCACTTACAAAATAGCGAGTTAAGTTCATTTTTGAGATGTTGCTCTCTATGTGAAGCGCCAGTGGTTGAATTAAGAATAAGAAGAGTTGAAACGGGGTAGGTCACCATGTTTCAGGCGAACAAAGATCAGCGCAGCGGAGATAGCGTCTTGTAATGCATCATGTTTATTGACCAGGATGGGTAAATCGAGCTGGCGACAGATGGCATCCATGCTGAGATCAAAATAGGCATTGGGCAGCTGTCTTTCAAGTTTGTCTTGATAGAGTTGGCTCACTTCGACTAATCGGTTAGGCAGTGGAAATCCAAGCTGTTTTAAACAGGCGCGGTCGAGAATTTTTTTGTCATAGCGGATGTGGTAGCCGACTAAAGGACGATTTCCAATGAAGTTCAGTAGCTCGATTAAAGCCTGCTTTTCTTCGATGCCGTGTTTTAGATCTTGATGACGAATGCGGTGGATTTTTATTGAATTGCAATCGAGCGATTGCGGGGCGCGCAACCGGACTTCAAAAGGTTGGCTGGTAATGATTCGGTTACCGATGATCTTGGTCGCGGCAATAGTAACTAATTCTGCCTGATTGGGGTCTAGGCTGGTGGTTTCACAATCGAGCGATACATATTCATGATCAATAGGCGCAGTAAACAGAGGCTGATAGAGAGAGCCTTTGAGCTTGTGATGCCAGTAATAGCGAACCAACCTATTCATCGTTCAATCGCCTAATCCCGTATCTGATAGTGGTAGCCGAGCCATTGTTTGAATTTCTTTACTACGTGCAGGCTATGACGAAGCAGATCCCTGTCTGCTCGCTCCATCAGTTTGACGTTAATCTTGTTGCTGCTGTGCTGCTGAGAAAGCCTTTGGGCTAAGCGCCACTTAAAGAATTGCTTGAGCGCTTCACTGAGATTATCGGCGGTGCTTTGCTCTAACACCTTCTTGCTGACCAATTGTTCAATGCGCTCGAAGGTATTGTTTACGGTGACACCATGCTCTAGGCAAAGCGCTCTCACACCATGCACGATAGGGAAAATACCGCCTTGTTTTATATCGAGCCCTGACTTGGATTGCTTCACATTACCAAACAGGGTCAGGGGAACTGAGAAGTTAAGGGCAGGGCGGCAGAACTCCGTCAGAATCAATTCTTGTCCGAGCATCAAATCACTGAGGTGCTGTTTGACTGGTTTTAATAACTCTCTATTCCCCGCCACTGCGTGTGCATCTGCCATGATCGCGATATCCATCACGGTGTCTGGCGTGGCTTTTTTTACCCAATGGGTGAGGGTTTGTTTCCACTCTTGTTCTGAATGCACCCATTTCGGATTGTTGACCATCACGTTGCCCGGGCACATTGGGTAACCCAATTGTTGAAGGGTATGGGTGAGGTCGTTCATGGCACCTTGGCATTGATGCCACTCCAAACCATCTTGAATTATTAGTGCGTTGTCTTGATCGGTTTTGAGAATTTGTTCCCCGCGGCCTTCGGAACCCAACACGATTAAGCAGCAATGATTATGCAGTGCCGGTGGGATCACCAACTCAAAAGCCTTCTCTATGATCTGTTCGTTGACCGCAGAAATCAGCTCCATGATAAAGCGTGTGCGAATCCCATTACTGAGCAAGCTCTCGACCAGTTGACGTTGTTTGTTGGATGCCATTGCCAATTCTTCAACGCTGGTGGCGCGCGCAATACGCAAAGTAAGAACGTGGGAGTGTGTGGAGAATGCACTGAGGATCTGTGTCATATCCACCATGCCGACCGCATTTTTACCATCACAAACCATCAACCTTTTTACTCGATTTCTGGTCATGGTAATCATGGCGTTAAATAAGAAATCGCCTTGGTTCACGTGCATCACCGGAAACGTTGCTATCTCACCGACAGGCGCATCCAGTGGGAAATTATCGAGCATCACAGCATGCAATAAATTGGTTCGAGTGACGATTCCATATGGTAAGGAACATGATGATCCAAAAGCTTTTGGATCATCATGTTCCAAATGAACTAGAGCCGAGTCTAACCCTTGTTCTTTAAGGGTTTGAGTGACTTGGTTGATCGGTTGGTTTGGTTTAAGTATCAGTGGTGGGTGATAGATAGAGTCATCCACTTTGGTCAATATAAACTCGGCAAGATTTTGCTGCTGCTGGGCGGCTTCTATCAAAGCTTTTCGTGTTGATAGGTTGCTATCAAAGTAGGCAGCGAATTGGCCATTGGCGTGGTAAAGCTCAAGAAAAATATCGGTGGGCAGCAGATAACTTAATGTATCTTCGAGTGCGATATATTGGTGTTTGGTGTGAGGTTCAAACTGGCTGCGGACATCAAAAATATCGTCATTGGCATAGTGTGCGTAAATCTCGCCATCACTGCTCGCGCGCTCTTCAACTGCCCCTTTGATCAAAATGTGCAGGTGTCGGCTCGGCCTTTCAGCTTCCAGTATCACTTCTTGGGATCGGTAATACACCACGTCTAATGAAGAGCGAAGCTTCAACTGTTCGGTGTCGGACAGACTATCGAAGGGCGGGTGCTGCATATTAAATTTGTCAGGCATAAGCATCACAAGAAGAAATGGGAGTCTTTAATCAGTCTGACAAAATACCAGCGAAGCTCCAGACGACTTTAGTCTAAATGCGAGTATGGGTATCGATGAGCGTGAAATCTCTTGTTGAAATGCGATATCCAGACCCATTGAATATGGGAATACTATCCCAGTAATAATTCCCTTTTTCATCGTATGCGAGATAGGCATAATTGGTGCTGCCTTTTTCCGCACACTTTATAGGTCATTTATGTTTAGCCCTTCACCCTATGGCTGGATCTCTCAGTATTTTCTTGGTTTCTTTTTTGCGTATGGCGTGTATTTGCCATTTTGGGCGTTGTGGTTTGAAGACCAAGGCGTGTCTGCTGGTGATATTGGTGTATTGATTGGTATCGGCTTTGCGACTCGTTGTGTGGCTAACCTAGTGATTACGCCGCGTATCCATAAAGTGGAACACTTGATGCCAGCGCTACGCTGTTTGAGTTTCGCTGCGCTGCTGTTTGTCGGTTTCCACTTCTTCACCGGTGGCAGTTTTGTACTGATGTTGTTGGCAACGGTACTGTTTAACCTCTGTTGTGGGCCGATCATTCCTCTTTCTGATGCGATGGCTAACCATTACAGTCGTTTGAAAATGCTCGACTACGGCCGAACTCGCCTTTGGGGCTCAATTGCCTTTATCGCAGGCTCAACGGTAGTTGGCTATTTGGTGGCACAATTTGGCACCGACATGATTTTGTATACTGCACTTGCGGGCGTGTTGTTGTCATTGATGCTGGCTATGAGAAATCCTAACGTGATGCCAGTAACGCAATCTGAGCAACAAGCGGCGCGACCAAAACTAGGTGAACTGCTGCGTGAGTCGTCAGTGGTAAAATTTTTAGCCTTGATGGCGCTGCTGCAAGGTAGTCATGCGGCTTACTACAGTTTTAGTGCGATTTATTGGAAAGAAGCGGGTCACTCAGAAGCGATCATCGGTTACTTGTGGAGTTTAGGTGTTGTTGCTGAAGTGGCCGTATTTGCTCTGAGTAAGCGATTATTCTCAGGCTGGTCACTGCGTACTTTGTTTGTTGTCGCAGCTATTGGGGTGATGGCGCGTTGGGGTATTACCGCATCAACCACGGCGATTTTCGCTCTGGTTATGGTACAGCTACTGCACGGTGTGACCTTTGCCATGGCACACATCGCCGCGATTCAATACATCCAATCTGAAGAACAAAACAAGATGGTTGCGCTACAAGCCCTGTATAACGCGATTCCATTAGGTGCCTTTATTGCATTAATGACTACCTTAAGTGGTTGGGGTTATGAGCTTTGGGGCGCAAATATCTTCTGGGGTATGGCTGCAATGGGTGCACTTGCTCTGTTCATTAAGTTGGATGAAAGAAGTTCAGTGGTTGAGATTAATCAATCAGATTCGGAACAGTCAGAATCTCACAGCAAATGCTGATAATTAGAGTCTAAAGCACAGAATTTAAGCGATGCGATTGAGTTAATCACCCATCCTTAGTTAAATGAAACCTCTCCCTTATGGAGAGGTTTTTTTATGGATGAGAAAAGGGTTTTCAATGCAAGGATGGATAGTAATTCCAGTCTCTTTAGCCTACTTGGGCGTGTTATTTCTGATCGCTTGGTATGGAGACAGGCAGGTTCGTTGGCTATCGCGTTGGCGTCCGTGGATCTATAGCCTTTCGATTGCCGTGTATTGTACCTCTTGGACCTTCTATGGAACGGTCGGGCAGGCGAGTAATAACCCTTGGTCTTTTTTACCCATTTACCTCGCCCCGATTCTGGTCTTTACACTAGGCTGGCGGATCTTGGCGCGGCTGATCCTGATTGCGAAGCGGGAACACATCACCTCCATTGCCGACTTTATAGCGGCTCGCTACGGAAAATCTCAGGGATTAGCGGTGGCTGTGACGGTTATCGCCGTGGTCGGTATCCTTCCTTATATCGCTCTGCAACTGCGTGGTATAACCATGGGGTTGGATATTGTTGCGCCCAACCTAGCGGCTGACTTTGGTTATCAGGACTATCATGTGTCTTGGTTTGTGGTCGGTGCTTTGGCCATTTTTACCATGCTGTTTGGTACAAGGCATATTGATAACACAGAGCATCACCGTGGCATGATGATGGCGGTGGCGTTTGAATCCATCGTTAAGCTCGCGGCATTCTTGATTGTTGGCCTGTTCATCATGTATCTGGCGATGAGCAGCGACAAAATCGACCTGCTTGATGTAGCGGCTTCCACCTACGAATCACCGAATATTCCGACCTTAATTATTCATACCGTTTTGACCATGTTGGCGATTGTCTGTCTGCCGCGACAATTCCATACCATGGTGGTAGAGAACGAGCGTCCTCAAGACCTGCATACCGCTCGTTGGTTGTTTCCGCTTTACCTGATTTTGATGGGACTGTTCGTGCTGCCAATTGCTTGGGCAGGGCAAGGGCTACTTACTGGCATGCCAGCGGATACCTACGTGATCAGCGTGCCAATGGCAGAAGGCGCTAATCACATTGCTTTGCTGGCTTTCCTTGGTGGTACGTCTGCGGCAAGTGGCATGGTGATAGTGTCGACCATCGCCTTGGCGATCATGGTGTCGAACGATTTAGTGATGCCATTGTTATTGCGCCGTATGCGTCTAACCCAAAGAACCCATCGACATTTTTCTGGCCTGCTATTGGTGATTCGCCGCGGGCTAATTTTACTGCTGTTACTGGGTGCTTGGCTGTTTTATCAGGCGCTCGATACCATCCATTCACTGTCAGCGATTGGCTTTCTTTCCTTTGCTGCGATTGCTCAATTCGCGCCCGCACTTATCGGTGGTTTGTACTGGCGTCCGGGTAACCGCAAGGGCGTGTATGTCGGCTTAATGGTTGGTTCGTTGATTTGGCTGATTACCTTGATGAGCCAAACCAGCATGTTGGCGGGTGATAGTGAAAGTAACCTTTTGCTGTGGATTATTACGCCACCAGAGTTACTCAGCAGTTGGGATATCAGCAGCTCAAACTGGGGAATTGTGCTGAGTATTGTGCTCAATACCTTGTGCTATGCCGTGGTTTCGATGACGACCAGACCAAGCCTAAGTGAGCGCTTACAATCAGCGGCATTTGTTGGCACACCACTGCCTGAGAACGAGAATATCAGCCTCTATCAGAACCGTGTGACAGTCGCTGAATTAGAGATGTTGGCATCGCGTTTTGTGGGGCGTAAGCGTGCGAAAAGTGCCTTACACAGCTATTGGCAACAACACGGTCAGCCGCTGCTTCCTAATCAACAAGCGCCTGCCAGTCTGATTCGACACGCAGAGCGCGTGCTCGCTGGTGTCTTCGGTGCGTCGTCTGCTAAGTTAGTACTTACTTCTGCTTTGCAGGGCAGAAACATGCAGCTTGAAGAAGTCGCGACCATCGTGGATGAAGCTTCGGAACTGTACGATTTCAGCCGTGGTTTACTGCAAGGCGCGATTGAACATATTGGCCAAGGCATCGCAGTAATCGACAAACAAATGAGGCTGGTGGCGTGGAATCAACGTTATTTAGAGCTGTTTGAATTTCCTGCTGGCTTGATTCAGGTTGGGCGACCCATTTCCGATGTAATTCGCCACAATGCTGAGCAAGGTTTGTGTGGCCCGGGTGACCCGGAAGATCACGTTCGCCGTCGTGTTTATCACCTTGAGCAAGGCACTCGGCACACCTCTTCTCGTATTCGTCCTGATGGCCGAGTAATTGAGGTGCAAGGTAACCCAATGCCAAGTGGTGGCTTTGTGATGAGCTTTACCGATATCACGGTATTCCGACAAGCAGAGCAAGCGCTAAAAGATGCCAATGAAAGTTTGGAATCAAGAGTGCATGAGCGAACTCAAGAGCTCGAAAAACTCAATCATCGTTTGGTAAAAGCCACGCAGATTTCGGATCAAGAGTCACAATCTAAGAGTCGTTTTCTAGCCGCGGTAAGCCACGATTTGATGCAGCCGCTCAACGCCGCACGCTTGTTTGCTTCGTCACTGTCTGAGGTAGCAAAAGAGCAAGAGGTGAAGCAACTGTCATCTCACATCGAGAGTGCACTTGGTGCTGCAGAAGATTTGATTGGTGACTTGCTGGATATATCTCGATTGGAGTCAGGAAAGTTAGAAACCAACATTCACGCGATTGCCGTGCACGATGTGCTAACCAACTTAAATGCGGAATTTAGTGCCTTAGCGAGACAACAGAAAATTGAGTTTAAGATGATCCCATCGTCATTGTTTATTCACTCAGACCCTAAGCTGTTAAGGCGTGTGATTCAGAACTTTTTGACCAATGCGTTCCGCTATAACCCGGAAGGGAAAGTGGTACTGGGTGCGAGAAGAGTGAATGGACAGGTTCGAATCGATGTGTGGGATAACGGAACCGGTATCGATGAAGACAAGCAACAAGAGATCTTCGAAGAGTTTACTCGTGGCAGCCAAGTACGAGCCGATCAAGGATTGGGGTTAGGGTTAGCCATCTCGAAAGGTATTGCTCATGTGCTTGGTCATCAAATTTCGATGCGCTCATGGCCGGGTCAAGGCAGTGTCTTTTCCATCACCTTGGCTAGAGCGGAAAAAGTGGCTCCAGTTGTGCAAGCTTCGACGCCAATGGCGACCAGCGACATCGAACATCTCAAGATATTGTGTGTCGACAATGAACGAGAAATCTTAGTCGGCATGGAAAATCTGATTGGACGTTGGGGTTGTGAGGTTAAGACGGCGGTTGATCTGGTCGAAAGCTTGCAGTGCCTAGATGAGGGTTGGCTGCCAGATGTCATTTTCTCTGATTACCGTCTGGATAACGGCAGAACGGGTCTCGAAGTATTGCAGCAGTGTCGTTTGCGCCTTGGAGATTCTTTTGAAGGTGTCATCATCAGTGCAGATAGAACCGATGACATGTTGGCAGCGATCAAGGCCAACAGCTTTAGCTTTATTGCCAAGCCAGTGAAACCGTTAAAACTCAGAGCGGTATTGAATCGCGTGAGTTAGTTTGGGTTAACAGGTTCGGATTAGTACGTTCGTGAGCGGATAGTGAAAAGGCCTCAGATGAGGCCTTTTTTGTCTTTGTTTTTTTGCGAACGCCGATTCGCTTGTTAATTCAATAACTAACCAGCAATACCACCTTGCGTCAGTGTAGTTGGATCAAGCAGTTTACTGAGCTCTTCTCGGCTAAGATCGGTTTCTCTTTCTGCTACATCCAGAATTGGTAAACCTTCTTTATAGGCTTTCTTGGCAATATCAGCCGCCTTCAAGTAGCCAATCACAGGGTTAAGTGCGGTCACTAGGATTGGGTTCTTTGACAAGGCTAAATCGAGGTTATCTTGGCGCACAGTGAAGGTCGCGATGGCTTTATCTGCTAGCGCGACTGAACTGTTAGCTAAAAGCTCTATACTTTCTAATACGTTATGAGCAATCACTGGCAGCATCACATTCAGTTGGAAGTTACCTGACTGGCCTGCCACCGTAATGGTGGTGTCGTTGCCAATGACTTGCGCCGCCGCCATAGCCGCTGCTTCTGGAATCACAGGGTTTACCTTGCCAGGCATGATAGACGAGCCTGGTTGTAGCGCCTGCAATTCAATTTCCCCTAAGCCAGCCAACGGCCCAGAGTTCATCCAGCGAAGATCGTTTGAGATCTTCATGATCGCAACTGCTGCAGTTTTGAGCTGCCCAGAAAGCGCAACGATCGCGTCTTGACTGCTGAGGTTAAAAAAGAAGTTTTCACTCGAGCTAAAACTGATCTTTGTTGATTGAGACAGGTTACTCGCAAATTTATCGGCAAAGCGTGGGTCAGCATTGATCCCTGTTCCAACCGCAGTACCACCTTGTGCTAAAGCCTTGATAGCGGGCAGGGTGTTCTCTATTGCTTGCTTAGCGTGTTCTATCTGGAACTTCCAGCCACCTAGCTCTTGAGCAAAGGTTATTGGCATTGCATCCATTAGGTGAGTACGGCCTGTTTTTACTACTTCAGCAAGCTCTTGCTGTTTAACGGTAAGTGCTTCAGAAAGGTGAGTTAGTGCTGGCAACAACTTGTTTTCTGCCATCAAAGCAACGCTCACTTGAATTGCGGTTGGCACCACATCGTTACTGCTTTGGCCCATGTTGACGTGATCATTGGGGTTCACGTCGCCTTGCAAGCTTCTTGAAGCAAGCGTAGCAATCACTTCATTGGCATTCATGTTGGAACTGGTACCTGAACCGGTTTGGTAAACATCGATCGGGAATTGATCGAGATGTTTGCCCTCAATTATCTCTTGGCTGGCTTCGGCTATCGCGTTGGCAATATCACCTTCTAGTAAACCTAACTGAGCATTGGTATCTGCCGCTGCCTGTTTAATTAACGCCAGTGCTTGAATAAAACTGGTCGGCATCTTGTGCGAGCTAAACGCGAAGTTATCTGCTGCACGCTGAGTTTGTGCTTGGTAAAGCGCATCGGCAGGGACTTTCACTTCGCCCATGCTGTCTTTTTCAATCCGAAATTGTAGGGTCATGTTCTATCCTTGTTAGCCAAGTGGGGCTTGGACTTGTTGTAGTGTTTGGCTGAGATTCAAAAAACGCGCTTGGCCTTGCGGTTGCTGGCAGTAGTGGCGCTTCAAATAAAATAGTGGTGAGTGAATAGAGTCTAGGCAGATATGACGAAAGGCGAAACTGCGTTCAGGAGACTCAATCGCTTCAATCAAATGAAAGAAAACTTGGCGTAGATACAGCTCGCACAACAAGATGTTTTCTTGAGCGGCATGCTTTTCATAGTAAGCCGAAAGCGTGAGTGCACACTCGATATACTCCCGAATTACAAACGGCTCATGGCCTTGAACTTGTTCTAATGAAGCAAAGCGATCCTGTGCTTTGTAAAACCTCGAATAGAGAACCTGCTGCTCTTTCATCATCATCTGCATCTCTTTATTGGATGTTAATGATAATTATTATCAAATGAGATTTTAAAAACAACCCTTTGTTTCTCTTTTTATAAAGTGAGCAGAAAAAGAAAAAGCCGATACACGAAGTATCGGCTTTCTGGAGTCAGTACCTAATCCCTACAATGTAAGTACTGATTCATTTTTTGCTAAACATCTTTGTTTAGTGGTCGTGAGCTTCACCTGCACCTTTCGGGTAACGGATGTTCTCAACCATATCTTGTACATCTTGTGGTACTTCAGCAGTTACTTTGTTTACAGCAATCGATACTACGAAGTTTAGACACATACCTAGCGTACCGATGCCTTCTGGGCTGATACCAAACCACCAGTTTTCAGGTGTGCTTGCTGCTGGGTTAATGAACTTGAAGTAGATGATGTAGCTTGCTGTGAAGGCAATACCTGACAACATACCTACAATTGCACCTTCCTTGTTCATCTTCTTGTAGAAGATACCTAGGATAATCGCTGGGAAGAAGGATGCTGCGGCTAAGCCGAAGGCAAACGCTACTACCTGTGCTACAAAGCCTGGTGGGTTAATACCCAAGTAACCGGCACCGACAATCGCGACCATGGCTGCCAGACGAGCGGCTAAGAGCTCCTGCTTGTCGGTCATGTTTGGTCTGAAGCCTTTCTTCAACAAGTCATGTGAAATCGACGTTGAGATTACCAATAGTAGACCCGCGGCTGTTGATAGTGCGGCTGCTAGGCCACCGGCTGCAAGCAGTGCTACAACCCAGTTTGGTAGTTTCGCTAGCTCTGGAGAAGCCAGTACGATGATGTCACGGTTAATCTTCATCTCGTTGCGCTCATCGCCCGAGTAGAACATTTTGCCATCGCCGTTCTTATCTTCCCAACCTACTAGGCCAGTGCTTTCCCAGTTTTTGTACCAGCTCGGTGCGTCTGCTGCTGCGACACCTTGCATGTCAGGGCCGTTGATTGTTTCGATCATGTTTACACGAGCGAATGCTGCAACGCCTGGTGCTGTTGTGTATAGCAATGAGATGAACAGTAGTGCCCAACCCGCTGAGATACGAGCATCACGTACTTTTGGTACTGTGAAGAAACGAATGATTACGTGTGGAAGACCCGCAGTACCGACCATTAGAGCTGCACAGATGAAGAATACATCTACCATGCTCTTGTTACCTTCGGTATAGGCGGTAAATCCGAGTTCTTCAGTCAGTCCATCCAGTTTATCAAGAAGGTAAACATCCGTGCCTGATAGCGTAGAGCCCATACCAACTTGTGGAAGTGGGTTACCAGTCATCATGATTGAGGTAAAGATTGCTGGAACAAGGAAGGCGAAAATGAGGACACAGAATTGAGCTACCTGCGTATAAGTGATGCCTTTCATGCCACCCAGTACTGCGTAGAAGAACACAATACCCATACCAATGATGATGCCTAGGTTAATATCAACTTCTAGGAAACGAGAGAATACAACGCCCACACCACGCATCTGGCCTGCAACGTACGTAAACGATACGAAGATTGCACAGAATACCGCTACCATACGTGCCGTTTTCGAGTAGTAACGCTCACCTATGAAATCAGGAACCGTAAACTGACCGAACTTACGTAGGTAAGGTGCTAAACATAGCGCAAGTAGTACATAACCACCTGTCCAACCCATTAGGTAAACCGCACCGTCGTAACCAACGAATGAGATGATACCTGCCATTGAGATGAATGATGCTGCCGACATCCAGTCAGCGGCGGTCGCCATGCCGTTTGCTACTGGGTGTACACCACCGCCAGCAACGTAGAACTCACTAGTAGACCCTGCACGAGCCCAGATTGCGATGCCGATATATACTGCGAAAGTAATACCGACGAGAATAAACGTCCAAGTTTGAATATCCATGTTCTAACCTCTAGTCTTCCTGTACGTTGTATTTTTTGTCGAGCGCATTCATGCGGACAACGTAAATAAATATCAGCGCCACGAAGGTGTATATCGAACCTTGCTGAGCGAACCAAAATCCTAGCTTGAACCCGCCAAACTGAACGGTATTGAGGGCATCCACAAATAAGATGCCAGCGCCGTAAGACACTGCAAACCAAACCGCGAGCAGTGTTCCCATAATTCCCAAGTTTTCCTTCCAGTAGGCTTGAGCATGTTCCGTAGATTCGAACGCCATTGCCTTCTCCTTTATTCCGTTTTCGTAGAAACCGTTTTTGTAAATGGCTGTGTTAACGTAATGTTACGATTTAGAATGTAGCAAGGATAAGTAAAGGGATCTGTGCAACTTTAGTCGGGACACTATTAGCGCTAATTCACTGAAATATGGGCGTTGGAAGGCATAACCATAGAAAAATGTGATGTTACAATGTTGTTAAATTAGCCTAAGGTCTAACAAAAGCGCATGAATTAGTATGCGAGTCATAAAATTTAACAACTAAATGACCGAGAAACGGTATTTAGTCCTGCATATGACACGAAGCGAAACATAAGTTTGTTATAGTATCAGCGGCACTTTTACCGACCGCGCCTTGCTTAACGGCAGAAGATCAACATGCTTAAAGCTCGGGTTTTATTCTTTGGGGGGACGAATTGGACGCAATAACTATTAACCACTTATTTTTAACTGGTGCGGTGCTCATCGCTATCAGTGTGCTTTTTTCGCAAGTGTCCTCTCGCTTGGGCGTACCTATTCTTTTGATCTTCCTTTTCGTTGGCATGCTAGCCGGTGAAGATGGACCCGGTGGCATTAATTTTGATGATTACTCACTCACTTACTTGGTGAGTAACCTTGCGCTTGCTGTGATCTTGCTGGATGGCGGTATGCGAACCAAGGTTGCGAGTTTCAAGGTCGCTTTTTGGCCTTCGCTCTCGCTCGCTACAATAGGCGTGGCATGTACCGCTACTCTCACTGGTTTAATGGCCGCGTGGCTGTTCGATTTGTCATTGATGCAGGGCATCTTGGTTGGCGCGATTGTGGGCTCGACCGATGCGGCTGCGGTATTTTCTTTGCTGAAAGGGCAGAGCCTCAATGAGCGTGTTGGCTCGACTCTAGAAATTGAATCCGGTACTAACGACCCAATGGCGGTGTTCCTGACGGTGACCTTAATTGCGTTGCTGGGCACGCCTGATGCTGAAATGGGGATGAACTTCCTACTGAAAAGCTTCGCGATGCAGTTTGGTATCGGTACCCTTGTCGGCATTGGCGGTGGCTGGCTTCTATGGAGTCTCATCAATCGAGTGCAACTAGCTGACGGCCTTTACTCTATTTTGGTGCTCAGCGGTGGTGTGGCGCTGTTTGCGTTCTCTAACATGCTTGGCGGCAGCGGTATCTTATCGATCTACCTTGTAGGCCTGTTCATTGGTAATCGTCCGACGCGCTCTCGACACTCTATTCTTAATGTTCTTGATGGTATGACGTGGCTAAGCCAGATCGTGATGTTCTTGGTGCTGGGTTTATTGGTGACGCCATCAACGTTGATGGACATTGCTCTGCCTGCGCTAGCACTGGCCTTCGGTATGATTTTGTTTGCTCGTCCGCTGTCGGTTTGGTTAGGTTTACTGCCATTTCGAAGCTTTACTACCAAGGAGCGCTGGTTTGTTTCTTGGGTAGGTTTGCGTGGTGCAGTACCGATCATCTTAGCGGTCTTCCCTATGATGGCTGGCCTGCCTAATGCTCAGCTGTATTTCAATATCGCCTTCTTCGTGGTTATGGTTTCGCTGATTGTTCAAGGCGGTAGCTTGATGAAAGTTGCAAGACTCGCTCAAGTGACCTTACCACCGACACCAACACCGATTTCTCGTACTGGTATGGAGATTTATCCGACCAGTGAGTGGGAGATGTTTGTCTACAAATTGAAAGACGAGAAGTGGTGTGTCGGCGAGCCGCTTAAGCGTTTATCTATGCCAGAAGGGACGCGCATTACGGCACTGTTTCGACAAGATGCGATGCTCCACCCATCAGGCAGCACTGTGTTAGAGGCGAACGATATCTTATGCGTGCTTGGCCAAGACAAAGATTTGGACAGCTTAAGTTCGTTGTTCAGTGAGGCGCCTCTAGCAGACGAGGCGGCACGATTCTTTGGTGATTTCTTCTTGGATGTTGAGCTATCAGTTGCGGCAGTGAGTGATTGTTATGGTATTGAACTTGGCTCGGAAGAAGAGCGAGAAATGACGCTAAAACAATTGGTTGCTCAAGAGCTTGGCGCACACTCTGTATTGGGTGATAGCTTCGAGTGGCATGACATCACTTGGGTGGTTGCAGAGATAGATGATCATAAAGTCGTCAGGTTGGGCTTATGTTTACCTAAGACGACTTTAGAAGAGGATATCAGTGAAGCTTAATTGTGGACTTCTTGTAGCAAGATAACCGCTTGAGTACGATTTTTTACATCCAGTTTACGGAAGATGGCCGTCATATGTGCTTTGATGGTCGCTTCCGAAACATTCAATTCATACGCGATTTGCTTGTTAAGCAAGCCGTCAGAAAGCATCCCTAATACCTTGTATTGCTGAGGCGTCAGTGTGGAAATCTTTTCTGCAAGGTCGCTACACGCTGCATTATTGGTGATAAGTCCTTCAGGGAAGAAGGGGTCGCCATTCAGCACTTGATTCAGTGCACTCACCAACTCACGCATATCACTCGACTTAGGAATAAAGCCAAAGGCACCGTGGCTCTTCACCTGAGTGACCACGCTGGCATCTTCACTGGCAGAGACCACCACAATCGGTAGATCAGGGTATTCAGCGCGAAGTTGAATTAAGCCTGACATGCCATTGGCACCCGGCATTTTCAGATCGAGCAGTAATAGATCCGGCTCGTCTTCCTTCTTTAGCAGAGTCAGTAATGCATCGAGAGAATCGGCCTCAAGCAGGTTCGCACCACTGATCGCCATATGAACTGACTGAAACAGGGCGTTGCGAAAGAGAGGGTGGTCATCAGCAATGATGATGGTATAGGTCGAGTCCATGACGTTCATACTTTTAACAATTTAGTTAATATTTATTATCATCCTGATTGAGTATGTGGACAATATCTATGCATTAAAAGTCTGAACCATATCGACTTTTATCCCCGGAATAAGAAAGCGTTACTCTGAATAGCAAAAAAGCCGCACTGCCATCTCGTTACGGAGGGGCGGTACGGCTTTCGATTCGGCTTATATTTTAGTGAATATTGCCGTTATAGCTGGTGTTTTTGCATGTGTTTTAAGAATACATCGGCAGGCATAAAACCGGTTACACGAGCATTTGGAACATGGTTACCCTCGCCATCCCAGAACTCTATGGTTGGCAAACCGAGTACCTGTAATTGTTTAAGCAGTTCAATGTCTTGAGGCATGTTTCTCGTTACGTCAGCCTGAAGCAGGACGAAATCAGAAAGCTTGTTCTCAACATCAGCTTGGTGGAAGGTGTACTTCTCAAACTCTTTACAGGCCACACACCAATCGGCGTAGAAATCGAGCATCACTGGCTTGCCGAGTTTCTTGGCTTCGATGAGCTGGATTTCTAATTCTTCAACCGTATTGACGCGTGCAAATTGGATTTGTTGTTCAACCACAACACTCTTTTCGGCGAACCAGTAATTCAATGCTGGTTGCGCTGAAGCGAATAGTCCGAGCATCGCGATGATACCCACTGCACTTTGCTTCCAGCCGCCGAATGGCAGTGCATTCTTGCTGTGGTAAAGCCAACCAAAGGCGATAAAGCCTAATCCAGACCAAAGTACCGTTGCCCATAATTCAGGGATAATTCGCTCTAGCAGGAAGATAGGTGCTGCCAGCAAGATAAAGCCGAATACGATCTTCACCTTGTCCATCCAGCTGCCTGCTTTCGGCAGAAGCTTATTACCAAACACCGCAACTAAGATCAGCGGGATACCCATACCCATCGCTAACGCATAAAGAGCGATTGCTCCGGTTAATAGGTCGCCACTTTGAGCCACATACAGCAGTGCACCTGACAATGGCGCTGTGGTACAAGGTGAACATACCAAGCCCGAGATAGCCCCCATCGCGAACACGCCCAAGGTATTGCCACCTTGTTGCTTGTTACTTTGGTTGTTAAGCCAAGTTTGGATACTGCTTGGTAGTTGTAGGTTATAAACGCCGAACATCGACATCGCCAACGTCACAAACAGAATACTCAGCGCGATCAGTACGTAAGGGTGTTGCATAGCGGCTTGGAACTGCATGCCTGCTGAAGCAACCACTAAACCTAATAAGGTATAGGTCAGCGCCATGCCTTGCACGTAGATGAAGGACAGCATTAACGCGCGACCTTGGCTGAGCTTGCCACCACCTAAAACGATACCCGTTAGAATCGGATACATAGGCAGCACACACGGCGTAAAGGCTAAACCAACACCGAGTGCTAAGAATAATAGAGGGGTCCACCAACTGTCACCGAGCTTATCGGCTAAGCCTGCTTCTTTTGATACTGGGGCATTTGGCTGTTGAGTCGTGTTACTTACAACGTCTGCTTTCGGAGACGTTGGTTGCGTAGAAACATCGGTCTCGTTGCTAGCAGAAGATGAAGCTTGTGAGTCACTACCTTGCGAATTAGGAGAGCCTGTTGCTGTGAAAGGTTCAATGTCGATGACACGAATCTCTGGTGGGTAGCAGAAACCTGCGTCCGCACAGCCTTGATACTTAACGATCAGCTGTGAGCCATCTTGGTAACTCTGTAGAGGAACTTGCACGAATAACGGTTGAGTATAAATGCTCACCTCACCGAAGAATTCATCTTGGTGCGGCTTACCATCTTCTAATTCAACATTACCGATAGCGAGATTTTGCCCGGTGAACGAGAGGCTATGTTGATAGAGGTAGTAGCCCTCTTTTACTTGCCAGTCGAGAAGGACTTTGTCGTCTTGCTGGTAGTAATTGAAAGGGAAAGCTTGGTCTACAGGGACAAAACCATTGTTATTGCCTCCGAAGCTTGGCTCGGCGTTGTCGTTCCCAAATAGCGCCCACGCAGGCTGGGTGAATAGGGAAACACAAACAAAAAGTAATGTGGCAAGTCGTCGCATACTATTTAGTCATCAAAATGGAGTTGAAGGTATCTTAACTCAATCAGACCGTAATAGTTTGCTATTAGTTTCATCGGCAAACAAATATCCCCTAAGGCGGGATAGCGATTTTATTGGGTAATCGAGAGGGGAGCTGCAATTCAACTTGAGTGACTTGCCCTTGTAAAATAGACATTTAAGCTACACCCAAGCGCGCTTTTACGACTTGTTCGCAAGCATCAATATTCATAGTATCTTTTGGAATAATAAGCACAGTATCGTTGCCGCCAACGGTGCCGATAATCTCGGTGTGTGGGTCGATATCAACTAATCTTGCGACTAATTGCGCACAACCTGGATGAGTTTTTACAATGACCATCGCTTGGTTATGAGTGATGAATTCGATTTGTGAAGAGATGGATGCATCGACACGAACCGGTGCACTTTCAACCGTGATGCAGTAAACCTTTTTACCACAAGCATTCTGAATTTTTACCACGCCAAGCTGTGACAAAATACGAGATACGGTCGATTGGCTGATACCTGTATAGCCAATATCGACGAGTTTCTCTCGCAGTTGATTTTGGGTCGAGAAGCTTTGTTGTTGTAGTAAGCGTTTGCACGCTGCAGTCAGTGTTTTATCTTCAGCTGAATACAAGCAACCGTGCTCAGTGATTGGGTTCATGAACAACTCCTTAAGGTCAACATGTGGTTATCGCTTGTCCATAGCGCCGAGCGTACTCCCAAAGCCGTAGAGTACGATTGTTAAATAGGGCTTACCGATGAATCCCGAAATAAAGAGGGAAGGTATGCGTGATGTATGATCGTCTATCCATTGAGTCTACCACTAAAGGATAGTTATCTTTTTGAAGGGGATCACCAAATAAAATTCTAGTTAATTGCTTTTATTTTGGAGTTTTATTCTTTTGTTAAATGGATATTTATTCCAAGTTTGGCATAAATATCCATCGGTATTAGGGTGCTTTGTAGACCGTGATAATGGCGCTAAGGGTTAGCGAATTTCACTCATGATCTCGCGAGAGAATACTTTTTCACAGTAGTGACATTTTAGCTGCACGTTTTCCTGTTTTAGCTGCACTTTAAAGCTGCTTTCTACTGGCTCTCCGTGAGAAATACAGTTGCTATTCGGGCAAGAGTAGACACTGTTGATTTGGTCTGGCAGCACTAATGTTAGCTTGTTCACCACCTTGTACTCTTCAATCTGATTTACTGTCGCTTGCGGGGCGTACAGAGCCAATTGGTTGGCTTGTTCTTTGGTTAGGAAGATGTTCTCAATCTTGATCAGATCTTTATGGCCAAGCGCTGATGATGGCAGATTTAATCCCATGGTGATGCGCTGCTCGGTCTTGTGCAATTTAAACAACTTGAGGATTTTGATCCCAAGGTGAGCAGGGATGTGGTCAATGACGCTGCCGTTACGAATGGCTTCTACTTGTAGCTGAGTTTGTTTAACCATGACTGTTTCTCCTGCTTATAAAGTGTCGTTTAGAACTAGGGCTAATAGGGCTTCGCGAGCATACACACCGTTTTCAGCTTGCTCGAAGTAGTAAGCGTGTGGCGTTTTATCTACGTCGGTTGTGATTTCATCGACACGTGGTAGTGGGTGAAGCACCTTCATGTTTTGGCGAGCGTCTTTCAGCGTATCGGCCGTTAGAATGTAAGCCGATTTCATGTGCGCGTATTCTGACGCATCAAAGCGCTCTTTCTGTACGCGAGTCATGTACAGAACATCAAGCTCAGGCACCACTTCTTCAATGCTGCTATGTGTGCTGTATTGGATGCCCATCTCTTCCAGTTCTTCACAGATGTAATCCGGCATGGCTAACACTTCTGGCGCGATAAAGAAGAAACGCACGTTGTTGAATTTTGATAGTGCTTGCGTCAATGAGTGCACGGTGCGGCCATATTTTAGGTCGCCGACGAACGCCACATTGAGGTTATCAAGCGTGCCTTGTGTTTCGTAAACCGAGAACAGATCCAACAAGGTTTGCGTTGGGTGTTGGTTTGCACCGTCGCCACCATTCACAATTGGCACACCGTTAGAGAACTCAGAGGCTAAACGTGCTGCGCCTTCTTGTGGGTGGCGCATCACAAAGGCGTCAACGTAAGAAGAGATAACCTGCACCGAATCGGCAAGTGTTTCGCCTTTTTTCGCCAGCGATGTGTTACCGCCATTATCAAAACCGATGACCGTGCCACCTAGGCGTTGAACTGCGGTTTCAAATGAAAGGCGAGTTCGAGTTGAAGGTTCAAAGAAGCAGCTCGCCACCACCTTATTTTTCAGCAGCTCTGGATTTGGCTCTGCTTTGAGTCTTGCGGCAGTATCGACGATAAGCTCCAGTTCATCACGAGAGAGCTCTGGAATGGAGATGATGTGCTTGTTAAATAACGAATGAGCCATAACGGGTCTTCCTTTTTCTATGCATACAGTCAAATTGCGGACAAAAAAAAGCCCCCTAAAAATAGGAGGCTTCGAAACGATCAATAGAGCAAAATAAAAATGACACCACCGCCACTCTTTGGCGTGTAGTTTGACAATTATGTGCGACAGAATTGCGGTTCATTTTTTGCTCTCTTTAGACAAATTGCGGAGGATTATACTCAGATAAAAAGGCCATGCAATACTTTCTGTAAAGTATTCATTTAATGGATTTTTATGCGAAATTACGTCCGTTTCTAGTTTCCATTTAAGCCTTTGTTGGAACTGCGAATCTCAGGCTTTTCAGGTAATAATCATTTCTAGTGCGTGAAAAAAAATGCGGGTTTTATCCAAGGTCAAAATCCCAAGAACGCCACCCGCATTTCCCTGTTATTGCACTTAGCTTGTCAATATCTTGCGAACAAGTGCGTGCTTAACTTCTTAACTTCTTAACTTCTTAACTTTTTAATTTATTAGCTGCCTAGTGTCGCAACCATTACTGCTTTGATGGTGTGCATGCGGTTTTCTGCTTCATCGAATACGATTGAGTATTCAGACTCGACCACTTCATCCGTCACTTCTACGCCATCTTTAAGCTGCGGATATTCAGCAGCAAGTTGTTTGCCGACTGTTGTATCTTCGCCGTGGAAAGCTGGTAGGCAGTGCATGAATTTCACATGTGGGTTGCCTGTTGCTTTGATCATTTCCATGTTCACTTGGTAAGGCATCATTAGGTTAATACGCTCAGCCCACGCTTCTTTTGCTTCGCCCATTGATACCCAAACGTCTGTGTACAGGAAGTCACAACCTTGCACGCCTTCTTGAACATCTTCTGTTAGCGTGATTTTGCCGCCAGTGTGTTCTGCGATTTCACGACATTGAGCCAGTAGCTCTTCTTGTGGCCAGAATTGTTTTGGAGCAACAAGGCGAATGTCCATACCCATTTTCGCAGCGCCAACCATTAGAGAGTTACCCATGTTGTTGCGAGCATCACCTAGGTAAGCAAAGCTGATTTCATGCAGTTGTTTACCACGGCCGTATTCCGTCATGGTTAGGAAGTCAGCTAGGATTTGTGTTGGGTGGAATTCGTCAGTCAGACCATTCCATACTGGAACTCCAGCGTAAGCGCCGAGCTCTTCAACGATTTCTTGACCGAAGCCGCGGTATTCAATGCCATCGTACATACGGCCTAGAACGCGAGCGGTATCTTTCATTGATTCTTTGTGGCCAATTTGAGAGCCAGATGGGCCTAAGTAAGATACTCGAGCGCCTTGGTCGAATGCGGCAACTTCAAATGCGCAGCGAGTACGAGTTGAGGTTTTCTCAAAGATAAGCGCAATGTTTTTGCCAGTCAGTGTTGGCTGTTCGTAACCGTTGTACTTCGCTTTTTTTAGCTCCATAGAAAGATCTAACAAGTGTTGAATTTCGCGTGGAGTGAAATCTAGTAGTTTTAGGAAGTTACGATTGCGTAGGTTAAAAGCCATGATGTATTCCTTCTTAGATTTAGGCGCTTTCTTGTTACAGGGAAAGAAAATTCAAGAAAGCGCGATTCAATTTTTGTGTATTAATTTCAGTTCAAACGGTGATTCAGTTTTCTCGCAAGGTTTGAAAAGCTCGCGAGTAGATTAATCTTTGGTGATGTTGGTGCCCGCCAAGCCTTGCAGGATTTGCAAACCATCTTCGAGTGCACCAATACCGACGACCTTGCCGCCTTGCTGAATGAATTCGCACGATGCTTCAATTTTTGGCCCCATTGAGCCTGCATCAAATTCGAATTGCGCCAGTTCACTTGGTGTGGTGCTGCGCAGTGCGTGTTGAGTCGGTTTGCCCCAATCAAGGTAAACAGCGTCCGCGTCGGTCAAAATAAGCAGCGCATCCGCATCCAGTTGTTTCGCCAAGAAAGCCGCTGACATGTCTTTGTCGATAACTGCTTCAACACCGACTAATTTGCCGTTCTCTTTTTTCACTGGGATGCCGCCGCCGCCAGTACAAATTACGAGGTGGCCTGCATCGATAAGTTGGGTGATCGCTTCGTGCTCAACAATGCCAGTAGGGCGTGGGCTTGGCACAACGCGACGGAAGTGTTGGCCGTCTGGTTTGACGATCCAGTGGAATTTCTCCGCTAATTCACGCGCTTCCGCTTCTTCGTAGATCGGGCCAATCGGCTTAGTTGGATCTGCGAATGCAGGATCGTTTGGATCAACGGTCATTTGCGTCAACATGCATGAGATGTTGCGGTTAGGCAGATAGTTCTTGAACTCTTGCATCAGCATGTAGCCGATCATGCCTTGAGTCTCACTGCCCAACACATCTAGCGGATATGGATTTACTTTTTTGTATTCCAAACCTTGCAGAGCCAGTAAACCAACTTGTGGGCCATTACCGTGTACTAGAACCACGTTGTACACTTTCGCGATTTCAGAGATGGTTTTAACCGCTGTTTCAATATTACGGCGTTGAACATCGGCTTCTAACGGCTCACCGCGACGAAGTAGGGCGTTACCGCCGAGTGCAACAACAACAGTTTGCTTAGTCATAATTGTGTTCTCTCATTTTGGCCAAGCTGAGATTATTTCAGATCGTTCAACTTGGCCGTTTTCGTCTTAGTGATTAGATACCATCACGCTCAATTGGGCAGCTCATGCAGCGTGCGCCACCGCGACCGCGGCCAAGTTCATCGCCTGGAATCGGAAGAACCGTAATGCCTGCTTTGTCGTATTTTTCGTTGGTGTAGGTGTTGCCTTCGTAGCCAACCACAACACCTGGTTTAACAGTCAGCACGTTGTTCGCATCGTTCCACTGTTCACGTTCTGCATGGAAGTTGTCACCACCAGTTGTGATTAGGTTTAGCTTGTCTACGCCCAGTGCTTTCTCGATAGCCGTTACGAAGTAGCCTTCTTCTTTCACTTTCACAGCGCCTGATTCATCACCAGTTAGGTTCCAGCACTGCACGTCTTTACTCACTACTTCAGGGTAAACAGAGAACGTATCTTCGCTCATGTGCGTCATAACGGTGTCTAAGTGCATGCAAGAGCGGTGTTTTGGTAGCTGCATTGCGATAACTTGCTTCGCTTGACCGTGTTTGAATAGGCTAGATGCTAAGTGTTCAACACCTTGTGCTGTTGTACGTTCAGACATACCGATAAGAACCGCGCCACGACCAAGTACAAGAACGTCACCACCTTCAATCGTTGAGTTGTCGTAGCTGATGTTTTCTTCATCGCCGAAGTATTTAATGAAGTCTTGGCCTGCGAATGTTGGATGCCAGCGGTAAATAGCGCGAACGTGGTTGGTTTCACGTTGACGAGCTGGTTTCGCCATCGGGTTGATGGATACGCCACCGTATACCCAGCAAGATGTGTCACGAGTAAATAGGTGGTTTGGTAGCGGTTCGATAATGAAGTCGGTTGGTGCGTGCATGCCTTGCATCATTGAAGATGATTTCATTGGCATCTCAGCGTAAGAAAGACCGCCCGTTAGGATTTTTGCTAGCTCTAGGTTTGGTAAGTCGCCCAAGTAGCAGCGCACGTCGTTAGCAAACGTTTTGCCTAAGCGGTAATCAGAAACTTGATGATTCAAAAGCCAATCTTTCGCTTCTGGCACTGCTAGCGTGTCTGCTAGTAGGTCAGTAAGAAGAAGAACTTCAACACCTTGATCACGTAGCGTTTGAGTAAATGCGTCATGCTCTTTACCTGCACGCTCAACAGCCAGTACGTCATCAAACAGCAAATCGTGACAGTTAGAGGGTGTTAGGTGAGTCAGTGCGCGTCTTGGACGGTGAACTAGAACGCGGCGTAATTGACCTATTTCAGAACCTACATAGAACTTACTCATGATCGTCTCTCTCTTATATATTTGAATTACTTTTATCGCTAAGAGTAATTATTTATTTCCAGTTGAGAAGAATGAATTATTTTATTCATATCTCTTGTCTGGAATTAATATTACGCCTGCTAGTCAGGTATTCTTAGAGATCTATCACAAATCGTTTTTTATCCTGCAGCCCTTTAAAATCAAGGGTTTTAACAAACTTTATGCACTTTCAACTATTGTCAGCCTTTTCTAAATAGTTAACTCCTTGGGAATATTATGCATGCTTTTTTCATTGAACTAGCTAGAATCTAATTTGTGAGGGATTATATGCAAAATAGTTTTATTGATAAGAATGAGCTTAGATTGGAAGTATGCAATGTTAGTATTTAGATATTTAATTTTGTACGTGGAATTAATTATTCTTTAACAATTTAAATGCGAATAAATCTATTGTGGTCACACTTTATAATTGGGTGTTTTAAGCCGATTTTCTATAAAAATCACTACTATTTCTCCTTTGGTGATTATGGAGTGAATTACTTAAAATATAATTAACGCTAATAAATGACTAAATATTTGTATAAATATAATAACGAAGAATAGTTGGCTTTTTATTAGCTTTAACCTTGATGATTAAACGTTGGCTTATTCTTTGTCGCAAGTGGTTTTTGCTCGTTTAAGCTTTGCTACTGAGTAGGTAATAGAGAGGCTTTAGATGAGGTGTGCGCAGCTCGTGAGGCTGTTTCTGAGACCGGAGTTGGAGTTAGATTCGATAGTGATAAAAAAAGCCGCTAGAAAGCGGCTTTGAACGAGAAGATGAAGCTTGTTATCTGAAGCTTGTTGGTTAGGGCTGTCTAGATAAGCGCACCAATACTCAGAACAATGATGCAGAACACCATCAAGATACCGATTAATGGCATTACCCATTTAACCCAGCGTACGTAAGGGACGCGAGCAATCGCCAAGCCACCCATTACTACCGCAGAAGTCGGAGTAATTAAGTTAACCAAGCCTGATGCAGATTGGTACGCAGTGATAACCAGGTCACGACCTACGCCAGCAAAGTCAGCCAATGGCGCCATGATTGGCATGGTAAGTACCGCTAAGCCAGAGGTCGATGGCACTAAGAATGACAGTAGAATCTCTAAGAAGAACATCACGTTAATGAAGATAACTGAAGAAAGTCCCGTTACCATCTGTTCTGCAGAGAACAGAATAGTATCGGTGATCATACCGCGGTCCATCACCACCACGATACCACGTGCAATACCTATGATAAGCGCAACACCAAGTAGGTCGCGGGCACCATCAATGAAGCTGGTGGTAAACTCTTCTTCGCTCATGCGAGCCACAATACCAACGATGATGGTTGCAGCTAGGAACATTGCTGAGATCTCAGCCATCCACCATCCAGCAACGGATACACCGTAAATCATCACAGCGAACGAGCCACCAAAAATGGTCAGAATCAGTTTGCGAGTCGCGGTGAATTCAAGTTTTTCGCCGCTCGCATTACCTAAGAAGTGCGCTTTGTTCTCTTCGTATTTGTCGTAGACAATTGATGTTGTTGGATCGGCTTGAACCATTCTTGCGTAACGCATCACGTAGGCAACACAAATACCCCAACCAATAATCAACATCGCAATACGCAACACGATACCGTCTGTAAATGGAATACCAGAAGCGTTGGCAGCGATCACGGTTGCGAATGGGTTAATCGTCGAACCCAGCACCCCAATACCTGCACCAAGCAGTACGGTCGCAGCGGCAACAAGAGGGTCAAAGCGAGCTGCCATCATTACCGGCACTAGCAATGTATAGAAGGGCAGTGATTCTTCGGCCATGCCGTAGACGGTACCACCTGCGGCAAACAGCGCCATCAGTATTGGTATCATTAACTCTTCTCGCCCTTCTAAGCGGGCGGTGACGCGCTCGATACCGGCATCAATGGCACCCGTTTTGGTTACTAGCCCTAAGAAGCCACCGATGATTAAGATGAACAGCGAAACGTCGATAGCCGCCGCTTCATAGCTATTGTGGTCATAGAAGCCGTCAATAGGCGCGAGCAGTACATCAATCACGCCTTGAGGGTTACCTTCTACCGCTTGATAGGTTCCGGTTACGGGTACTTCTCGGCCTAGCTCTTCATTCATTGCACGGTCGTATTGGCCTGCTGGAACAATCCAGGTAAGCAGTGCGACGAACGCAATCAGAATAAATAGAATGGTGTAGGCAGAAGGGAATTTAAAGTTGGCAAAGAAGCCGCCCTTTTTTTTCTCGCTTGGTATCGTTTGAGTTGTCATGGCTATCTCCTTACATCATCTTAAATAGAAGTGATGTGAATTAGCGACTAATGATTTATAGATTGTAAATACACGGACACTTATAAAGCACTCAACGATATAAAGTTGCTGACTTTAAATTAAGGTTGTTTTTATATTTACTAATCCAAATGAAGTTAGATTTAATTTAGCTGCGGTTATTTTATTCCTTACTTTGGTATTTAATTTTGGTGCTGTTCACAAAAATAATGGCTAATGAACGGGCTGAAAAATGGCAGAAAATCGTCTAGGTTTTTTGGTTAGTTAGCTTGGATTAATATTCGTTGTGGATTAACTAGAAGTGGGAGGAGATTGATTTGGTAGGTGTTGTTTATGATCGGTCTGAATAATCTTGGAATTTTATTCAAACTTTATTTTTAGGCGGTTTTTAAAGTTTATAATGGTTATTTGATGCGTATCAAATAACACATTGAGCAGAAAACAAAAAAGGAAGCCGAAGCTTCCTTTTTAATGTTCAATCACCAGCGAATGTTAGATAAACAGACCGCCGAATGCGAAGCCTAGTGCTACCGCAGTGCTGATTGTTACCACACCTGGAATGAAGAATGGGTGGTTGAATACGTAGTTACCGATACGCGTTGAGCCTGTGTCATCCATCTCAACCGCTGCTAGTAGCGTAGGGTAAGTTGGAAGTACGAACAGCGCACTTACCGCAGCAAAAGAAGCAACGGCTGTTAGTGGTGCTACGCCAATCGCTAGTGCTGCAGGCATCAGTGCAACCGTTGTTGCGCCTTGAGAGTAAAGCAGCATAGAAGCGAAGAACAGAACAAGAGCCAGCATCCAAGGGTAGTCAGCAAGTAGAGCACCAGCAACGTCTTTGATTTCAGCAACGTGTGCGTTTACAAACGTTGAACCTAACCAAGCTACACCAAGTACACATACACACGCAGTCATACCAGAGCGGAATGTTGGTGCTGAAGAAATCTTCGCTGCGTCAATCTTAGTGAACATCACGATAGCCGCTGCTGCTGCTAGCATCACAGACATGATTGCTTCGTTACGACCTAGTGCTGGGTTTTCAATTAGGCCAACAGAGCTAGAGATAGCCGCTGCGTAACAAACTACGAAACCAATCGCTGCTAGGAAGATGTACGTTGCTTTCTTCGCTGTAGGTAGAATTTCGCGTTTCTCTTCTGTTGCCAGTTTGATTAGACCTTTCTCTAGACGTTCTTGGTAAACAGGATCGTCTTTCAGTTCGCTACCCATGTAGTTAGCAACAACCGCACCAACCATACAAGCGATGAAGGTTGTTGGGATACAAACCATCAATAGCGTTAGGTAATCAACACCAAATGGTGCCAACATTGCTGCGAAAGCGACAACTGCAGCCGAGATTGGCGAAGCTGTGATAGCAATTTGAGAAGCGACAACTGCGATAGACAGTGGACGAGAAGGACGAACACCTTGGCCTTTCGCTACTTCTGCAATAACAGGAAGCGTAGAGAATGCTGTGTGACCAGTACCCGCCATTAATGTCATTACAAAGGTCACAATCGGCGCGTAAAAGGTGATGCGTTCAGGGTGTTTACGCAAAAAGTTTTCGGCAATTTGTACCAACCAGTCCATACCGCCAGCAACTTGCATTGCAGCAATTGCGGTGATAACTGACATGATGATCAAGATTACGTCGATCGGGATGAAAGATTGGCTTGTTGGAACGCCAAGAATAAGTGAAAGGGCAATAACACCAGCACCACCGGCAAAACCAATACCGATACCGCCAATTCTGGCCCCCAAAAAGATAAAGAGCAGGACGACAAACAGTTCTACTGCAATCATAAGTAACACCTCATTTAGATTTTATTATGTGAACATTCGCTGCTGGAATGTTCACATAATAGTTCTATGGTTTAGATTCAATTTGGCAAAAGCGCAACCAACAGAAATCCACAAAATAATCATGGTTAACCGTATTGGAGCCTAAAAAAGGGCTCCGTTTGGAGCCCTTTCTCGCTAACTTTATTCGTAGCGCTTCGCTTTATACTGAGGATGCATCAAATTTTCAACAGAGAAAATGTCATCAAGTTCTTCTTCGGTTAATAAACCGCGCTCTAGAACCACATCACGAACGCTCTTACCTGTCTCAGCACAGATCTTACCAACAATGTCACCCTCGTGGTGGCCAATGTATGGGTTTAGGTAAGTGACGATACCGATAGAGTTAAATACGTGTGATTCACATACTTCTTTGTTCACTGTAATGCCGTCTACACACTTGTCGCGTAGGTTCACACAAGCGTTTGTTAGGATGTCTAGAGACTCAAACATGCTTTGTGCAATAACGGGTTCCATTACGTTCAGTTGCAGTTGACCGCCTTCTGCAGCGAAAGAAACCGTGTTGTCGTTACCTAGAACTTTGAAGCAAACTTGGTTTACTACTTCAGGAACAACTGGGTTTACTTTAGCAGGCATAATTGAAGAACCGGCTTGCAGTTCAGGTAGGTTTAGCTCGTTCAGACCAGTACGTGGACCTGAAGAAAGCAGACGCAAATCGTTACAAATTTTAGACAGTTTCACAGCTAGACGCTTAAGTGCGCCGTGCGTCATTACGTATGCGCCACAGTCAGATGTTGCTTCGATTAAATCTTCAGCCGCTACACACTCTAGGCCAGTTACTTCTGCTAGGTGTTTAACTGCTAGGCCTTGGTAACCTGGTGCTGCGTTCAGACCTGTACCGATAGCCGTTGCGCCTAGGTTTACTTCAAGCAGTAGTTTTGAAGTGTATTCTAGGTTTTTGATTTCTTCATTGATGGTTACAGCCCAAGCGTGGAACTCTTGGCCAACCGTCATTGGAACTGCGTCTTGAAGCTGAGTACGACCCATCTTCAAAATCGTGTTGAATTCTTGGCTCTTAAGCTCGAATGCACCTTTTAGGTATTCGATCGCATCAATCAGTTTACGAACGCTGTTGTAAACAGAGATACGGAAGCCAGTTGGGTAAGCACAGTTTGTAGATTGGCTGCGGTTTACGTGGTCATTCGGGTTGATGAACTCGTATTGGCCTTTTTCTTTGCCCATAAGTTCAAGAGCCACGTTCGCAACAACTTCGTTTGCGTTCATGTTTACAGAAGTACCAGCACCACCTTGGAAAACGTCCGATGGGAACTGATCCATGCACTTGCCCGTGTCTAGAATTAGGTCACAAGCTTGGATGATGTATTTAGCCACTTCGCTTGGAATTACACCTAACTCTTTGTTTGCTAAAGCCGCCGCTTTCTTAGTCATCACCATACCGCGAACGAATTCAGGTACATCTGAGATCGTTACATTTGAGATGTTGAAGTTTTCAACTGCGCGTAGAGTGTGGATGCCGTAGTAAGCATCAGCCGGAACATGACGTTGACCTAATAGATCTTCTTCGAGACGAGTAGCTTGAGGAGCTTCAACTTGAGCTTCTGATTGAGTAGCCATAACAGGATCCTTAGAGAATTATTCTGATTATATAGTTAGTTATTAGCCTATTCTGTGTGCAAATACTCCGTTCGCTAGAATATTGGGCTGATAAATCCGTCCTGACTTATGTGGCACATGATACTGTACTTAGCGCATAAAAATATTAAGTGGATCACCTTTTTCGGTTTTGTTTAGTCAATATTTTGCAAAGTTATTCTTGGTCAATAAACACGCTTATTTACAGGATGAATTTGAGATTGTTAGGGCTTTCAGCGTAAACTGCAAGTAACAAAGGAGGGCGTGTGTTTCCTATCTTATTATTACTATTTATCTTCGTACCCATCATTGAGATTGGGCTATTTATTCAAGTTGGTGGCTTCTTAGGATTGTGGCCAACTATTGCGTTGGTTTTGATCACTGCATTTGTGGGTGCATCGTTGGTTCGTAGCCAAGGCATTCAGACACTTATGTCTGTGCAAGGTCGCTTGCAACAAGGCGAAATGCCAGCACAACAGATTCTTGAAGGCGTGATGCTTGCAGTTGCCGGTGTATTGCTGCTAACTCCGGGCTTTATGACGGACGCACTCGGTATGTTGGTATTACTGCCAGCACCAAGAGCGATGATTGCCAAGAAAATGATGGAAAAAATGGTGGTGACCAATATGTCTGGTGGTTTCCATGCCGGTGGACAAGCTGGTTTTGGTCAGAGCCCATTTGGACAAGACCCATTCAATCGCGATCCATCTGACCAATCAAAAGACGGCAACACCTTTGAAGGTGAGTTTGAGAAGAAAGACGACGACAACGATCGTAACCGCTTAAACTAATTAATTTTTCTCTCTTTATATAGAGGAAAAACAGAAAAGGCTCTTACCTTTATCCTTCGCAAGAAAGTGATAATGGTAAGAGCCTTTTTTATTGTCTGTCGCTAGCTGTTACTTACTGTTTACTATCGATAACAGATAACAGATAACAGATAACAGATAACAGATAAAAGATAAGCTTGAGTGTTCGGTTATACTGCGCCTTCAAACCCCATTTGTCGCCATGCTTCAAAAGCAATGATTGCCACTGCGTTAGACAGGTTCAGGCTGCGCGCGTCTGGCATCATTGGAATACGAATGCGTTGTTCCATTGGCATACTTTCGATGAATTCAGCAGGCAGCCCGCGAGTATCTGGGCCAAACATCAACACATCACCTTGTTGGAATTTTGCATCAACGTGGTGACCTGTCGTTTTAGTGGTGCAGGCAAAGATGCGGAAGTCACCCTCGCGTTCATTCTCAAGATACTCAAGGAAAGCTTCTAGGTTCTTGTGACGCTTAACTCGCGCAAGGTCGTGGTAATCCAAGCCAGCACGACGAACCTTCTTCTCTTCAAAATCAAAGCCAAGCGGTTCAATCAGGTGCAGGTTTGCGCCGCAGTTAGCACATAGGCGGATGATGTTACCCGTATTGGGTGCAATTTCTGGTTCGTATAGAGCGATATCAAACATGTTGGTTCACAAGAGTAATCAAAGATAGCCCGAGTATACGGTGGCAAGCTGAGTGAGTACAGTTCGCCACCGTCACCATTCGCTTAAGCTTGGTTCGTTAGTGCTTGCGCGTAGTTTTCAGATACGGCATTCCAATTCACCACGTTCCACCATGCATTGATGTAATCAGGACGACGGTTTTGGTAGCTGATGTAGTAGGCGTGTTCCCAAACATCGAGCGCGAGAATCGGTTCGCCATCACTCGCCACGGTATCCATCCACGGATTATCTTGGTTCGAGGTTGAGATGATCTTCAGTTGCCCTTGCTCTACCACTAGCCAAGCAAAGCCGGAGCCAAAGGTATTGATCGCCGCTTGGGCGAACTGATCTTGGAATGTCTCGAAATCTCCGAAGGAATTCTTGATAGCCTCGGCAAGCTCGCCAGTCGGTTCACCACCGCCGTCTTGCGACATGCAGTTCCAATACAAGATGTGATTGTAGTAGCCGCCGCCATTGTTACGAACAGCCGGGCTGTGCTGAGAGATGTTGGCGAAAATCTCGGTCAGAGATTGCTGTTCTAGCTCGCTGCCAGACACCGCTGCAACAAACTTATCGTAGTAGGTTCTATGGTGCTTGCTGTAATGCACTTCCATCGTTTTAGCATCAATGTAAGGTTCTAGGGCATCGTAAGCGTAGGGTAAAGCAGGGAAAGTGTGCGACATGGTAAATCCTCCTTAATTAGAGGATTTACCATAGTGATAATAGCAATCATTATCAACTGCGATCTTTGTGGGGGTATTACACCGGTAAGATAGGCAGGGTGATTTCGAGTTGTAATCCACCGAGCTGGCTGCGGGTCGCCGTGATGGTTCCGCTGTGTTGGCGAATCGCACTTTCAGTAATGGTTAATCCAAGACCTGTGCCGCCGGTATTACGATCACGGGCAGTGGAAACGCGATAGAAAGGTCTGAAGATAGAATCTAACTCATCATCAGGTACACCATCACCATTATCATTGACGCAAATTGTTAGCTGATCTTGAACCACATGGAATTGCACATCCACTTGGTCTTTACCGTAGTAGATCGCATTGCGTGTAATGTTGTCTAGCGCACTCATCAGCAGCTTAGGGTTCCCCGAAATAGAGCGTTCTGGGATCTCCGAAAACGTCAGTTGTTTGCCCATCTGTTCGGCTTCAAACTCTGCGTCCTTTAAGATCTCTTCCCATAGGCTCGAGATAGGCTGAACCTCACGAGTAATATGGCTGTCGACCTGCATACGAGATAGCGTCAGCAGCTCACTGATCATCTGTTCCAAACGCTGTGCTTCGGTATCAATGCGTTCTAACTCTTGGCTCTCACCTTGTTTACGAATCGCCAGTGCATTGGCCATGCGAAGGCGTGTCAGTGGGGAGCGGAGCTCGTGTGAAATATCAGATAGCAGGCGTTGTTGCCCCGAAATCATCTGGTTCACGGCTTCGACCATCTGGTTAAAGCTTTCACCGGCTTGTCTGAACTCTGAAGTACCTTTTTCGAGTGTTGGATCGACCTCGAATTGGCCTTTCGCCACGCGTTGTGCCGCGCGTTCTAGCCTGCGTGCGGGTTGACTCAGTGCCCAAGCTAGCCAAAGCAATAGTGGGGTACTCGCCAGCATAACCGCCAGCAGTAGCTGCAGAGGTCTATCAAACAGGCGTAACAAGAATGGCGGTGGTTGAGTCCACTTTATTCCGGCGTACATCAACAACTCTTCACCCGCGAGTTTGATCGGTACTGGACCTGCGACCATGTAGTGTCCGTACAGTTTTTGTTTCGGCACTTCAGGGTTATCTATCGAGGTAACAAAGTTGCGAATCGCTTTAAGTTTGTAGTCTGAATGCCTTTTTGAGGTAAGGACTGCGCCCTCAAGGTCGGTCAGATAGATGCGAGCGCGAGAATCCTTGCGGCTGCGTGGAGCCTCAAGTTGGAAGACAATTTTGCCCAGATTTGGTTCTTTGGCGTAGCGTTTCTCTGTGATTTTAGCGATACGCTCGAGTTTATCGAGGTGATCTGCGGGCACATCTCGCGCGACTCGAGGGTCTAAATGGGGAAGTGACAGCACCGACAAAAGCACCAGTAACATGGTGAACCAAAAGATAGCAAAGATACGTCCATATAAGCTGGTGATTTTAGGTATACGCATTAATCTTCCTCTACCAATAAGTAGCCACGGCCTCGTAAAGTTTTGATGCGTGATTTACCGTCAGTGCGCTCAGGAATCTTCTTACGTAGATTAGAGATGTGCATGTCTATCGCGCGGTCAAACGCTGCGAGCCTTTTACCTAACACATCTAGGCTCAATGCTTCTTTGGTGATCACTTGCCCTGGGTTTTGGATAAGGTGACTCAGTAGTGCGAACTCGGTTGTGGTGAGGTCGATGAGCTCACCATTGCAGTAGGCTTCTTGTTTGCCCGGGAAGACTTCGATGTCTTGATATTGAACTCTATCACTGGCCGCTTTAGGCGCGGTGGCGGTTTGAGTTCGACGCAAGATAGCTCGAATACGCGCTAACAATTCTCGGTCACTGAAAGGTTTAGGCAGGTAATCGTCCGCGCCAAGCTCAAGACCAATCACACGGTCGATCTCTTCGCCTTTTGCGGTCAGCATCAGCACGGGTGTTTCCCAATTTTCTCTCAGTTTCTTTAGTGTTTCCATGCCATTAAGACGCGGCATCATCACATCCAAAAGAATCAGGTCAATCTCATCATTGATAGCTTCCAGCCCTGCATAGCCATCATTGGCTTCGGAAACAGTGAAGCCCTCAAAGCTCAGAATGTCTTTGAGTAAGCTGGTTAACTCGGTGTCGTCATCAATAAGAAGAATGTTCGCCATTGGGAAGCCTTAATCGGTTATCTACTATTTACAGGTTAATAATACTGCTAATTATTCGTCAACTTTCACTCTTTACGATTCTTTACGCTTTCTAAACGTCACTTTACGAGGGAAAGACTAATCTATATCTAAGCGCTGAGAAACAGACGCAACACATGACTTATTATACCGAATTGAGGCAACAATTATGAAAATGACTAAGAAACTTGTACTAGCAGCTGCGGCACTTCCACTAATGTTAGGTACAGCAAGCGCGTTCGCATATGGCGGCGGCGATAAAGGCGATCACAAAGGCATGCACGGTAAATGTGGTGGCTTCGACAAAAAAGTGATGCGTCAACTAGACCTGACTGATGCACAAAAAACAGAATTGAAACAGATGCGCGAAGCGAATCGTGCAGAGATGAAAGAAAAACACGCTGGCAATAAAGCCGATAAAATGGCGAAAATGAAAGCGCACCAAGAGAAAGTTCAAGCATTGGTACTGGCTGACAACTTCGATGAAGCAGCAGCAAACGACCTAGCAAGCCAAATGGTTGAGAAGCAAACTGAGCGTCGCGTAGCAATGCTTAAGAAGCAACACGAAATGATGAGCGTACTAACGGCTGAGCAAAAGACTCAACTGAAAGAAATCCAACAAGAGCGCATGACTAAGTGTGCTGACAAAATGGAAAAACGCATGAACAAAGACAAGTAATTCATTGCTTGAGAAATCAGCGTTGAATGAAAGTGTTTAGAAAGAAGCGGCCGAGTGTCGCTTTTTTTGATCCTTAAAAATGAATGTTTTACATCATGGCTGTCATATTCAATTGGTGGTTTGCAGGTTATACTTTGTGCTATCAGTCACTTTATAGCCAAGTTATGAAACAAGAATACGCACGTTTAGTTACGCTCGCCGCTTGGGCAGCCACAACCATCGCCACTATTTTATTGATAGTGAAAGTCGCAGCGTGGTGGGTGACAGGTTCCGTGAGTCTGTTGGCTTCCGTCGTGGATTCAATGCTGGATATCGCGGCCTCTGTCGTTAACCTTATCGTGGTTCGTTACTCTCTGCAGCCTGCCGACAAAGAGCACACCTTTGGTCATGGTAAGGCTGAATCTCTAGCTGCATTAGCGCAGGCAATGTTTATTTCAGGCTCTGCATGTTTCCTTATTCTCAATGGTATTGAACGCTTCTTCCGACCTCATGAACTGAACTCTCCAGAGATTGGTATCTATGTCAGCTTATTTGCGATGGTGATGACCTTCGGTTTGGTTCGATTCCAAAAGCATGTGGTCAACAAAACAGGCAGCCAAGCTATTGCGGCCGACTCTCTGCACTATCAATCAGACCTTTATATGAACGCTGCGATCATGCTGGCACTGGCATTGAGCTGGTTTGGGATTGGTCAGGCGGACTCAGTATTCGCGGTCGGTATTGGTATCTACATTCTGTACAGCGCTTATCAAATGGCGATGGAAGCGGTTCAGTCTCTGCTTGATCATAAGCTGCCAGATGATGAGCTGAAACAGATTAAAGAGACATCATTGAGCGTGGAAGGCGTGTTGGGTGTGCATCAATTACGAACACGTCGTTCGGGGCCAATTCGCTTCATTCAACTGCATCTAGAATTGGAAGATAATATCCCACTTATTGAAGCGCATCGCATTTCTGACGAAGTAGAGGCTAAGCTTATCTCCGTGTTCCCTGATGCTGATGTATTAATTCACCAAGACCCGTATTCGGTCGTATTTGGACCAGAGAAGCAGCAGAAATTCCACTCGTGGTAATGCGTGCTAAAAATCAGCGGGCAAATGGTAAGTGAGTGGCTTTTGAACTAAAGTGAGTAAAAATTATTAACTGTTAGGTGATTCAAAAACCACCTTAGTAACAATTAATGTTGATTCTGATGTGAATCAACAAAGTTATTGAGTAAAACTGTAATACTCTTACAGAAGTAGAAATGTTACATAATTTTACGCGATTTGAGTGCTATTCCTGTTGAGGAAATGTAACATAACGCACAAATATAGATTTAAAATCTTGTTGATATACAATCAGCAAGAACAAGAATTGAATAATAGATTCCCAAAAATCGAGGGTGAGCATGATTAAGAAGATCGGTGTTTTGACCAGTGGTGGTGACGCTCCAGGTATGAACGCAGCAGTTCGCGGCGTTGTTCGTACTGCGTTATCAGTTGGCATTGAAGTTTACGGTATTTACGATGGCTACCAAGGCCTTGTTGAAGACCGTATCGAAAAGCTTGACCGTTCAAGCGTATCTGACGTGATCAACCGTGGTGGTACTTTCTTAGGTTCTGCACGTTTCCCTGAATTTAAAGAAGTTGCTGTTCGTGAGAAAGGCATTGAGAACCTTAAGAAGCACGGTATCGAAGCACTTGTTGTTATCGGTGGTGACGGTTCTTACATGGGTGCTAAGAAGCTGACTGAAATGGGTTACCCATGTATCGGTCTTCCAGGCACAATCGATAACGATATCGCGGGTACTGACTACACAATCGGTTACCTAACAGCGCTTAACACTGTTATTGATTCAATTGACCGTCTACGTGACACGTCTTCTTCTCACCAACGTATTTCTATTGTTGAAATCATGGGCCGTCACTGTGGTGACCTTACGCTTATGTCAGCAATCGCGGGTGGTTGTGAGTACATCATTACTCCAGAGACTGGCCTAGATAAAGAACAGCTTATCAGCAACATCCAAGATGGCATTGCTAAAGGTAAGAAGCACGCAATCATCGCTCTAACTGAGCTAATGATGGATGCTAACGAACTGGCTAAAGAGATCGAATCTTCAACTGGTCGTGAAACTCGTGCAACGGTTCTTGGTCACATCCAACGTGGTGGCCGTCCTACTGCATTTGACCGTGTACTTGCTTCTCGCATGGGTAACTACGCTGTTCACCTTCTTCAAGAAGGTCACGGTGGTCGTTGTGTTGGTATCGAGAAAGAAGAACTTGTTCACCACGACATCATCGATTGTATCGAGAACATGCAGAACCCAGACCGTTCTGAGCTGTTCCGCGTTGCAGAAGAGTTGTTCTAAGCCACGCTTAGCGTTCGCTTAAAGAATTTAAAAACCGCTGATTGTTCAGCGGTTTTTTTTGTGCCTGCCGTTTGGGTTTCAGAAACGACAGGCAATAAAAAAGGCCAACCTAAGTTGACCTTTCATCTAATCTAAACGGTGATGTTTAAATTAAGCTTTTGCTTCAGCTGCTGCTTTAGCGATAGCTGCGAAGCTTTTCGCGTCTAGAGCTGCGCCGCCAACTAGAGCACCGTCGATGTCTGGTTGTGCGAAGTAAGCTGCTGCGTTTTCTGGCTTAACAGAACCGCCGTATTGGATAACAACTTTCTTAGCAACTTCTTCAGATTTCTCTGCGATGTGTGCACGGATTTGAGCGTGGATGCGTTGTGCATCTTCAGCTGTAGCTGCTTTACCAGTACCGATAGCCCAGATTGGTTCGTAAGCGATGATAGCGCCTTCAAGAGCTTCAACACCTTGAGTGTTGATAACAGCGTCAAGTTGACGAGCACATACTGCAACAGTTTCGCCTGCTTCGTTTTGTGCTTCAGATTCACCGATACAAAGAACTGGAGTTAGGCCGTTCTCTTTTAGGAATGCGAATTTCTTAGCTACGAACTCATCTGATTCGTTGTGGTATTCACGACGCTCAGAGTGACCGATGATAATGTGAGATGCGCCGAACTCTTTAAGCATTGCTGGAGACATGTCGCCAGTGAATGCACCGCTGTTGTTTAGGTCAGAGTTTTGAGCACCTAGGATGATCGCGCTGCCCGCTTCAGTAAGCGTACGCTCTGCTAGATCAACGAAAAGTGCTGGTGGAGCAACTGCTACGTCTACGCCTGTTACGCCTTCAAGTTCAGCGTTAAGACCGTTTAGTAGATCAACAACCATTTCTTTGCTGCCGTTTAGTTTCCAGTTACCCATAACTACAGGATGACGCATAGGAATATCTCCAAAGTATTTAAATAAATCGAATGTAAAAAAGTAAACTTTATTACGAAATAATATAACAGATTAATATCAACAGATCATGACTGTGGTCATGACTTTCTTGGATCTTACTCAATGGTCAGAGTAGATTTTGAGCATATATCAGTGATCCGGCAGACAGAATAATAGCTAACTTCTCGGATTTTTCATCGTTAGTTGTTATTAAGGGACAAACGATTGCGTTAACAACAGGAAGTAACAATGCCGAATCTAGTTCTAGAGTACTCCAATTCAGTGGATGAGCGAGTAAATATCCAAGGCTTACTGGAAGATCTTCACCAAGTCGCTCTCACGTGTGGCTTGTTTGATGTGCCGTCAGTGAAGTCTCGTTCACTGCGTTGCCATAATTGGTTGGTCGGTGATGAGGAAGATAGTGTAGACTTTATTCATATCAGCTTTGAGTTACTTTCGGGACGAACGGAAGAGCAAAAGCGAGAATTGTCACGATCGTTAATGCAGGTCCTACAAGAACAAGCGAGTCATGTAAGAAGCTTAACGGTGAATATTCGTGATATGGATAAAAGTTGCTTTCAAAAAGTAATAAACTAACCATTGCTGCTGACTTTTAGCGGCGTATAAATTTGAGTATTTAAGATGTCGATGAAAGAATTACTGCTCTCTTTCAAGGGGAGAATTGGTCGTAAGACTTACTGGATTTGGAATATTTTCTACTACATAGCGATTACCGGTTTTGCTTCTGGTATCTCTGTGTTGTTCCCTGCCTACTCTTATATCCTGCTACCAATCTTCCTATTGATGCTTGTGATCCCAGACCTTGCGGTAACCGCTAAGCGCTGGCACGACCGCAATAAGTCTAATTACTGGCTACTATTGAATGTGCCATTAGTCTTGGGTCGTTTGGCTTCGCCAATGGCTGCAACGACGACAGAACCTGTATCGCCAATTCATATGGCGGCAACCGTCGCGGCATTAGTGTGTGGTTTGTGGATTCTGATTGAGTGTGGCTTGTTGAAAGGCACAGAAGGCCGTAATGACTACGGCGAAGACCCATGTAAATATTGAACAGCGAATCAATAAGAAGGGAGCATTACGCTCCCTTTTTTCTTTTTAATGCTTTGCTACTTTCAGTACATTTTAGGTTCGGTATTCGGCTTAAAAGGCACAATATTTTCAGGCAGAGATTCTTCAAAGCCGCAGCGCCCTTCGAGTGCATCTTGGAACTTACAGACCTGGCAGCGCAGCTCTTGCATGAGTACGACATTAGTATGGTGTGGGTTTTTACAACGGCTAACCACTAAGTCGATGTGACTTTGTTGTGCGCGAAGTCGGTCTTGCATTACTTCTGAAGCCGAACAGATCATCTGTTCGCACATCTCGTGTTTGAATTGATTGAATGCTTTCGGATCGCTTTTCGCGAGTTGGACAAGTTCATCAAAGGGTGGCAGTTTTTGAGAGGGTTGTGGATGCGCCATCATTCCTTCCTTAGCATTAAGCGTGTTTCATATGCTCTAAGCTTAAGAAAGAAATCTGTACAAATTTTAATCTATTTGTATTTTCTCAATATTGAGACGGTATTAATCGCTTACCGTTACAATCAAAGTGCGGGTGTTAAGGTGTAAGTACAGCGTCGTTCGCCAGCAATGATGTGTTCTGTACGGCTCACATGGCACTCATCTTTTAGTAACTCAGTAAATACATTGAGCTCAGATTGGCACAGGCTAGGGCAGCGAGTTGCAGCCTTACAGATAGGGCAGTGGTTCTCAATCAAGATGTAGTGATCATCATGCTCTTGAAGCTCAGCCATGTAGCCTTCGTCTTCACGAAGCTGGGTAAGTTTTTTAAGCTTGCTGATGAGTGAATCACAGTTAGACAATGCAGTTTGATACTGCTTGAGTGTGTGTTGTTCACGCTCGGCAGCAACCTTAGCCAGCCCTTCTTTACCAAATAGACTCTCCACAGCATCAATCACTTGAATCGTGAGTTCACCATGTCGGTCTGAAAATTGGCTATGGCCTTGTTGAGTCAGGGACCAGTGGCGAGTCGGGCGACCCACTTTCACTTTCACATCATGAAACGCAAGAATACCGTCATCTTCCAGGCTTTGCAGATGTTGCCTTGCACCCATTGTCGTCATGCCAAATTCTTCTGACAGTTGTTTCGCGGTTACCGCGCCTTGACGCTTAATGGTCTGTAAGATTTTGTCGCTTGTTTTCATACTATCCCTACCTCATGAACCCTACTATTATGAGGCAAGGTGTTTATAAAGCAAACCATTTACTATATTGATAGTAATTTACTCTATAGATAGCGTTTTACTCTATCGGCAGCCATGATGAGATTCTGCTGCGCTAATAAAACAAAAGGCTGATACTTGGTATCAGCCCTCGAATATTCTGTTTCACCGAGTTTTGGCTTACAGGATATGACCTACTACTTCTGGATCTTTACGCTCTAGGTAGTGGATAGATTTGATGCGGCGAATGGTACGGCAGCGGCCACGGATAAGCAGAGTTTCTGTGGTTGCGATATTGCCTTGGCGAGAAATACCTTCTAGCAAGTCACCCTTAGTGATGCCTGTTGCTGAGAATACAACGTTGTCGCTGCGTGCCATGTCTTCCATCTTCAACACGATACCCGCCGTTACGCCCATTTCTGCGCAGCGCTCAAGTTCAAGTTCACCGTGCTTGCGGTTTTCTTCTGTGTCGCCTTTAACTTCATGGCGAGGTAGAAGACGACCGTGCATGTCGCCGTCGAGTGCGCGAATTACCGCAGCCGAAACCACACCTTCAGGTGCGCCGCCGATGCAGTACATGACGTCTACTTCACTGTCTGGCATACAGGTTAAGATAGAAGCCGCAACATCACCGTCTGGCACAGCAAATACACGAACGCCCATTGCTTGCATATCGGCGATAATTTGATCATGACGAGGCTTAGCAAGTGTGGTTACGACTAGAGTATCGAGTGTTTTACCTAGTGCTTTAGCGATGTTTTCTAGGTTTTCTGTTAGTGGCAGTTCTAGGTCAATCGCGCCTTTAGCGCCAGGGCCAACAACCAACTTTTCCATGTACATATCAGGCGCTTTAAGGAAGCTGCCTTTTTCGCCTGCCGCCAATACAGCCAATGCATTTGATTGGCCCATTGCTGTCATGCGTGTCCCTTCAATTGGGTCAACTGCGATGTCGACAGCGTCGCCGCCCACACCTACGTTTTCGCCGATGTACAGCATAGGTGCATCATCGATCTCACCTTCGCCGATAACAATCTCACCGCTAATTTCGGTTTTGTTTAATAGGCTACGCATTACTTCTACAGCAGCGCCATCTGCAGCGTTTTTATCGCCACGGCCAAGCCACTTGTAACCAGCTAGTGCTGCACCTTCTGTGACACGAGAGAATGACATTGCTAAATCGCGTTTCATGCGGACTCCAAAATTTTCAAAGAGGGAATAGAAATTTCGCGGCGAATTTTACCATATCCAAAAGGAAACGTTTGCCTTTTTGTTTTTTGGAGATTGCTCTCGATCAATTCGCAGTGGAAAACAGTTATTATTCATCGAAATAATCGGTTTGCGGTTGTGGCGGTAATCGTTCACGTCAATATTCGGTAAAAAGCGCTGTTTTTTTCATCGAATGGCGCAAAATATCGAATATATTGAGTGTTTATCCTTGCTCTGCTGAGTAGAATGGGGAAATAAGTGGAGTGAACCTTCACCATCAAACGGATAACTTAAAGGTAGGCCAGAATGTCTTTTGAAGTACTAGAGCAGCTAGAAGCAAAAATTCAAACAGCAGTAGATACAATTGCACTTCTTCAAATGGAAGTGGAAGAGCTTAAAGAAGAGAAACAAGCACTAGCAACAGAAGCTGGTGAGCTTAAAGCAAGCCGTCACGAGCTAGAGCAAAAAACTCAGCAAATGCAGGAAGAGCATTCAGCATGGCAAGATCGCATCCGTAACCTTCTTGGTAAAATGGATGAAGTAGAGTAATCGACTCTTCAGATTTAAAAAAACGCCCGCTACTCAGTAGCGGGCGTTTTTGTTTGTGTTCTTATGATTTGAAGCTGAGTGAGAGTTACTCGACCTCTTCTTCTTCAACATCCAGATCAAGTTCTACATCTAAAGGCTCGGCAGAAAGAATGATGCCGGTGTTGTCTGCGTAGAGGTAATCTTCTGGTAAAAAGGTCACGCTGCCAAAGTTCACGGGAACGTCTAATTCACCGACACCCTCTTGGCTCGCACCAACAGGAATAGAAGCCAAGGCTTGGATGCCTAGGTTCATATCTTCAAGCTCATCGACTTCACGAACGCAGCCGTAAACCACAATCCCTTCCCACTCATTGTCTTCGGCAAGTAGGGCAATCTCAGCATCGATCAGCGCTTTACGTAGTGAGCCGCCACCATCGATTAACAACACACGTCCCAGACCATCTTGCTCTAGTACAGAGCGAATCAAAGCGTTGTCTTCAAAACACTTTAATGTCGTGATCTGTCCTGCGAAGGATGCACGTCCACCGAAGTTGCTGAACATTGGCTCCACGACATCAACTTGATCCAAATATATGTCGCACAGTGCTGAAGTGTTGTATTCCATTAGTATACCTTTTGAACAATGAGCTTACTTTGAGTATATCGGCGCTTGATCCCTTTGCAATGATTAGTCTCATTTAACTCAATAGAGTTTGAGCTACGACAACCCCTGCAAACAATAGGTTAGTGACCAGTGAGCATTTCACAATCACGGGCATCATTGGTGCAATTTGCGCTGGCTTTTCGGTTTCCCAAACAGCTTTGCCATGTTTGTAAACAATGATAATGCTCAGCAAAAACGGCAGGCTGATCCAGACCGGTTTTTCTTGAATAAGCAGGTAGATAGCGAAAGACGCAAGGGCGAGGCCAAGCAGAGCAAAATGATAATGTTTGGCTTTGCGTTGCCCTAGGCGAACCGCCATGGTGCGCTTACCACATTCGCTGTCGTTTTCGATATCACGCATGTTGTTGATATTGAGTACCGCAACCGCCATCAAGCCACAGCCCAATGCCGGAAGGAATAGGCTTGGTTCAACATGGCCAGTGTGCAAGAAGTAAGTCCCTGAAACGCCTAACAAACCGAAGAAGATAAATACCGACAAGTCGCCAAGGCCGATATAGCCATAAGGTTTATTACCGACGGTGTAAGCGATGGCTGCAACAATGGCTAATACGCCTAACGCAATGAAAGATAAGATACTTTCAATCGAGGTTAAGGCATGAAAAATAAGAATAAGCCCAGCGACCATGGTAAACACGATGTTGAGGATGATCGCTTGCTTCATGGTTTTCGCCGTCACCGCACCAGATTGCATGGCACGTGTTGGCCCCAGACGATTTTCGTTGTCTGTGCCTTTTACGGCGTCGCCATAGTCATTGGCTAGGTTCGATAAAATCTGTAATAGGGTGGCGGTTAAAAATGCCAGTAGGGCTATCGATAAAGAAAACTGACCACCGGCGAACGCTAAACTACTTCCTGTAAGAATAGAGACAAGTGCGAGAGGCAGAGTTTTTGGTCGTGCGGCATCAAGCCAGATCAGTAGAGATTGTTTCATCGTAGGTCTAATTCTTTGTAAGTCTTCGTTTCATACTGTGATTTGAGTATACGCCCATTTTTCGGGTAATAAAAAGCCCACTCGAAAGTGGGCCTTGAATTCGCTTATTAGCTGCTATTTCTTTGAGATAGAGCAATAAGTTGGAGTTTCGTGTGCTACAAGATGAAGCGGCTTAGGTCTTCGTCTTCAACGAATTCGCCAAGTTTCGATGTTACGTAAGCTTCATCGATCACTAGCTTGCTGCCAGCCTTGTCTGTTGCTTCGAATGAAATCTCATCCATTAGACGCTCCATTACTGTGTGTAGACGACGCGCACCGATGTTCTCAGTGGTTTCGTTTACGCGCCATGCTGCGTCCGCAATCTGATTGATGCCATCTTCAGTGAACTCAATGCTGACATCTTCTGTTTTCATTAGGGCAATGTATTGCTCTGTCAGCGATGCTTTTGGTTCAGTCAGGATACGTTTGAAGTCATGTGCTGAAAGCGCTTCAAGTTCTACGCGGATTGGTAGACGACCTTGTAGCTCAGGGATCAGGTCAGATGGCTTAGCCACTTGGAATGCGCCTGATGTGATAAACAAGATGTGGTCAGTTTTCACCATGCCGTGCTTGGTTGATACTGTGCTGCCTTCGATAAGAGGCAGTAGGTCACGCTGAACACCTTCGCGAGATACATCTGGGCCAGAGCTGTCGCCACGCTTACAGATTTTGTCGATCTCATCGATGAATACGATGCCGTTGTTTTCAGCGTTGAAGATCGCATTCTCTTTTAGCTCTTCTTGGTTCACAAGCTTTGAAGCTTCTTCTTCCGTCAGTGCTTTGAATGCGTCTTTGATTTTCATCTTACGCTTTTTCTTGGTGTCGCCAGCTAGGTTTTGGAACATGCCTTGCAGCTGGTTCGTCATCTCTTCCATGCCTGGAGGTGACATGATTTCAACGCCCATTTGCGGCGCAGCTACATCAACTTCGATCTCTTTGTCGTCTAGCTTACCTTCACGCAGTTTCTTGCGGAAAATCTGACGAGTGTTTGAAGAGGTGGTGTCTTCAGTTGATTGCTCGTTCTGACCCCAAGCATCACGTGCTGGTGGTAGAAGAGCATCAAGAATACGTTCTTCAGCTTGTTCTTCAGCGCGGTACTGTACTTTTTCCATCGCTTGTTGGTGTGTCATCTTGATTGCAACGTCCGTTAGATCACGGATGATGGTCTCAACTTCTTTACCAACGTAGCCAACTTCGGTGAACTTAGTCGCTTCTACCTTAATGAAAGGCGCGTTTGCTAGTTTCGCTAGACGGCGAGCAATTTCAGTTTTACCCACACCTGTTGGGCCAATCATTAGGATGTTCTTTGGTGATACTTCAACACGCAGGCTTTCTTCAAGCTGCATACGACGCCAGCGGTTACGTAGAGCGATAGCCACTGAACGCTTAGCGTTGTCTTGGCCGATAATGTGGCGATTGAGTTCGTGAACAATTTCGCGAGGAGTCATCTCAGACATGGTTTTTCCTTAATTCTTTAATCACTGTTGAATACAACGTTATTGATGGAAGCGGTCGTTACTCTGGCTTTGGCAGCTCAACGGTGCTTTCTAGTTCTTCAATAGTGTGGTGATGGTTGGTGAATACACAGATATCGCCTGCAATGTTCAGCGACTTTTCTGCGATTTCACGCGCATCTAAATCAGTATTTTCTAATAGTGCAGTAGCGGCTGCTTGAGCGAAGTTACCGCCCGAGCCGATCGCAATCAGGTCGTTCTCTGGTTGAACTACGTCACCGTTACCTGTGATGATCAGTGAAGCGGTCTCATCCGCTACTGCTAACAGTGCTTCTAACTTACGTAGAGCACGGTCGCTACGCCAATCCTTCGCTAGCTCAACGGCAGCTTTGGTCAGGTGGCCTTGGTGCATTTGCAGCTTGCTTTCAAATTTTTCGAATAGCGTGAAAGCATCAGCGGTACCGCCAGCAAAACCTGCCAGTACTTTGTTGTTGTATAGGCGACGTACTTTACGGGCATTGCCCTTCATTACAGTATTGCCTAGAGATACTTGTCCATCACCCGCGATGACGACTTTATTATTACGACGTACAGATACAATGGTAGTCACGAGTAGGGCCTCTTAATATTTCTTATCTTTGGGTATAAAAAGTATATGAGGATGGTGCTCGGATAATTCAAGGAAGGGTGAGTGATGTCGTGCAAACTTATCGGCGGAAGTTGTAAGGAAATTTGGTTAAAGGGGAGGGGGATAAAAGAAAACCTCCACAGTGGGAGGCTTTCGGTGTTTGGTTTTCGGCTTTTACTAAGACCGAGACTGCCGTTGAATCTAAATTACTCGGTGTCTTTCCAAATAGCACAAGGTTCGATTTTCGCTCGTTGCAGCTTATGGCGATCTCGCTCTGCGTCACGCTTCAACTTGTATGGACCTAGAACCACACGGTACCAGCTACTGCCATTTTTCTTGCGGATCTCACTCGAGATACCTTGGAAGGCAATATCCAACTTACGAGCTTCTGCCTGCGACGAGGTTTTGTAAGCGCCACACTGCATGATGTAAGGGATCTTCGAGATCTCTTGCTCTTTGGCTTTCACTTCGATTTCGCGGCTTGGCAGCGTTTCAACGTAGTCCCATTTCTCTTCAGGAGGCGGCGGAATCACTTTCGCTGGTTTTGGCTTAGGTTTTGGTTTGGTTGCCACAGGCGTTGGTGCTGGCGGCTCAGGGTCATTACTCAATAGGTAAAGTCCGTAACCAAAACCACCGGCAAGGAGGATCGCCAAAAGACCACTGCGCCAAGGTTTACGGCGAGGGGCTTGTTTTTTGGTTGGTTTTTTCGTGCCACGACCACGCTTTACATAATCTCTATTAGCCACAAGACAATTCAATAGTTGCTGATTCTGCCCTCATGGTAATCCAGATTGCGCGAGGATAATAGTGCAGAAATGGAAGCGGCACATCAAAATGTGCCGCAGATTTGTAAGGGTATTTCTGAGGGTTACATTCGAGGTGGCGCTGTACTGCCTCGAACCACCAATTTAGCTTCAAGCAGACGCGAACCTGCTTGCACATCGTTGCCCTTCAGTAGATCAAGCATCATCAACATCGCTTGGCGTCCAATCTCATAACGAGGCTGAGAAATGGTGGTTAGCGGTGGATCGCAGTATTGAGCGAATTGGATGTCATCGAAGCCGACAATCGATAGGTCTTGAGGAACGCGTAAGCCCAGTTTCTTCGCTTCTTGAATCGCGCCAATCGCCATCGCATCGTTGTGACAGAAGATAGCGGTTGGTTGTTCAGGCAGAGCCAGCAATTGACGAACCGCTTGAGCGCCCGCTTCAAAGGTGAAGTCACCAACCGTACTGTAGGCTGGGTTCATTGAGACACCGGCACGACGCAGCGCTTGTTGGTAGCCTTGTTGACGGAACTTACACAGCGTTGCCGATACTGGGCCTGAGATTTGAGCAATACGCTTATGACCCAGCTGAGCTAGGTAGTTAACCGCTTCAAAGGCAGAGGTCAGGTTATCGATGTGTACCGTAGGCAGTTCAAGCTCAGGGGCAAACTCACACGCCATCACCATTGGCGGTAAATTCTTTTGTTCAGGTTTGCTGACATCAAACGGATGGTCAGTGCCCAGCAGCAACATACCGTCAGCTTGTTTGGTGAACACTAAGTTAACAAATGAAGACTCGCGCTTCTTTTGCTGGCCGCTATCACCTAGCAGAACAAGGTAATCATTTTCTACCGCGGCATCTTCGATACCACGAATGATCTCGGCGAAATAAGGGTCACAGATATCAGGAACAATAGTGATGATGGTTTTTGATTCGTTGCGACGTAAATTTCTAGCTAATGTATTGGGTGAGTATCCAGCTTCAAGTACTGCTGTTTCCACTCGTTTGCGAGTTGAAACTGAGACTTTCTCAGGGTTCATCAATGCACGTGATACCGTGGCTGTTGAGACGCCTGCTAGCTGGGCAACATCCTTCATTGTCGCCATAAATTAAACCCTCTTTTAAGTTCCTTTGTCGCCTAAGTATCTAAGGCGTGAATAATAAATGTAATCGAATAGATATTATGAAAGTGTTGCTAACACTTTTTTTATTGCAATATTTTATTCGTTTAATCCGTGTAAAGTTACGGCTAGATTAACAAAAATCACATGACTAGTGTGAAGTTGCTCACGAGAAATATGAAATATTTGTGAACAAACTTATCATTAGTTTTAACCCAAGTGGGTTTAGCTCAAATCTTGCGGCTCAATATCGAGTGACCAGCGGACTTTTTTCGCAGCAGGTAACATATTGATGGCCGGCTTGGCACTCATTAATAGTTTCTGCATTAACGAGCGCGTCTGAGTTTGTAAGATTAACTGCCAGCGTGATTTGCCCGCTCGTTTTGCTAACGGAGCCGGGGTTGGCCCTAACACCATGCAATATTGGTCAAACAGTGGATGTGATTCCAATGTGTGACGAACCTGACGCAAGAACTCCTCCACCAAGCGTGTGTCATTGGCTTCTGCTCTAAACAGCGTCATAAAGGTATAAGGCGGTAACATTGCCTGCTTACGCTCTGCCAGTGCCGTCTGAGCAAAGTGGTTATAGTCTTTGTGCAGCAAGGCTTGCAGCAACCCATGTTCTGGATGGTGAGTCTGTAAGATCACTTCACCGGGTTTACTTGCTCGTCCTGCGCGTCCCGCTACTTGGATGAATAGCTGGGCAAGACGTTCAGACGCTCGGAAGTCACTGCTATATAAAGAGCCATCCACATCCAATAACGCCACAAGTGTCACGTCAGGGAAATGGTGACCCTTAGCAAGCATCTGAGTGCCGATAAGAATTTGGTATTCACCTTTACGAATCGACTCTAGTGCGCTTTCTAAGCTGCCTTTACGGCGGGTGCTGTCGCGGTCAATACGAATGGTTTTGTATTCAGGGAATAGTTGGCCAAGCTGAGCTTCTAACTGCTCGGTACCGACACCCACTGTCACTAAGTTCGCAGACCCACAACCTTGGCAGTTGTGCACGATATGCTGCTGAGAACCGCAGTGGTGGCAGCGCATCTCATTACTGTATTGGTGATAAGTATAATAAGCATCACAACGTTTACACTCGGCAGTCCAACCACAATCGTGACACATCAATGCGGGAGAAAACCCTCGGCGATTGAGGAACAGCATCACCTGGTTGCCTGCTTTGAGGTGTCTTTGCATCTCTGCAATTAACGACGCAGACAAACCACTTTCTAGATATTCACCTTTAACATCCAACACCTTATTGGTGGTCGGCAGTGCGACACCCGCACGTGAAGTGAGGGTGAGATAACTGTATTTACCGATCTGAGCGTTGTGCAGTGTTTCAAAGGCCGGAGTCGCCGAGCCTAACACTACTGGAATCTGCGCTTTATGAGCACGCATGATCGCCACATCACGAGCGTGGTAGCGCAGGCTATCTTGTTGTTTATAAGACGCGTCGTGCTCTTCATCGACAATGATAATGCCTAGGTCAGCAAATGGCGTGAACAGAGCCGAACGGGTACCAATCACGATGCCCGCTATTTTATCGCGCGCCGATAACCAAGCATTCAGTCGCTCAGAATCGTTTAAACCTGAGTGGATAACCTCAACAGGCACATTAAAGCGCCGCTTAAAGCGGTTAATCGTTTGAGGGGTGAGGCCAATTTCAGGCACAAGCACTAACGCTTGTTTACCTTGGTCGAGAATCGGCTTAATCATATTCAGGTAAACCTCGGTCTTACCTGAACCAGTAACGCCCTCTAGCAGGAAACAACCGAAGTCGGTTTGGCTATTTACGGTCGCAATCGCGATGGCTTGTTCGGCATTGAGCTTAGGTTTGTCTTGGTCGTTTTCAAGATCAACTGGCCACGGCTGACGTTTCGGCTTTTTCTCTACCGATTCAATCCAGCCTTTCTCTTCTAGTGTCTTGAGTACGGCGCTGCCAACTTCTTCATCAATGAATTCTTGATGAGGAACGGGGCCGTGCTCAAGCATGTGCATTACTTTGGCTTGCTTTACCGCGCGACCAAAACCTTGCATCAGTTGGTCTTTGCCTGATGGCGTTAACTGCCACTCAACCAGCGTCGCGAAGTCGGCGGCTTTGCCTTTTCTTAGAGCGCTCGGAAGGGCGTTAGCAAAGGTTTCGCCAAGAGGGTACTGATAAAACTGACTGCACCACATTAACAGTGAATAGACAGATTCCGGCCAAACAGGCTGATTGTCTAATAAGGCTTTAATGGGTTTGAGCTTGTCTAGCTCGAATTCAGATTCGTTAACCAGAGCCGTGACAATGCCGGTTAAGGTTTGTCGTCCAAAAGGCACAGAGACTCGTCCACCAATAATCGGAAATAGGTGGCTTGGAATCTTGTAATCGAACTGCTTGTCGAGTGGAACAGGCAGTGCCACGCGGGCAATCATTGGACGCATAAAGGGACGGCTTTATCTGAGTTGACGAGAGCGAACAGTCTAAAGGATAAGGCGGTTAAATTCGAGAAGCAGTTTGGATGAAGGCGGCGAGTTAGCGTATACCGACAACGACAGCCCGAAATCTCAGGCCGATAAAGGAAATAAAGAGAGAATTGGTGAAAAATGTATCAAATCGGTTGATCCTGCCTTATAGATTCATTACTATACTGCGCCTTAAAGGTATGGCTTCATCACTCTTTTGTGTCGATGCGGTGTCTTTATTTCTTTTTTTAAACTACGTGTGGTGTGCGGCTTAGAATCGTATAGCGACACGGCCTACTTGAGGTTATCCCATGAAAGCTGGAATCCACCCAGAATACAAAGCAGTTACTGCAACTTGTTCTTGCGGCAACACATTTGAGTTCAACTCAACGCTAGCAAAAGAATCAATCCACCTAGACGTATGTGACAAATGTCACCCGTTCTACACTGGTAAGCAACGTATCGTAGATACTGGCGGCCGTGTTGATCGCTTCAACAAGCGTTTCGGTGCTCTTTCTAGCAAGAAGTAATTCTCGCTATTTAGACATGAAAAAGGACACTTCGGTGTCCTTTTTTGTTGCATGTAATTTGAGAAAGCACTGACTTTCATTCAAGCTTCAATCCCCTCTAACGATAAGTTGTCTACCTTTCTATTGCAGGGCAATTCCTTGCGTATCTCTCTGCACCAAAATTCCGCACGAAAGTTCAACAAGCGATAGTAATTTCAACTGCTCACTGGTCTTATTAGTAGTGAAATCTCGTTTTTTAATGAGACAGAGGCTTCAACCACCTAGGAACTTTGAAGTACATCCATTAACATGAACAAGATCCCCCAAATAATAATATCCTAGGAACCTACACCTATGTCTGAAGACAGCAGCCAAGCTCAATCCTCTCAAGAATTATCACCTCAAGAACAATTCCGTCAGCAAGCTCTTGATTACCATGAGTTCCCAATTCCAGGCAAAATTGCCGTAGAACTGACGAAGCCTGCAAACTCTGCAGAAGACCTAGCACTTGCATACAGCCCAGGCGTGGCTGAGCCTGTTCGCGAGATCGCACAGAACGTTGATAACGTTTATAAGTACACAGGTAAAGGCAACATGGTTGCAGTTATCTCTAACGGTACAGCGATTCTTGGCCTAGGTAACCTTGGCCCTATTGCCTCTAAACCAGTTATGGAAGGTAAAGCGCTCCTGTTTAAGCGTTTTGCTGGTTTAGATTCTATCGATATTGAAGTAAAACACCGCACAATCGATGAGTTCGTTGATACGGTTGCGAATATTGCAGATACATTCGGCGGTATTAACCTAGAAGACATCAAAGCACCAGACTGTTTTGAGATTGAACGTCGCCTGATTGAACGTTGTGATGTTCCGGTATTCCACGATGACCAACACGGTACAGCGATTGTAACTGCAGCGGGTATGCTGAACGCGATCGAGCTTCAAGGTAAGAAACTTGAAGAGTGTAAGATCGTTTGTTTAGGTGCTGGCGCAGCAGCGGTTGCTTGTATGGAACTGCTGATTAAGTGTGGCGCTCAGCGTGAAAAAATCTACATGCTTGACCGTAAAGGTGTGATCCACACTCGTCGTGATGACCTAAACGAATACAAAGAGCTGTTCGCAAATAACACTGACAAGCGCACGCTTGAAGATGTTATCGAAGGCGCTGACCTGTTCTTGGGTGTATCGGGTCCTAACCTACTGCCTGCTGAAGCACTAACGCTGATGGCTGATAAGCCTGTTGTGTTTGCATGTTCAAACCCAGATCCAGAGATCAAGCCTGAGCTTGCACACGAAGTTCGTTCTGACCTAATCATGGGTACAGGCCGTAGTGATTACCCTAACCAAGTAAACAACGTACTTTGTTTCCCATTCATTTTCCGTGGTGCACTAGACGTGCGTGCGAGCGAAATTAATGATGAAATGAAGCTGGCGGCGGTTAAAGCGATTCGTGAACTGGCGAAAGAAGAAGTTCCAGCTGAAGTACTAGCAGCTGCGGGCGAGACTGCACTGGAGTTCGGTAAGGGTTACATCATTCCTAAGCCAATGGATCCACGTCTACTTCCTCGTGTAGCACGAGCAGTTGCGGAAGCGGCTGTTGAATCTGGCGTAGCTCGTATCGAGATGCCTGCTAACTATATGGCATAGAGACATAGATACTGGATGACATAGTCGTCTGGTATCGTCGTTTCGTTATCGAGACGAAAAAGAATAATAAAAAACCGACTCATAGGAGTCGGTTTTTTTATGTCTATCATTCACAGCGCAGTCATAAAAACGCAATGCGTGATGTGATAAATAGGGTCAGCTATAGCGAATCAATAATGAAGGCAGTGACTGAGTTGTCTTTATTCTTCGTCAAACGCTTCGAACTCGATACCCATTTCTGTCATCAGTTTTTTCACTTCAGCAGGGATATCGTCAGGACGATCTTTACGAAGGTCTTCATCCGTTGGTAGTGGTTGGCCTGTGTACGCATGTAGAAAGGCTTCGCACAGTAGCTCACTGTTTGTTGCATGGCGTAGGTTATTAATCTGGCGGCGAGTACGCTCGTCAGTAAGAACCTTTAACACTTTTAGAGGGATAGAAACTGTAATTTTCTTTACTTGTTCGCTTTTCTTTCCATGCTCAGCATATGGGCTTATGTATTCACCATTCCAGTCGGCCATTGCGTACCTTCATCACTTTAGTTGTTAGAATAAATTAATAGTGGTGATTTTAGCGGGATTTACTGCCATAAGCAAAGACATATAGACGTCTAGAAGTGTTGACGTCTCACGTTTATGAAAGTAAAGTGAATAACATATATCTAACACAGCCGCAAAATGCCGACAAGCAGCTGTGATTCTCAGACGCAAAACTTGTAAGGAAGCACCTATGAGCAGCCGGAAGCCAGCAACAATCGCAGTACGTACTGGTATCGAGTCAGACACGCAACACCATGCCGTTGTCCCACCCATTTATCTTTCGACTAACTATGGGTTTCCCGCTTTTGGTGAAGTGCCAAAGTACGATTACACCCGTTCTGGTAACCCAAACCGTGGTTTATTAGAAACGGCACTGTTTGAGCTTGAATCAGGCAAAGGTGCGGTTGTGACTAACTGTGGTACTTCGGCGCTTAACTTATGGGTTTCGGCTTTCTTAGGCGGCGATGATCTTATTATTGCACCGCACGACTGCTACGGCGGTACGTACCGTCTGTTTAACACTCGCTCGCTAAAAGGTGACTTCAAAGTTCTGTTCGTTGATCAATCGGATCAAGCGGCACTGGATGCAGCGATCGCGCTTAAGCCAAAATTGATCTTAATTGAAACCCCATCGAATCCACTGGTTCGTGTGGTTGATATTGCAGAAACTTGCCGTAAAGCGAAAGAGGTTGGTGCTCTGGTTGCTGTCGACAACACGTTTTTGACGCCTGTGTTCCAAAAGCCTTTAGAGCTGGGTGCGGATTTTGTTATCCACTCTACAACCAAGTACATCAATGGACACTCAGATGTGATTGGTGGCGTTGTGGTCACTAAGACAGAAGAGCACGCTGAAGAGCTAGCATGGTGGGGCAACTGTATTGGTGCGACCGGCACACCATTTGATAGCTACATGACTTTACGTGGTATTCGTACGCTAGGTGCGCGTATGCGAGTTCACGAAGAAAGCTCACGTGAGATTCTGGCGTCTCTACAGCAACAAGATCTCGTCGGCACTATTTATCACCCAAGCCTTCCTGAACATCCGGGTCATGATATCGCGAAGAAACAGCAATCGGGCTTTGGCTCAATGCTCAGCTTTGAGTTTGCGGGCTCATTCGAGGCGCTTAAATACTTTGTTGATAAGTTAGAGCTATTCTCCTTGGCAGAATCATTGGGCGGTGTTGAAAGCCTGATTTGTCATCCAGCGTCGATGACTCACCGTGCGATGGGTGAAGAAGCCTTAGCAGAAGCGGGTGTTTCTCAGCAACTACTGCGTCTATCTGTTGGCCTGGAAGATGCAGAAGACCTAATCGATGACCTCAAGCAAGCGTTTGAAAGAACACAACGCTTTATCGCTGAAGGGGAGGGTTAATAATGGCAACCTTTCGCCAGTTACATAAATTTGGTGGCAGCAGTTTAGCAAATCCTGAATGTTACCAACGTGTGGTCAACATTCTTAGAGAATACTCATCAGCATCTGATTTGGTGGTGGTATCGGCAGCAGGCAAAACAACCAACCGCTTAATTGAGTTCGTTGAAGCGCTCGACAAAGATGGTCGTATTGCCCATGAATGTTTGCAAGCACTTCGTCAGTTCCAACTCGATCTGATTGAAGCACTGCTTGAGGGTGAATCAGCCGCACAACTTACTGCAACCATTCAACAAGAATTTACCGCTTTGGGTGAGCTAACGGCTCCCTTGAGCGAAGCACAAAAAGCAAAAGTGCTTGGACACGGTGAGGTTTGGTCTTCACGTCTACTCGCTGCTTTGTTGTGCCAGCATGACTTACAAGCGGTTGCTCAAGATGCGCGTGCTTTTTTACGTGCAGAAGTAGGCGCTCAGCCTGAAGTCGACCGCGCACGTTCTTACCCTCTGATCAAAGAAGCCTTGGCGCAGCATGCACATTGCCGCGTGGTGATTACGGGCTTTATGGCTCAGAACTGCGAGGGTGAAACCGTATTGCTTGGCCGTAATGGTTCGGATTACTCAGCAACTGTGATCGGTGCTTTAGCTGAAGTTGAACGCGTGACGATTTGGAGTGATGTGGCGGGCGTTTACAGCGCTGACCCTCGTCTGGTTTCAGATGCGTGTCTACTGCCTCTACTTCGCCTTGATGAAGCGAGTGAACTCGCTCGTCTAGCGGCTCCAGTGCTTCACAGCCGAACGCTACAGCCTGTGGCTCAAAGTGCTATGGATCTCAGCTTACGCTGCAGCTATCAGCCGGAGGCGGGCTCTACACAGATAGAGCGTGTACTGGCATCGGGTCGTGGCGCAAAAATCATTACCTCTCTGGATGAAGTGCTTATCGTGCAGCTGACCTTTGGTCACGGCCATGATTTCGACCGTCTAGAGAGTGAAGTGCTTGAAGGGCTTAAGCGTGCTCAACTTGAGCCGCTTGCCTATGAGCTTGAACCAGATCAACACTGTTTGCGTCTTGCCTACACGGAAGAGATCGCTGGTGGTGCATTAGAATATCTACAAGACCATGCGATTGAAGCTGAGATTAAGCTCAAAGAAGGCTTCTCTCTGATTGCTGCAGTGGGTGCGGGTGTCACTAAGAACCCGAACCATTGCTACGGCTTCTACCAGCAGCTTAAGAGCTCACCGGTTGAGTTCATCTCAGAAGCGAACTCAGGCTTAAGCTTGGTGGCTGTGATTCGTAAGAGCGAAACATCAAGCCTAGTGAAAGGCATTCATTCTCAACTATTCCAAGCGCAGAAGCGTGTTGCGATTGCCTTGTGTGGTAAGGGTAATATTGGTTCAAGTTGGTTAAGCCTGTTTGCTGAACAAAAAGCGGAACTTGAAAAGCGCCGTGGAATGAACTTTGAATTGGTTGCGGTGGTTGATAGCCAAACCTATTGGTTCGACGATCAAGGCATTGATGCGACCTCAGTGAGCAAGCGTTTTGACGATGAAGCGATTGCCAACAACGGTAACGACTGGTTAGAGCGTTTGGGTTCTATTCAGGGTTACGATGAAGCAGTAGTACTCGATGTAACTGCGAGCCCAGTGCTTGCAGCAAAGTATCTGCAAATCGCACAACAAGGTATTCACCTGATCTCGGCGAACAAGGTGGCAGGTTCTGCATCGAGCGAGTATTACCATCAAGTACAAGATGCTTTCGCGAAGATCAGCCGTCATTGGTTGTACAACGCGACAGTGGGTGCAGGCTTGCCGATTAACCACACGGTACGAGACCTGCGTGAAAGCGGCGATGACATTATTGCGTTGTCAGGCATCTTCTCAGGCACGCTGTCTTGGTTGTTCCAGCAGTTTGATGGCACGGTACCATTCAGTGAGTTGGTTGACTTAGCATGGCAACAAGGTCTAACTGAACCGGACCCGCGTGCTGACCTTGATGGCTCAGATGTCATGCGTAAGTTGGTGATTCTGGCGCGTGAATCGGGTTTGGATATCGAACCTGAAAACGTAAAAGTGGAATCGCTCGTGCCTGCAGAGCTGCAAGAGCTATCAGTGGATGACTTCTTCGACAAAGCTTCTGTACTGAGCGAAGAGTTGGCCGAGCGTTTAGAGAAAGCGCACTCTCAACAGAAGGTTCTGCGTTACGTAGCGCGTTTGGAGAAGAACGGTAAGGCAACCGTAGGCGTTGAAGCCCTATCTAAAGAACATGCTCTGGCGAACTTGTTGCCTTGCGACAACATCTTTGCGATTGAGAGCAAATGGTACAAAGATAATCCATTGGTGATTCGTGGCCCAGGTGCAGGACGTGAAGTCACAGCGGGTGCAATTCAATCTGACCTAAATAGAATGTCTAGCCTGTTTTGATTTTCAGATCGATTGGTTTAATACTCAGATCAATTGGTTTAGCGCGTAAATGGCATACTATTCACTAAGATAAATAAGGCTGAAAGCACGATGTGTTTTTCAGCCTTTTTTCTACATTATTTCTGCTTTGCGACTCATCTAACGACTTGAGTTTTACTCACGATCTACTTGAGAAAAATTCATAATGGATCTGTTGACATTAAATCGTATTCAATACATTCTACAGACATATAGACGTCTAAACGTCGTTTAAGGATTTGAGTTTTTAGTGGTTGCTTTTGCCACAGGGAGAGTAAGATGGGATACACACACGCTAGTCATATCGACGCTTTAAATCAGAATGTCGCTGAGCTTTCTGACAACATCAATGTGTCATTTGAGTTTTTTCCACCAAGCAGTGAGAAGATGGAAGAGACCCTGTGGAACTCTGTTCACCGTCTTAAAACACTTCAACCAAAATTTGTATCGGTAACTTACGGTGCAAACTCGGGCGAACGTGACCGTACCCACTCAATCATTAAAGAAATTAAGAACCAAACTGGTCTAGTAGCAGCACCGCACCTAACGTGTATTGATGCGAGCCGCGAAGAGCTGATTCAAATTGCCGACGATTACTGGGCAAATGGTATCGAGAGTATTGTTGCGCTGCGTGGTGATATTCCAGCAGGCGGCGGCGCGCCAGAGATGTACGCATCTGATTTAGTTGAGCTACTTAAATCTCGCCACGATTTTGATATCTCAGTAGCGGCATTCCCTGAGGTTCACCCTGAAGCAAAAAGCGCTCAATCTGACCTTATTAACCTAAAACGTAAAGTGGATGCGGGTGCTAACCGTGCAATCACTCAGTTCTTCTTCGATGTAGAAAGCTACCTACGTTTTCGTGACCGTTGTGTAGCGGCTGGTGTGGATGTGGAGATTGTTCCGGGCATCTTACCGGTTTCTAACTTCAAGCAAGCGTCGCGCTTTGCAGCGATGAACAACGTAAAAGTACCAGGCTGGATGGCGAAGCAGTTCGAAGGCTTGGATGATGATCCAACCACTCGTCAGCTAGTAGGTGCTAGCCAAGCGATTGATATGGTTCGTACGCTGAGCCGTGAAGGTGTGAAAGATTTCCACTTCTACACGCTAAACCGTGCAGAAATGACTTACGCACTTTGCCATACGCTAGGTGTTCGCCCACAAGTCGCTGCGCTGTAAGCAAAGTCTAAGAAGTAAAGCCTAAGTGCTTGTAAAAAGCCTCTGGCAGTAACATTTCAAATCCTATAGATACAAAAAAGGCTTGGACTCATAGAGTTCAAGCCTTTTGCTTTTCTAGCTTCTAGCTTCTAGCTTCTAGCTTCTAGCTTCTAGCTTCTAGCTTCTAG